>CAYSWL010000039.1:0-19849 GCA_964434745.1 uncultured Candidatus Bathyarchaeia archaeon | reverse complement strand
TAAGAAAAAATAAAAAAAGAAAACGGCTTTTGTTGTGTCTATTATTTTTATTTTTAGCCTAGTATCGCTTTGAGGTCTTCATCAGGTGTTTTGATAGGCATTATATTGAAGTTATCGATGAGTACTTTGAGTACGTTTGGAGTAATGAAGGCGGGCAAGCTTGGTCCTAATCGGATGTTTTTGACACCTAAGTATAGTAATGATAGCAGTATTGAGACGGCTTTTTGTTCGTACCATGAAAGAATCATTGACAAAGGTAGTTCGTTTAATCCTACACCGAATGCTTTTGATAGCGCCTGTGCAATAACAACGGCAGAATATGCATCGTTGCATTGACCTATATCGAGTAATCTGGGTATGCCGCCGATTTCACCTAAATCTTTATCAAAGAATCGGAATTTGCCACATGCAAGAGTTAGTATAATTGTATCTTTAGGTGCTTTTTCAACGAACTCAGTATAGTAGCTGCGTCCAGGTTTTGCTCCGTCGCATCCTCCAACGAGGAAGAAATGCTTTATTTGTCCTTTTTTGACTGCATCAATTACAGTACCAGCTACATTTAGTACTGCGTTATGTGCGAATCCTACCATCACAGTTTTTCCGGGGTGGTCTAGTGGAAAGCCAGGCATAGATAGCGCTTTGTTTATTACTGGAGTGAAATCTTCACCGGCGATATGTGTGACGCCAGGCCAAGCAACTGGTCCTGTGGTGTAGATATTTTCTTTATATGTTTCTGCAGGTTTCTGGATACAGTTTGTTGTCATTAATATTGGTCCGGGAAATTCTGCAAATTCTCGTTGTTGGTTTTGCCATGCTGTTCCATAGTGGCCATAGAAGTGCGGATAAAGTTTTAGTTTAGGATAGCCGTGTGCAGGAAGCATTTCACCGTGTGTATAGACGTTAATGCCTTTGCCCATTGTTTGTCTTAATAGTTCATCTAAGTCTTTTAGATCGTGCCCTGAAACTAGGATTGCTTTACCGGCTTTTGGACCTAGTGGTACTTTAGTGGGTTCAGGATGTCCAAATGCTTCAGTGTTTCCTGCATCAAGAAGTTCCATGGCGCGGATATTTATTTCGCCACATTTAAGAGCTAAACCTACAAAGTCGTTAACACCTAGTGATTGATCTAGTGCCGCTGCTAGACCTTCTTCGATGAATTGAAATACTTTATCATCTTTTTTACCAAGTCTGTAGGCGTGATATGCGTAAGCTGAGACACCTTTGGCACCATATGTTACAAGCCAGTGGAGTCCGCGTACATCCTCGTTAGGTGCTGGGTCATTAAGTATACCATATTGTTTGCCTTGTTGGACCATGCCTTCTTTGGTGTCTGCCAATGATAGATTTGTTGGTGTGCCGAAGTCGGTTTTACCTCCTTTGGCTGCAATTTTTGGTTTTAGTCGTTCACGCGCTTGGACGGCCCAGTTTATGTATTGTATAGTTCGATCCGGATCAAAATTTACGTTAGTTAGTGTTGCAAATGTAGCTTCAGCTATGAAGACATCTGTTTGTTCATCGGTTATCCCGTTTTTGCGTGCTTCAAGCATTATTTGTGAAAGCCCACGTAGCACGTATATCAGTAAGTCTTGGAGGTTAGATTCTTCAGGGGTTTTACCGCAAACGCCAAATGTTGAACAGCCTTGACCTCTAGCGGTTTGTTCACATTGCCAACAGAACATTTGATTTGGAGTTTGAAGTTGGGATTGAGATTGAGGATTACTCATACTATTTTACTCCTTGATATGGATATGGTTTGGGGCCCACTTAGCTATTGCCCCGAATATATCAGGGAAATTTTAAATTTTAGAAACTGCTATGCAATCAACAGCGGGCTTGCCCAACAGATTAAACATCATCAGCAAATTTAACATTTTTGTTTGTACAAGCTGTGCATTTCTTTTTAGAAAATTTTGCTTTTAAATTAAAAAATTACTATTCATATTAAAAATTATCTTTCTATAGCAAAAATCTTGTCTTTAACGGCTACACAACTAAAGCTATTCTTTTCTGCGGTTAGTTTTTTGTATTTAAAATTTAGGTCACTATAGAGCAATTTGAAAGAACTAATTAGAAAAATAGTATTGTAAATAAAGAGCATATGTTGATATAGCAACATTTTTCCAAAAAGAACATCTCATAAAATTATGACTTGATTGAATAGAAAATAAATAATTCAAATTTTAACTCAATGGTTATTTATCGCTATTGTCCGGGAATAGGAGGTTAATTTAATAAAAACTATGCTGTGCAGATCACATGCGTTACAGCCAAAAAATAGTTATTAATATTTATAGATTTAAGGAAAATAGTGAAATATTGGCAAACTCTCATAATCGAAGCATGAAACGGTTAGGTGTAATTGTACCTTCATCAAATACTTTGGTGGAACAAGAGTTCTCCAATGCGTTACAAAATACAAAAGTAAGTTTGCATTTTACCCGAATTCCCCTCAATAATGTAACAGTTGAGGGGCTTTCGGCTATGGAAAAACATATAGAAACTACTTCGATGCTGCTAAACGATGCTGGCGTGGATGCAGTAGTGTTTGCGTGCACTTCAGGCAGCTTAATTAAAGGTAAAGATCATGATGCAGCAATAGCAAAAAAGATCATTAAAGTGTGTAATTGTCCAGCAGTGGTTACTTCTGGTGCTGTTGTAGATTCACTTAGGAAAGTCGGCGCCAAAAAAGTTGCACTCGTAACTCCATACATTGATGAAATAAATAAAAAAGAAATTGATTTTCTTGCCCAAAACAGTTTTGAAATTACTAAAGTAGAAACGTTAAATCTTATAGATAATTTAGAAATTGGCAATCTTTCTGCAACCAAGGCAGCCACCTTAGCTAGGAAGGCAAACTCTAATATTGCGGATGCAATTTTTGTTAGCTGCACCAACTTTGCTACATTCTCAGTAATAAATACGCTTGAAACTCAATTAAAAAAGCCTGTAATTAGCAGTAACTCAGCTACGCTATGGGCAGCTTTAAACGCTTTACAGTTAAAAGTATCTGTGTCGCTTGGAAAGCTATTTGGAGTTTAGGTCTTCGTTTTTGAAGTAGTTTTCAAGCAAACGACGCAGCCCCCGGCGCATAGTCTCTGATAAGGTGGATGGACTTATGCCCAGTTTTGCTGCCAACTCAATTGTGTCAATCTTACGGGGATAGTCAAAAAAGCCACCTTTGAGCGCTAACCAGAATAGGCGTTCCTGCTTTTCTGTAAGTATACCTTCTTGAGGTTCGAATTTACCCATTTTAAGAATGTTAACCGTGAGACCGTTTTTTTCCATAGTTTTAACGATTTGCTTGTATGCTTCAAAGCTTGGAACCATAAAACTGTACATTATGGTGTATCCAGTAATACTTTTTCCCGATATCAAGAATGCATCACTAGATAGTATCGTGTTGCATATTTCACATCCCTCGCTTTCTAGCCAGACAGAAGCTTTACCTTCAGCTTCGTCTTTTATGCCAAGGGCCTTGATTTCTGAAGGCTTGCTTTTTACTTTGGTTGCCTCCTCAGGGTCAAATTCTATTAAATGCTTAACAGTTTTACTATCTGAACTACGTATATCTACAACCTTAAAATGTTCAAGACCATGAGCGGTAAGACGTTTAAGTATGCTACATTTTCGGTTTTCTACCTCTAATACCACATGGTAAGGTTTACGCCATAAATCAGTCATCGAAATCAAGCCATATACAGATAGACAGCTTAACGTATAAGATGTTTTTTTAGTTGAATGTAAAATTGCTGTGGACATTTATGTGAGCAAAAATTTTAGGTTTTGCACAATCGCCTTTGCAGGGATTTGTCAATTTAAGTTAGCAAGCAGCCAAACATACTTTTGCAAAAGACCATAAAAAACTAACTTAACACATTTGGGGGCTTGGGAGGAAATGAAAATCATAAGAACCCAAATAAAATATTCAAAAAAAATCCTAATAGGCACATTGGCCATTATAGTTATGTCTTCAAGCATACTATTTGCAGGAGTTCAAGCAACATTCTTTGAATTTTCAGAGTCTTCAGCATCAACAGTACCAACTGTGGCTTGCATTCATACTTATCTACCAGAACCATCACCAATACAGACAGATGGTCAGCATTCAGCATTATCGGGATTACTTGTACTAGGGGTCATACTGGGATTAGCTTCAATAGCAGCATATATAATGGAACGTTTAGCTGCAAATAAAAACAATAACTAAAAAGAGCACACTTAACAATTCTTTTAATTTTTGGGATATAATAAAATCTTAAGGTACCATAACTTCAATAATAGTTATAATTTAGTTGCATGATTTCCAGTAAGGGCTAAATAGTGCCTACGCCACTTTCGGTTGGTACGTATCACAGGGGACTATTGTATGGAAGACTATGCAGACCTTGTTTTCAAATTAATCGAAGCAAGTCGTAATCATGAACAGTACCGCAGCAACGAATGTATTAACATGATTGCCAGCGAAGGCATTAAATCGCCTGCGGTAAAACAAATGCAAGATTTAGCCAGTGATCTAGAAGGCCGTTATGCGGAAGGAGAAAACGATATTCTAGGCCACGTAAAAAAACGCTATTATCAAGGCCAAAAATACATGTCCCAGATTGAGGACCTTGCCACAGACCTCATGAAAGACTTGTTCAAATGCAGCTGGGCAGATGTTCGATTAGTATCAGGCACACACGCTAACTTGGCAACCTTTAAAGGATTGTCTAACGCAACGTGTAACGGTAAAATGGTTGTTACTCCTTTAAGTTGTGGCGCTCATATAAGTCATGACTACACAGGATTAGCTGGCTCTATTCTAGGTCTAGACGACATAAATCATGTATATAATATAAATGAACTTAACATTGACCCTGATCGCTCCAAAGATGTAATTAGAGCTGCAAAACCAGGTATCGTTACATTTGGTGGCAGCCTATTTCTTTTCCCTCACCCTATAAGAGAACTTAAAGAGGTTTGTGATGAAATAGGAGCATATGTAGCCTATGACGCTTCACATGTACTAGGCTTAATTGCAGGGGGTCAATTTCAAGATCCTCTACTAGAAGGCGCAGATTTTATCACATCTTCTACTCATAAAACATTCCCTGGTCCGCAGGGCGGCGTAATTTTAGGTAATGCCACCTCACCTAAGCAAGAAAAAGCCATAAAGAAGATTCAACATGCAGTTTTCCCGCTTACAGCATCTAGCACACATCTTGGCAGGCTTCCTGCTTTAGGTATTGCTGCACTTGAAATGAAGCTTTTCGGTCAAGCCCTTGCAACGCAAATTATTAAAAACGCACAGACTGCAGGTCAGTACCTATATGAAAACGGGGTTAAAGTATTAGCAGAACACAAAGGTTTCACTCGCAGCCACCAAATTGCTGTAGATATACGCAGTTTCGGCGGCGGTAATAAGATTGCACAAGCCCTCGAAGATGCAAATATTATACTCAACAAGAATCTACTACCCTACGATGATCAGAGCAACAGGGAAAATCCAAGTGGCTTACGCATAGGCTTCCAAGACATAACCAGACGTGGCTTTAAGGAAGGAGATGTTAAACAGCTTTGCGATTTAATGTTAGAAATAATCAAAGGTAAACGTACCCCTGCACAAGTCAAACTTGACGTCATTGCTTTACGCAAAGAGTTTAGTCAAATAAAATACGGTTTCCAAAATGTTGAAGAAGCCCTCGCTTATATAGAAAAAGCATAACGGCTTATAACATTCTTTTTTTCCTGTATAGAATATACTAAACTTGTTGAATTTTAGACGTGATGCAAAAAAAAGATAGGTGGTAACTAAACATTAATAAGTATTCGGCTTATTTTTGAAATTGACCCCGCATGGTAGACCTGTACGTAGTTGTCATCCTTGTCGGATTAGCTTTAATGGCAGTACTGTTCCTGCTTCCACGTTACGGACCACACTATAGATCAAGACTAATCTGCCCAGATTGTAAAAAGCAGTTCACTTACCATTGGATTCCAGGCGGCTCATTATTATCACTACGTTCAGGTAAGCTTCGAAGATTAAAATGTCCTTACTGCCGCAGGCAATCGCTCTATAATGTGGTTGCTGCTAGGATACAAAAACCAAAAACTTCTAAACGCAAACAGTAAAGAGACCCAATGAGTTTTATGCATTAGTTTTGCAGATTGATTTATAATTCACCACACTATAACCTAATTTGAAGCCAGATTACTTCAAGGAGTCACTGAGTATGAAAGTGTTATTAAATGACGGTTTAGAAAAAGAAGGCTTACAGATATTTCAAGAAGCAGATATAGAAACTGATAAACAAAAACGCGACCCTAATGCGCTGGTTGCAGAAATCGCAAATTTTGATGCACTTATTGTGCGAAGCGCCACCAAGGTTACCCGCGAAGTTATCGCAGCAGGCGCCAAAGGAAAACTCAAAATTATTGGTAGAGCAGGCGTAGGTGTTGATAATATTGACATAGAAGCTGCCTCCGAATATGGGGTAGTTGTAAAATCTGCACCATCAGGTAATACTAATGCTGTAGCAGAACTTGCACTTGCACTTATGCTCAGCCTTTCTAGAAATGTAGCTCAATGCCACACTAAACTTAAAAGCTGTGTGTGGTCAAAATCAAAACTTCAAGGTACCGAAATGCGTTATAAAACCCTTGGTCTTTTAGGCTGTGGTAGAATTGGCCAAAGGCTAGCTAATATTGCTCATCGGGGTTTTGAAATGGACGTAATCGGCTATGACATTAAACCATGCATAGAATCAGGCATCAACTTTGTTTCTAAAGAAGAAGTTCTCCAGAAAGCTGATTATATAAGCATTCACACTGGAGGCAAAGATGTGATAATAGGCGAAAAAGAACTCGCAATGATGAAGCCCACAGCATACCTAATTAATACCTCCAGAGGTCAAAACGTAGATGAAAAGGCACTCTATAATGCACTTAAAGAAAAAAGGATTGCAGGCGCAGGCATTGATGTTTATGCTGAAGAACCAAAAGGTGAGGGTGCAGAATTCAAGAGTCAATTTTTAGATTTGGATAATGTAGTTTTCACTGCTCATTTAGGTGCATCCACCATAGAGGCTCAAAGGGAAACAGCTATCGAAATGGCACGTGTAGTTTCAGGCTATTTGTTATGTGGCGACTTTACTAACGCTATTAATGCAGGCGAAAGTATTGATCTAGAGGAAAAACCGGTTCACACTTTATTTATTCATCACTGTGACGTACCGGGAGTATTTGCTAATATCGATAAAGTACTGGCAGATAATAACATCAATATACGTGCTAACTATTCCCGTCAAATCGGCAAAAGTGGTTATGCAATATCTGTCTACGTTATTCACCAACAAGTTGAACCTAAAATAATTGAGACCTTAAGGGCAATTCCTAACGTTTCTAATGTTAGGGTCTAAGATAGCGCATACTGCTCAGAAAGATAGTCTTTAGGCAATAGTGCCTATTTCTTTTTTATGACTTAAAAATAAGTAAGGGTAGATAAATTATCTTGCACTTTTTGGTTGGTCGTTTGCTAATGGGACTCTAACGGTCTTGATACATTTTTGTAGTAAAGGAATTACGTCATGTTGTGAAAGTAGGTTATAACGTGCCTTGCTTGCGCCTATCCCAACTTTGATTGAATAGGCTGTTCCAGGCAACACTTCAAAAAGGTCTTCATCAGTCTTGTCATCTCCTAAAGCTAGGATGAAGTCCCAATGTTCTTTTGAAAGCCATTCAAGCGCAATACGACCTTTGTTTACTAAGGCATTTTTTACTTCAATAACTTTCTTTCCATCAACTACGGCAAGTCCAAGATTTGAAGTTAAATACATAAGGTCATCTTTGAGCTCATTCACGCGTAGAGATCCTAGTGAGGGCTCAGCATTACGATAATGCCAAGCTAGTGAGTATGTTTTTTCTTCTACAAACGCGCCAGGAGTTCGATCTGCGTAAAGTTCAAGAAGAGGCATAATTTCTTTTGTCCACTCATTTGATAGCATTTCTTGAGTGCTTGTTTCTCCTGAACGTTTTTTTATCCAAGCACCATGTTCGGCTATTATCGCAATATCTAATGCTTTAAACCACTTTGTAAGAGTGTCTCGGTCTCTACCACTAATTATTACTACTTCATTAGATGAAGAGCTAGATAACTCTTTTAATGTATTAAGGACTTCAGGTGTTGGTATTGCTTTTTCAGGTTTATCTGCAAAAGGTACTAGAGTACCATCATAATCAAGCAAGATGAGTCTTCTTTTACTATCGCTATAGCTATTTAACAGGTTATTTACTATTTTATTAGTGACTACTTGTTGAGTGTTTTCCTGCTGATTTGTCCATGCTTCATTTAAGCGAGTAAGAAACTCGGCAACCCAACGATTTATGTCGTATCGTTTGAGCCTTTTTTGCATTATACTATTGCGTTTTTGCTGCTCGTCATAAGGCATGGTAAGTGCAGTGGCAATCGCATTTATCATGTCTTCTTGATTATTTGGGTTGACAATTATAGCTTCACCAAGTTCTTGTGCTGCACCAGTCATTTCTGAAAGAACTAGCATACCCGACGCGTTTATCTTACTTGCCACAAACTCTTTTGCCATTAAATTCATGCCATCACGCAGTGGGGTAACTAGACCAACATCAGCTACAGAGTATAATGCAACAAGCATTTCAAATGGAAGAAAATGACTAAAATAATGTATGGGGACCCAATCTGCTGTTCCATATTTCCCATTAATACGGCCTACTAATTCATCTATTGATTTTTTTAGCATCTGATATTGTAAGACATTATCTCTTGAAGGCACTGTTACTAAGTAAAATGAGACCTTTCCTTTGTATTCAGGTTTAGTGCTTAGGAAAACATCGAATGCTTCAAGTCTAGCAGGAATCCCCTTAGTGTAATCAAGACGATCAAATGAAAGAATTATTTTGCGGCTTCCATTTTTTTTCCGGATGCGGGCAACTTCATTTTTAATAGTAGTGCTAGAGGCAGCATTAGAAAAGCAGGAATAGTCTATGCCCATTGGAAATAAATCAACTTTTACTATTCTTGAGCCAGTTTGTACCTCACTAAGAGAATGGTCAAAACCTAAGATTCTGTGTACGTTAGAAAGGAAGTGACGAACATAATCGTATGTGTGGAAACCAATAAGGTCTGCGCCTAGCATACCGGATAGAACCTGTTCACGCCAAGGAAGCAAACGAAAAAGCTCATATGATGGGAAAGGTATGTGCAGAAAGAAACCAATTTTTGAATCGGGTAAACGGTCTCGAATTAGAGAAGGAAGAAGCATAAGATGATAATCGTGAATCCAAATAGTATCGCCAGGCTGTGCTACTTCCAATACTGCGTCACAAAATTTCTGGTTGACTTTTTTATAGCTGTTCCAGTAACGTTGGTCATATTTAGTGTAGATGCTAAAATAGTGGAATAAGGGCCAGATGGTGTTGTTACAAAATCCGCCATAGTGCTGTTTAATTTCTTGCGAGGTAAGGAAAACAGGGTAACATTTTTCTTTGTGCAGTAATTCACAAATTTGTTCACTATCCTCTTTGCGCTGTTTTTTAACACTATAACCTGACCATCCGATCCAAAGACTATCATAGGTTTCATGAACTGAGCTAACCCCTGTAGCTAACCCACCGACACTAGTTAAAATTCGAAACGTACCTTTTTCTTTGGAAAGCTTAATAGGTAATCTATTTGAAACAATCAATAATCTACCCATATAGCTTCCTCAACAATACATACTACTATCTGTTAAACAGTTTTTAAGCAAAATTAATCTTGTGGGTGTTACAAATATGTAGCATAATAATTTGATAAAAGTTCTAAAAATTTGTTAAAAATTAGGTAAAAAAAGGGCAGGGTGGTTGCTTATTTTTCTATTTTGCCTTCTCCTCACTAGTAGGATAATTATTGCTGCTATGGCTACCAAGGCTACAAGCATGATTTCAATTGTGTAAGGGTTAGAGTCTGGCTGGTGTGAAATTGAAGAAAATATTATGATAATTTGGTGGATACTAAATTGTGTGGTGTACCAAATGTAATAGTTGTTAGTATCTTGAGTGTATCCTTGGCTATTAGCTAGTTGGCCATCTATGTATATTTGTGGTTCTGTTCCGTGTGGTATTGCACTTTTTGGAATTGTTATATTGCTAAACCCAGTTGTTCCACTTTGACCTGTTACTGTGAAGGATAGGGTTGTTGTAGCGGCAGAAGAATTTGCTGTCAGTATCATATTAGAGATTTGTGAGCTGGTTATGTTTCCAGTAATTGTAAGGTAAATTGTCTGGTTAGATGTTGTAATTATAGGTATTGTTGTTGAAGAAGGAGTTGGCGAAGGTAATGCTGATGGAGATATTGTAGGTGAAAATGAGGGTGTTGAAGATGGTGATGGTGAAATACTTGGAGTAACTGTAGGTGCTGGGGAAACTGTAGGAGATACTGATGGAGTTGAAGTAATAGTCGGAAATGGAGTTGAAGTAGGCGCCACTGAAGGTGTTGAAGTTGGAGTGATGGTTGGTGTTGAAGATGGTGATGGTGAAATACTTGGAGTAACTGTAGGGGTGGCGGATGGTGTTGGTGTAATTGTTGGAGATTGACTTGGAACGGGTTTTGTGGTTAGGATAATTTGATTACTTATGCCTGAGTTGCCGTTGTAATCGTTAACGGTAATTGTTGTTGATGTTGTATTTGTTAAAGTTATTTGACCTGCCCAGACACCGTTAATAAATGAGCCAGAAATTTTAGGATTAATAGACCCTGAACTTGTGTTTAAAGAAACAGTATCAGTGAAATCTGTTACTGTATTGCTAAATGCGTCTTTAGCAGTAATAGTTATGTCAAATGCGGTTCCAGAAACTGCAGAGGAAGGCGCATTAAATACAAAATGGTTTACAGGAGCCGATTCAACCTTTAGAGATGTTGTGTAAATTCCAGAGGCATAGGTGCCAGTAACGGTCCAGACTCCAGAGTATTTTGCGGTGTAAATATTATTATGCCAGTAGCCACCTGCGTTGCTGTTAATACTCCAACTTGTAGATGCTGTTACGTCCCAGCTATTGCCATAAGTATCGTAAGCGATGGCTGATAAAATAGCGTTTTCATTTGGATGGATAAGTGAACTTGAAGAGGAAATTATAACATGAGTAGCCGTTGTAGCATGTGTTTGAATTGTGAATTGGGTTGTTGCTGGTATTATGTTGTAAGCGGATGCCATAATGGTTGGGGTACCTGCAGATTTATCTTTGTAGTAAAAGGTAGCATTGCTTGAACCTGCCGGTATTGTGATATTTGATACCTGCTTTAGAACAGGTTTGCCGTGGGATGAATCGCTAATGTAAAATGTGCCTGTTTTAGAGGTGGAAGTTAAGTTGAAGGTAATTCCGGAAGTAATAGGACCAAATGTATCTTCAAGTTGAACGGTGATTTTGTTTGATAATTGATTTGCGACTAACGATTGATCTATACCAGTTAGGTATGAAAGATATCGATACTCTATGCTGTAAGGGAGATAGTCATAAATTTCTCCTACTGTTGCGTTTCCAAATATGTCAAATGGGCTATCAATAAATCCGTCTTGATCTAAGTCTGTGCCGGTTTGGCTATAACCAGTACCATTTGGATGAGCCCAGAAGTTGCCACCTATCAAAAGGCCATCGCCATAAATTCTTAATCCCGCATGTATGGTAGTGTTAAAGTTTAGTACTTCACTGTTGAAGGGTAGGTAGTAGCCAGAGAAGTAAGATGCGAAGCTCTCAGGGTTAACATATGCAGAGTCGTTTACAAAGTTATTATAGAAATGGAATTTTTGGTTAGCATAATTATTTGGAACCTCACAGTCAATAAATAAAGTATGTTGATTATTTTGGAATATGTTATTTTGAACGAATGTGTTAGATATGTCTGTGTTGATTGCTGCCCAAAGCATAGCATTATTATTGGTATTGAAGTTGTTGTTAGTTATACTGCAATTGGTGTTAACTATTGCTAAGCCACTGTAAAAGTCAAAGTTGCCGTTTTTGCTAAAGTTGTTTGAATTAACAAAGATAGTGTGCCCATACTCAATCAATGCGCCGTAATCTAAATTATCAGTGATTTCTAAGTCTTCTAGCAGGACATTATTGGAAGCCAATAATAACATTCCAATCTGATTCGTGCTTATTACCGAGCTTTTAATGGTATAGTTTTGGCCTCTTGTTAAAACTCCAAAACTGCAGTTTTTGATTTGAGTATTTGACAAAGTGAAGTCAGAATTGGTAGTAGACATGAATCCAATCATACTATCAGAAATGATACAGTTGTCAATTGAAAAGTCGGTGGCCTCTACACAATAGATGCCGTAAATATTTCCTTTTAGAGAACAGTTTTTAATAGCGAAATTATGTGACGCTAAGAATGCTAAGCTCGCTGTGTTTTCAGAGGTTATATTGGTTATTGTAAAATTGTGGGAATCAACAACGTATGCACCAATATCAGATAAAAGGAAATCACAATCACTTATCGCAAACGCACTTGAATCTAGAACATATTGAGCATAAATATTGTCTGAAAAGATACATTGATTAACCTTAAAATTAGTTGAATTAATAAAAGATGAGCCCAAAGAGTTGTTATTGAAGCTTGAATTTTGTAAAATAAAATTATCTACAGAAGCGTAAAGACCGCAATAGCCACCTGTTACGTTTATGTTTTCAAGTAATATGTTTGAGCTGCCTGAAATAATTTCTATTACATTACTATCTATGTTCATTGTTGCGTTTAACAGGAAATTTTGGCCATCAACTGCAACATTTGTAGCATTGATTGTAAGTCCAGTTCCGTTACCGTTCCAAGGAGCAGTGACCCTATAGTTTCCAATTTCAGTAATGGTATAAGGTAAAGTAATATCAGTCCAGGTAACGGACTCAACAGGATTAATAACAAAGACGCAGGCAGATAGTAAAGTAAGGGCTATTAAGTATACAGATAGTTTCTTGGTTGCCCTTAAAAAATTAAAATGCATAGTGAAATTGTTTGAAGCCATCAATATTTTCCTTCTTATAGTGATATATAGCCATCTACCGTTCGTTCAAGCAAACACTGCTTTCTTTAGAACAACTGATATTTAAAATTGTATTGATTGAAAAATCAAACTATGTAGTTATTGCTATGTTAATCTAAAGGTTGCTTGAGTAGATTTTATATAAGTGGGATTTTATGTTTAGAAAGTTGATGAAGTTAGGTATTTTATTTTCAGGTGGCAAGGATTCAACATTAGCGTTGCATAAGTCAGCAGAAAAAGAGCAGGCAACATGCCTAATTACTATACGTTCAAGGAACCCTGAAAGTTACATGTTTCATACGCCAAATATTGGCTTAACAGAGTTACAAGCGCAAGCTTTGGGCTTACCGCTAATTGTTCAAGAAACTCAAGGTAACAAGGAAGAAGAGCTATTTGATTTAGAACAGGCAATTAAACAAGCTGTGAGACAATTTGATATTGAAGGTGTAGTTACTGGTGCAGTTGAATCTGTTTATCAAGCAGAGCGTGTTCAGCGCATATGTAATCGTCTTGACTTGTGGTGTTTTAATCCTCTTTGGAAAATGAATCAACAAGCACTTCTTGAAGAGCTTTTAAAAAAGGATTTCCAAGTGATTATCAGCGGAGTCTTTGCCTATCCGCTAGATGAAAGGTGGCTTGGAAAACAAATTGATTATGCAATAGTATCTAAGCTAGTTGAGTTGCAGCGAAAATACGGAATAAGTCCTTCTGGTGAAGGCGGAGAGATAGAAACTACTGTATTGAATGGACCTATGTTTAAGCAAAAAATTGAGGTTACAGAATATAATATTACTGCACGTGACAATGCAGGTGTTTTTAGAATAAAGCAGGCGAGGTTGATACCTAAGTGATTCTTATAGTAGATATGAATTGGAAAAAAGGATCCTTAGGTTACTATGAGTTTGTAGAGTCTCTTATTGCAGTAATCGGAAATAAAGAAAAAGTTATAGTAAAACATTATAAAGAAATTGAAATTGATGATATAGCAGATATTGGCAAAATCATTCTTTCAGGGAATGCTCTTCAAGATTTCGAGTTTTTAAAGGAACCTGACAAATTTGAGTGGATAAAATATGTGGATATCCCTATTCTAGGAATCTGTGCGGGTATGCAAGCAATTGGTGTAGCTTTTAATTTACCTCTTAAATGCAACCTTGAAATTGGCATGATTCAAATCGGCAGTATATTAGATAATGCTCTGTTTTCGAGTAATTTTAAAGCATATGCACTTCATAATTATGCAGTAGAGCCATCTACTGATTTTGAGGTACTTGCTAGGTCGGCTCAGTGTGTTCAAGCAATAAAGCATAAACAAAAATCGATATATGGAGTCCTATTCCATCCTGAGGTAAGAAATCAAGATATTCTGGAACGCTTCATGATGCTATAGTAAAAAAGGAAAAGAAAGGTATGTAACTATTTAGATTTTAGTTGCTTGAACTTCTAGGTGGACCATTTTGACATGCACCATGCCTTTACTGTCTGGAGGGTAAGCAGCAACATATCTTTCGGCAATTTCATTTATTAGCGAATCTCTTAGTGATTCAGGAAATCTTTCTGTGAACGGTAACCAAGTAGTCTGAATCCAATCTGCTAGACCGTCTTTGCCGGCGAATTTTACGTCTTTAGGTATTAACTCAACCCGATCAGGTTTGAATCCTGCTTTGTTTAACCATACAGTGTATTCTTCAGGACCATAAAAGCCATATGGGAAAGTAAAGTTTTTGAAATAAGGCTTACATGAGTCTTCGCTAATCATTTCTTGAAGAACAGCAAGTACATCTTGTGCATTTCCTTTGCCAGCCATTTGAAATAGTAACCGGCCATTGTTATCAAGACTTTGGTAGACCCCTTTTAACACTAGCTCATGCTCAATTATCCAATGTAGTGTATCAATTGAAAATGCGACATCAAAACGACCATCAAAAGTTAATTCTCTAGCATCCATTTTGAGAAAAGTTAAGTTTGGATAGCGGATTTGCGGATAGGATCGGCGTGCTTGAAGAATCATTTCAGGGGAACTATCAACACCTACAACTTCTCCATATGGTAAATATGTTGAAAGTAAAGCAGAGACTTTGCCGTTACCACAACCAATGTCAAGAAGAGATTCGTTACCCTGTAAGTTAAGTTTAGGAATAAGTTCTTCAGCCCATTCACACTGGTTTGAAGAGGTATTGTCGTATTCAGCGGCGTCCCATGAATAATTACTAGTTTTTCGTGTCATGGCTCTTGCCTATATTGGAGCGGACGTTTTCTTGATATAAGCGTTTAGTCTGATGCAATGCTAATCAAATGTTGATTTTACCAATATTGTGGTTTTTTGATTTATTATTTTTGTATAAGTGGGGTCATAAAAACATGTTTTTTTGTTACTGATAGTTATTAAGGAGAAAATGCTTTGCCTTAAGGTATTCTGAGGGATAGCTAATTGAGTTACAAAGACCGGATGCACCCACGAGTAAGCAATGCAGAAATGGAACTCTTTAAAGCCCTAAGCGCTCAGGGACTAACATGTGGAATGCTAACACAAAAACCGATTATATTGAAATCTACTATACCAGACTTTTGTTGGCCTGAAAAAAGAAAAATTGTCTATCTAGACGGTGCTCAGGTACATCGCAAAGATAAGGCACGAGAACGTGATGAAGAAATCGACGAGTTGCTAGAGATGCAAGGTTGGGAAGTCCTTCGTATACAATATGATCCACCATTAACTGCCAAAGCATTGAAAGACATAATGGTGTCTATAAAAGAATTTTTAGGCGTTAATGAAGACTTTGAAGAGTAAGATTATCAGCTATTTGGAAAACTCATTTAGTAAAATACCAGTTTTTCTTCTTTTAAAGCAGCTAAAACTATAGGCTGCGGCAAGCGCGTGTATTAAGCAGCACCTGTAAAGACAGTAAAGGTAGCAGATTAATCAAATAGATACTTAAAAGCCGAATAAAGTTACATGTTCATGGACGTTTAACGTCAATATTTTCCAGCCAGTTTTGAATTTTAAACTACTTAAATAAAGTGAAGAAATATCGTTAGAACCAAGAGTTGTTAGATCAATATTTATGAAAACAAGTTATTAGTCAAGAAAGAAGCTGGTATCCACATAGTTGCCGCAATCAAACAGGCTGTGGCGCATTTTAACCTTTGAAATGAAACGTCTTTTTAATAATACAGGTTTTAGCTAAACTCAAATAAAATAGGTGTGTAAAATCTTGAAATACATTAACTAACTTACCTTTCGATTAGCAATATAAGCTGTTAGTGTTGTTGATTTTTTGCAGTCACACTGATTTAAACTCGCTTATACCTTACGGATTAATTGTGTTTTAGTATGGAAAATTCTGATAGGACAAATCGGAGTATGAATTCACCGCAAAATTGTGTAATGCAAAAATTTTTAGTACTTATCAGATTAGACCCTTCGAGAACTGGGAACTTTTTTAGCGCACTTATGCAGTTATCAGATAAACCGAGTGAAGGCGTTAGGTTAAATGCAACTTATAATATATTTGGTGAATGGGACTGCGCAGTATGGTTTGAAGCAAACAATAATGATAGCGCAGTACACTTTGTTGGCGAAAAATTACGTGCCATTGAAGGAGTCATTGAGACTATCACTATGCCAGCCACAGCCATAAAAGAATATCCACGTCAATAATAGAACCTAAGAACATTTTTATGCCTATTTTTAAGATTAGTAAGAAGTTTTTAGAAAAAGAAAAATAGTAAAGACAGCTTATCAGTCAACTGGAGTAAATCTAAGTGAATGAAAAAGCAAGGGTTTTTGTGGTCTCATGTAGTGTTTTGCAAAAAGAGCTCGAGCAGCTAGTTAAACAAGGCGATATAGATGTTGAGTTGGTATTTGTTGATAAGTATTTTCATATAGATTATAAATTGTTAGAGGACAATCTGCGGGAGGCTATCAAGAACACCTCACCTAAAGTAGATAGTAAAATAATTCTAGTATATGGTGATCTTTGCTTAGGGCCCAATGGAGAAATGAAAAAGCTTGCAGAAGAGTATAAAATGATTAAAGTAGATGCAATAAACTGTACAGATTGTCTGCTGGGCGGAAAAGGAAAGATAAATGAAGTAGACCCAAAACATGAATTAATGGTTCTACATCCAGGTATGATTGACTTTTTCTTTGACTTAAAATCTAAGTTAAAACAAGAAAATATTGATGAAGCGACTTTTAAAAATCTTTTTAGTCAACTTAAAGGAATAATACTTCTTGATACACTTAATGATGCTTCAAAAGAAGAAGCAAAAATTGAAAAATTACAGGTCGGTTTAGAAATTCTTGAGATTAAAAAAGTTGGGCTTGCTGGATTAAAAGAGCTAATTTTGGAAGCAATTAAAAAAGAGATTAAATTTTAGATAAAAAATTAAGGTAACTAAATTTTAGCGGCCTATTGTTATAAGTGAACTAAGCAAAAATTTTTAACTTCTTATAGTCAGGTTGAAAGCTGGCAGATTCTCAGAAAGTATTTTCTACAACATTAATGTCCGTCTTAAGACTAATTATCTATAGTTAGGATATTTACTTAGAATAGTATTAACAGCTATGAATATTTTTATGTAATTAAAACTATATTTAACATGTAATAGTATGGCTATCTTTACTAAGATTAGGATTTGTAGTTGTGCGTAATTAAGTGTAATATAGCAGGCTTTTTTCGAGTTTTCATGTGTTTTGCTGAGAAAAATATAAAATAAATAGAAAGCAATATTGGCTGATATTATAACAGATTATGTATGGATAGAGTCAAAGCTATTCTTTTAGTTAATGTCTTTTTATAATAATTGGAGTACTACCTTGCGTATGCCTCTACTAGGTCTCTTGCAGTAATTATACCTACTAATGTTTGGTCCTCTGCTGTAATGGGCATGCGTTTCACATGCTTCATTGCCATAAGAACTGCGACTTTGTGAATACTTGTTCCTGCGGGGGTAGTAATTAACGGTGTTGAAGCGGCTTCACCTACTTGTGTGTCAAGAGGTTTATCATTTGCCAGGATTTTGCTCATCAAATCGCGTTCGGTAAATATTCCAAAAGGTTTCTCGTCGCGGGTTACTACTACGCTACCTATATGTTCTTCGCCCATTGTTTTTACAATTTCGTTAACAGGAGTTTCTTCGTCAACTGTAATAACTGTCCGGGTCATAAAGTCATCAACTTGGACTTGAGTTTCAGGAACTTCAGGCATGCTTCGTATGAGATCAGAAGCTGTAATTATACCTCTTAGTTTTCCGCTGTCGAATACAACAAGACGACCTTTTTTTGTATACATCATTTGAGCAGCTTCTTTAATTTTAGCAGAAGGATTGATTGTTATTAAAGGATAAGTCATTATTTTTTCAACCTTTTCTTTTGCTGGATCCTTGCCAGCGGCTAGCACTTTGGTTAAAAGGTCACGCTCAGTAACTATGCCTACAGCAGTACTATACTTTTTCGCAATCAAGCTGCCGATACGTTTTGTGCCCATCATTATTGCGGCTTCTTTCATTGAGGCATCAGCGTCTATTGTTACAACGTCTGTAGTCATTATTTCAGCTACTTGTTTAAAGCGTAGAAGGTCACGTTTATATTGTTCATACGCACTATCGAGGACACTGGGGAACTCCTTTCTCAGGTTTTTAGATGTACCCATAAAATAGCCTCACTAGAAGTATTATCCGACACGCTTACTTAAGATTTCATTTTTTCTTTTAGCCTAGCTGTCTGAAACAATATTAATGCAGATACAATTCTGTTAAGTTGAAAAGTTACTTTTTGGAGAAGCATTAAAGATGAGTGAATACTCGCAGAAATTTGATATAATAATAATTGGTGCAGGCCCGGCAGGGTTAACGGCGGGAATATATTCCTCGTGGCTGGGACTAGAAACACTTGTTCTTGAATCAGCCGTGACTGGAGGAAGAGCTGCAATAGCGCCTAAAATAGAAAACTTTCCAGGTTTTGAAGAGGCGATTGCAGGAAGTGAACTAGTAGGAAAAATGACTAAACAGGCAAACCGCATGGGAGTTAAACTGAATACAAATCAAGAGGTCATAGGTTTAGATGTTAATAGTAGCCCAAGGAAGGTCATTACTAGACAGGCAATTTATGAAACTTCAGCAATTATTGTGACAACTGGTACACAGAAGCGAAAGCTGCATGTACCTGGCGAAGAAGAATTTTTAGGCCGAGGTGTGAGCTACTGTGCAGTTTGTGATGGCCCGTTCTTTAGGAAGACAAATGTTGCGGTCATAGGAGATGGTGAAGAAGCCGCCATAGATGCTATACAACTATCAGAAATTGCTAATTATGTTACAGTTATTACGCAAAACCCGCAGCTACTACGGGACGCACTTGGTAATAAGCTGATAAATATGGCTAATGTGGAAATCATACATGGTAAAGTGGTCGCTATCGAGGGAGAGCAGGTGGTTAAAAAAATCAAAGTCTATGAATTAGCAAATAGACAAGGTATTGAAAAAACCGTTAAAGGAGTCTTTATAGCATTAGGCGGTGTGCCTATGACAGCGATTGTTAAAAATGCAGGAATAAAAACAGATAGGAGCGGGTGCATAGCTGTTGACCGACAGCAGAGAACCAACGTAGAAGGCGTTTTTGCAGCTGGTGACTGCACCTGTGGTGGGATGCAAATAGTTACAGCATCAGGGGAAGGCGCAATGGCAGCAATGCGCGCTGCAAATTATGCAAGACAACATAAATTTAAGCAGTAGCTACTATCAATGATATAATAAAATTTTCATTTATGGCGCCGGGAGAGGGATTTGAACCCCCGAGGGCCGGAGCCCACAAGCTTATT
>CAYSWL010000038.1:0-20475 GCA_964434745.1 uncultured Candidatus Bathyarchaeia archaeon | reverse complement strand
AATATCTTAGGACGAAACAAAGTTAAAATCAAAACCATTGACTATTCAATTTTTTTTAAGCATTAAAAATTAAGTATAAAGTCTTTATAAACAGCCTAGAAAAATGAAAGGATCAGATGTAAAAAATTCAAAGATAATATCTAAACGAGGTTTAGTTAATTAACTAGTTGACATAACCAATTGGTGTGGAGTATCAATGAGAGGAAAAGCAGTAATAATAATGGGATCTGAAAAAGATTTGGACCTCTGCCGCAACATAGCAAAGTACCTTAAGCCGTTAGGTGTTGAATATGTATTTCGTGTAGCATCTGCACATAAAACACCACAAAAAGTGCTTGAAATATTAAAAGAGTTTGAACCCGAAAAAGTAGTATATATCACAGTTGCAGGGCGTTCTAACGCGTTAAGCGCCTTCATTGATGCAAGTACATCCAAACCAGTTATTGCATGTCCACCTTATTCAGATAAGTATGGAGGAGCAGATATTTACTCTTCGTTAAGAGTCCCAAGCGGCATAGGATGTATGGTAACAATTGAAGCGGAAGCCGCAGCAATTTCAGTTGCAAAAATCTTCGCTATTGAAGATAAAGAACTTGAAAAAATAATAATAAATTACCAGTGGGCTAAGCGAAACGAGATTGAAAAAGCTGATGATGCAATCAAAAACATGAAATAGTTGGGGACAAACGCTTTAGTTAGTTACTATCCACTTACAGGTTGGAGAGCAACTTTGATACGTGAAAGTGAAGAAAGAAAAATTCCCCGGACTATGTCCACTCAACATCCGGATAATGTAAATATTCCTCAGTGGAGCACCGACAAAATTATTGACGGCGACGCTGAAGTCTATGAAGCAAATTATGTTTACGAAACATTGGGCTGTCAAGAGGTTATGTGGGATTCTGAAGGCAAAGATGCTGACACCCACGTTGTAAGAAAATTACTTAACAACTACTGGAGCTTCTTTTCAAACCGTAAAATAGGAAAAGACATCTACTTAACTTATCGAATACCAAATCCTAAAATTGAAGCTGTAGAGAAAAAAGTCGTATTAGAAACCCTTCAAAATATACCAGTAACTTATGATATTGCGTCCGTATGCTATAAAGAAGACATAGCACCGATATTTGAAGTGATTTTGCCTTTTACTACAAACAGTTCTGAACCTATCTGGCTTTTTAACTATTATAAAAGAGCCATTGTAGGCAATGAAGAATCTATGATTGACGACCAAACGCAGGCAAAAGAATGGCTAGGTACTTTTAACCCAAAAAACATAAGCGTTATTCCTCTTGTTGAAAATTACGAGAGTATAATTAACATCGATAGCATAGTAAAGCCGTACCTAGAAACTGTTAAACCTAAATACTTACGGGCATTTATCGCTCGATCAGACCCAGCACTCAACTATGGACTAATAACCGCATTATTACTATCTAAAATTGGGCTTTCGAAACTTAAAAAAGCAGAAAAGGAATCAGGCATACCTATTCACCCCATAATAGGTGTCGGATCTAAACCTTTCCGTGGACACCTATCACCTGAAAATGTTGATAAATTTTTAGAAGAATACAAAGGACTCTCAACAGTTACAATTCAATCGGCAGCGCGCTATGATTACCCTCAAGATCAAGTAATAGAGTTTGTAAAAACACTCAACGAAAAGCTACCTAACAACACTTTAACACTTATTGATCCTGAAGAAGAAAAAATACTGCTAGGAATTCTTCAAAAGGCAAAAAGTAACTATGAAAGTGTGATAGAAGTATTTGCACCATTTGTCAATAGCATTTCATCTTATGTCCCAGCACGAAGAGCACGAAAACTTCATATTGGCTTATTTGGATATAGCCGAAATGTAGCTGGTGTAAGTTTACCACGAGCTATCACATTCGCTTCAGCACTTTATAGCATTGGAGTTCCCCCAGAGTTCATTGGCGCTAAAGTACTAGAAGATTTAACTGATCAAGAAATTTGTGTTCTGCAAAAACATTACATTAACATTAAACATGATTTCGCAACTGTTAGCGGATTTGTCTCTATGGAAAATATTAATATGCTCATGTCCATGCACCCACGCATTGCTAAACGTGCAAATATGGATGTTGACAATTTAAGACTTGCACTAACAAGAATACTTGCGGATCTAAAAACTATTGAAGAAAAACTTGATGTTAAACTCGGACCACGAACTTCAACTCAACGTAAACATGAAAACTTTACAAACAATTTCCTCATATCCTACCTAGAAAAGGAAGATAAAGAAGCAAGCAAGGCATTAGTTGAAGCAGCAAAACTACGCAAATGTCTTGGTTAATAAGTTAAATAAGCAAAGTATCTTCTTTTTTCCTTACAATTTTTGTTTTATCGAAGAATATGCTACGTCTGTAATGTTAATTAGTAAAATCTTTGATAGCTAAGTGATAACAGGTTAATTTAATTATAATGAAGGAATAGCCGTTTTTTAGATTATACTTAGGTTAGTAAAAGAAATAAACTGATATAGGGTTACGCAGAATATTTCCAATTAGCAAATGTATAGTAACGAAGTGTAAGCTATGGGTAGTGTCAAAGATCTCGAAGTAATTATTAATCCTACCCCAGAAGGCATGGGTATAGGAAGATTCCACTTTTCTGATCGATATAGTGTTTTTGATTGGGGTGAAATGCCAGATAACATTCCAGGTAAGGGCGCAGCTCTATGTCTTATGGGTGCGTATTGTTTTGAGCAATTAGAAAAGAAATGTATTAGAACTCATTACAAAGGGTTAGTTGACCTTAACGGAAAAACAGTACCTTTTAAACAAATCAACCAACCATCTAACACCATGGAAGTTAACGTTGTCAATGTTTATAGACCTGAAATATTTACCACCTCAGATGGAAAACTTGAATATGACTATAGTATCTATACGTCCAAACTGAAAAACTGCCTTATTCCCTTAGAAATTATATATAGAAACAGTTTACCTGAAGGCTCAAGTGTCTTTAGACGTCTTAAACAAGGTAAAATTACACCGGAAGATCTTGGATTAGACCATTATCCTCAACCAGGAGAGCGTCTAACTAAACCCATATTTGACGTTAGTACAAAGCTTGAGCAAACTGATAGATATTTAACTTGGGGGGAAGCAAAAAAAGTCGCAGGCTTAACAGATCAAGAAGTTGAAGAGATAAAAAAGGTGTTAGGAGAAGTTAATAAGCTTATAACAGAAGTAGCAGCCCGTGCTGGCTTAGTTAATGAAGATGGAAAAATTGAGCTTGTATTTGATGACCATAGACGTCTCATGGTAGCTGATGTGTTAGGTACACTTGATGAATGCCGATTTACATATAATGGGTTACATGTAAGTAAGGAAGTAGCTAGGCAGTTCTATAAGAAAACCCAGTGGTACCAAGACTTAGAAGAAGCAAAGAAAACCGCAGAGATAAAAGGCATCAAAGAATGGAAGCAACTTTGTAAATCTCAGCCACCTAAGTTGGATTCCCAGTTGCGTAAAATCATCAGTGAAATGTATATTGCCACAGCTAATGAATTCGCTGGACGCCGACTATTCAACGCACCGAAACTAGCAGATGTAATAAGTGAGTACAAACAATTTATGGGTGAAAAAGCATGATGAAAAAACAAATCGAACAAGTTTTAAAAAAGTATGATCCTAAAAATATTCGAATAGGAGTTTTAGGCAGTCACTCTGCTCTGGAAATTGCCGCTGGGGCCAAACAGGAGGGCTTTGAAACTGTCGTTGTCTGCCAAAAAGGTAGGGATAAAACATACACTAAATACTACCGCAGCGTATTCGACCATACCATGCTTCTTGATAACTTTAATGAAATCACTAGCGAGCAAAACATCAAACAGTTAACTGAGCTTAACACTGTGTTTGTACCAAACCGTAGCTTTAGCGTGTATGCAGGATATGAAAATATTGAAGAAAAATTCACTGTACCATTGATGGGTAATCGAAGTATTTTGCGAACTGAAGAACGCAACACCCCAAGGAACCAGCTATATTTACTACAGAAGGCTGGTATTAAAACGCCTAAAACATTCAATTCACCTGAAGACATAGATAGACTTGTCATCGTTAAAGTTGCTGAAAAGGAACGCACTATTGAACGTGCTTTCTTCTATGCATCCACTCCAGAAGAATACAAGAAAAAATCAGATGAGCGTATTAAACAAGGGATAATTACCAAAGAAGCCCTCGAAGATGCAGTCATAGAAGAATATGTAATTGGCGCTAAGTTCAATGCTAACATGTTCTGGTCACCTTTAACCGAAGACATAGATCTTTTAGGCTTTGATAAACGGGTGCAAACAGATCTAGATGGAATTTTAGATTTACCTGCACAAGAGCAACTTGAACTTAACATTCCTACACAAAATATTGAAATTGGTCATCAAGGAGCAACAATGCGTGAAAGCCAGATTGAAAAGATTTTTGAAGCTGCAGAGCAGTTCGTGGAAGCATGTAAAAAAGAGTACCCGCCAGGCATGATAGGATTATTCGCACTACAAGGGGCAATCACTAAAAATCTAGACTTCTACGTATTTGACGTAAGCCCACGTGTACCCGGCTGTCCTTGTGTTGAACCTACTTCACCGTACATGAAATATAAATATGGTACTGAAATAGGCCCAGGCAAAAGAGTAGCTATGGAAATTAAGTGCGCAATCAAAGAAGACAGACTTGCAGAAGTGGTTACATGATAACCCAATCTGACGTAAGCAAAATAGTGGAAAAATACGATCAAAAGAAAATCGCTATCGGGACCTTAGGGTCTCATTCTTCTTTAAATATTTTTAAAGGAGCTAAAGAAGAAGGCTTTAGAACGGTTTGCATCTGTAAAGAAAAAGACGCCATCATGTACCAAAAGTTCCCGCTTGTGGATGAACTCATAATTGTGAAAGATTTTACTGAACTGCTTAACGAAACTTTACAAGAAAAATTACGTACTCTCAACGTAGTATTGATTCCGCATGGCTCTTTCACAGCGTACTTAAGCACAGACGAATTAGTCGATAGTTTGCATGTACCAATGTATGGTAATCGTCAATTGCTTCACTGGGAAGCTGACCGCAAAGCACAAGAAGAATGGCTCAGACAAGCAGGACTTCGCCTACCATCTACATTTAAAACACCTGAGGACATAGATAGACTAATCATAGCTAAACTGCCAGGAGCAAAAGGTGGACGAGGATACTTTCTTGCTGATTCACCTAAGACTTTTTACATTAAATTCAAAGAAATGGCAAAACGCGGCTTACTGCAAGAAAATGATTTAGAAAAAATCCACCTACAAGAATATGCACTTGGCGTAAACGTTTATCCTAGCTACTTTAGTTCAATAATTAATAATGACGTGGAGCTTTTAGCAATGGATAGACGTTATGAATCTGCAGTAGACTCGATAGGTAAAATCCCTGCAGCTCAACAGCTAGACATAGAAGTAAATCCTACTTACACTGTCATCGGTAACTTCCCAATTGTACTTCGTGAATCTCTGCTTCCTGAGATAATGCGTATGGGTGACAACGTCCATAAGAAGGCTTGTGAGCTTGCACCACCAGGAATAATAGGCCCATTCTGTTTAGAGACTGTCATTACTGAAGACCTTAAAATCTATACATTCGAAATTTCCGCACGTATTGTTGCAGGCACAAATGTTGGCATTGGTACTTCACCATACGCATATTTGCGTTACGGAGAAAACATGTACATGGGTAAGCGTATTGCGTTAGAAATTAAGCAAGCTATTGAACAAAAGCGGCTACATGAAATTGCAGTATAAACTAAGTTAAGCATGTCTGCAGCACTTGTTCAAAGTTGCTGCGAGTCTTGCTTTTTTTGTATTCTTGCAATACCTTCACTACTTTTTCATTATTACGTTCACCTAAGATTTTTGCAATTGCCTGCCCAGTTTCACCTTTACTTGTGAAAAGAAAATGACATAAAGCTTGCAGGTTAGCAGTTCGTCTAGCAGCACTAGCAGTCTCGAAGTCTACAATGTAGGGTTTTTGATCATAGTCAATTATAACGTGTTTTGGTGCTTTACTTAGTTCACCATGATCTAAACCTAACTCGTCAAGACGCCAACAACTTTCTAACAAGTCACGTAATACAGTCTGCACAACCGATTTTTCATGATTTTTTTCTATCCACGCTGGCAACAAGTCACCGTCAATTAATTGCATAAGCAGAAAATTTTTACTAACAGCCATAAATTTTGGTCCGACATTGACGGTGTTGGCTTTTTTTAACATTTGGGCCTCATGAAACATATCTGCACGGTCAGCATCAACACGACGAATTTTAAGTGCGATTCTTTGGCCATAATAGTACGCAGCAACAACTATCCCAACAAACCCTTTACCGATTATTGGAGCAGGTATACCATAAACAGTAGTTTTTCCTGAAAGCTCAATTGTTGTTATTTTATGATTTTTTAGCTCTGTCAGTCGGCTTTCAACTTCACCGAATTCAGGTGTAGGATAGCATAATACGGAAGCATAAGGTGCTTCGCGCAACTGTGAAATTGTTAAAGTTAAAGGTATTTTCATTTGACACTCTCTTTTTTGGGCAACAAAGTAAAATGTATGTGAACCCATAATTAATAGGAACTCCCTATTCAGCATTAGTTCTATTATTGTGCGGGTTGATAGATGCCAAGATTTAGACAGATCAATGAAATTCAAAGCCTGATGAATAAGAAAGAGTTCATACGTAACTTAGGGGTTATTGCACATATTGATCATGGTAAAACTACTTTGGCTGATTCGCTGCTTGCAGGCGCAGGACTACTTTCACCATCAATGGCAGGATCGGCACGTGTACTAGATTATCTAGAAGAGGAACAAAAACGCAAAATCACTATTAAAACTGCTAACATTAGCTTACTCTACAAAGCCTACAACCAACAAAAGTATATGATTAACTTAGTGGATACGCCGGGGCATGTGGATTTTACAGGTAAAGTTACTCGGGCACTTCGAGCTATTGATGGCGCAGTTGTATTGGTAGATGCAGTGGAAGAAATTATGGCGCAAACTGTGATGGTTACGCGGCAAGCACTTGAGGAACGTGTACGTCCAGTTTTGTTCATTAATAAGGTAGATCGACTAATTACAGAACTCCATCTTGATGCCGAACAAATTGAAAAGAAACTCTTACATATAATAAGTAATTTTAACGATTTAATTGAAATTTATGGTGAATCGCCGTTCAAAGAGCAATGGAAAATTGACCCTGTAAAAGATAATGTTGTTTTTGGCGCTGCGTTGCACGGTTGGGGTTTTACTCTGAGCATGGCACGTAATAAAGGCATTAAATTCACTAATATAATTGAAGCATACAAAGATGCTTCGTTTAATAAGTTACAAAAGCTGCTTCCAGTACAGGAAGCCATTTTTGAGATGGTGATAAAAAGTATCCCAAATCCTAAGGTGGCCCAGTCGTATAGAGTAGAAAAAATTTGGAGCGGGTTAATGAAAACTGAAGCCGGCTTAGCGATGGCAGAATGTAATGATAGTGGCCCAACAATTATGTGTGTAACAAATGTACAGCCTAACCTTGATGGAAGTACAATTGCTACAACAAGAGTATTTTCTGGAACCATCAAGAAGAGGGACTGTTTGCATCTTGTTGCTGCTTTAACTGATGTTACTGTTGAGCAAGTTTATGTGCAGATGGGATCATTTCGCGAAGAAGTTGAGCAAATTTCCGCAGGCGCTATAGCCGTTTTGTCGCTTTCTGGACAGGTAAGAGCAGGAGAAACCCTAGTTAATGTAAATGATCAAAAAGGAATTGTACCGTTTGAAAGCATACCATATATTTCAGAGCCTGTTATGACAATTGCAGTTGAACCTAAGAATCCTAGAAACCTGCTTGATATGCTTAAAGCTTTACATCGATTAGTCACAGAAGATCCTAATTTGGCTGCAATAGTGAATAATGAGACAGGTGAATACCTGCTTAGCGGAATGGGAGAGTTACATCTAGAAATTGCATTAAACCAGCTTAAAAGCAGTAATAGTGGCTTACATATTGAAGCTTCTTCACCGCGTGTTGCATATCGTGAAAGTGTTACAAAGAAAAGCATAGTAGCTATAGCTATAAGCCCGAACTGGCAAAATCGTTTTACTGTGCAAGTTGAACCCATAGAACAAAAATCACCAATTGACCAAACAGTAATGGTTGAAGAAAACGGCAGCATATTGGCAGTTAACGAGTTTCGTAATGTATTGGTTGATTGTTCTGGAAAAATTGAGAAGTTTAATGGAGAAATATTAGCTGCAGTTATTGCAGGTTTTGAGTTCGCCTGTAAGACAGGCCCGCTTTGCAGAGAACCAATAAGGCATCTTAGAGTAAATATATTAGATATTCAACTTAGCGAGAAACCTGAACTACGCAGTACACTGGAAATTACTCGCGCAGTAGGCAAAGCAATTGCTGGAGCGTTCCTAACAGCTAAACCGATTCTCGAAGAGCCTGTTTATAAAACAATAATTTCGGTTAGTTCTGAGCTAGCGGGTGAATGTACACGTATAATTAGCATAAGACGGGGAAAAATTAAAGGGTTCGAACAGAAGAATGCCTTAACAGCAATTACCGCATTTATTCCTGTAGCAGAGACGTTTAATTTAAGTAAAGAATTACGATCAGCAACTTCAGGACGTGCATTTTGGCAAAGCGTGCTAGACCACTGGGAAATTATTCCTGAAAAGATAGCGCATAAAATCATTAAAGAAGTTAGGATACGCAAAGGATTGCCTGAAGAAATACCTACACCAAGCAAGTTTTTAGAGGAAAAATAACCATGAATTTTAAGCATACCCCGTTTTATGTTGATGTTACACTCTGCTGCGGGCAAGTTTTTCGTTGGGAAAAAATTGGTGACTGGTGGTATGGGGTTGCACGTGACAAAGTATTCAAAATTCGCCAAATTAAGGACGCATTTGAATATTCAAATGCGGATCAGAAATTTGTTGAATACTATTTTGCTTTAGATGAGGATTTAAAAAAAATTCTTGACAGTGTTAATAAAGATGAACATATTGCTAAGGCTATAGAAGATTATTGGGGGTTACGTCTTATCCGCCAAGACCCATGGGAATGCTTAATTTCGTATATTTGTGCAACATACAAGAGCATTCCAGCAATTAGGAGCATGCTTAACAATATGGCACAGAAGTTCGGTCAAAAAATTACTTTTGAGGGACGTAATTTCTTCACATTCCCAGAACCTAATGGACTATGTAATGCATCTGAACAAGATTTAGCTTCTTGCGGCTTAGGCTATCGCGCAAAATATGTTCTATCAACAACAAAGAGTATATGCCAAGAACATATTGACCTTGAAAAATTTAAAAAGCTACCATACAGGGAGGCAAAAACATGCCTGATGGAGTTTCCGGGAGTAGGTGCCAAAGTTGCTGACTGCGTATCGTTATTTGCGTTAGGTAAAACTGAAGCATTCCCAGTTGATGTATGGGTCAAGCGTGTTATACTTAACCGTTATTCAGAGAAACTTCCATTTGAGCTCTATAAGAAACTTTCAAGCCGCGACTCACTTAGTAATTCGGATTACCAGCAGCTTAACTTATTTGGACAAAGCTATTTTGGCAAATATGCAGGTTATGCGCAAGAATACTTATACCATTGGGAACGTATGCAAATTTAATTGAAAAATTTTTGTAAATGCCTAAAGTAAACATGTTTTTAAATTTTAATTGGTTGCAATAAAAAATATCGATTTTTTAGATTATATTACTACATGCAGTATTATAATTAGAGTAAATAGAACGCTGTCGATGGGAAGTTAAGTGTATTAAAGAAAAAAAAAGGTAGTTAGGTTGTTTCTTTGGAAATCTTTTTGCCTATTGCATAGCCTATTGGAATAAGCATTATTGCTAGTGCTATAGCGAAAGCCCATGATATATTGGCAATGACATCTGTTACGCCTGGGAAAGTAGCAAAAATTGCGCCTGCACCAATTATTAAGAATATGCTATATAGAACAAATTTTGCATACCCTGCAACTGTCTTGAACTCAGAGTGATCGTCAGTTATAGACTTTATTAGAGTATCAGTTAAAGCTACACCAGCACCGATAATTACGAAGCCAAGAACCAATGGGTAAATAGTGTTACCTGAAAGCAACATCGTATCAAGCGCTAGCAATATTATAAATGCTATCAGACCAATTAGCAATAGATTCTTTAGCATATCGGCGATTTCGACTTTGGCTTCTGGGAACATTGGCCGCAACATTTTACCGATAAATGTTGCTAGAAAGTCTACAAATACTGTGCCAAAGACAATTATTAGTATTCCACCGAGAAGTCTGGGCAAATAATCTGCTATTGTAGTAAGGTAAGCTCCAAACGTGCCACCGATATTTATCGTCTGCACTGCCAAAATTATTGAAAGCACTATAATGAAAGCTTTAATTATTGATCCTATAAAGTTGGATAAGTCAAGACCTGCAGATCTGAAAGCTTTTCCAGTTAATGTTTGATCAAAGCTTCGTTCCATACCTAGTTTTTCAACGATTTTGTTTGTTGCTTTGCCCACTATAGATCCAGCGACATAACCGATTACAATAATTATTATTGCAGCAAGCACGGCGGGAATGGCATTGATAATATCTGTTGCAATATTTCCAAAAAGCTCAATAAGGTCTACTAAAGCGTATTCCTCCCCATTTAGCCATAACGCATAAGTTATTATTATAATTTTTCACCGATACCATTAGCTGATCACGATTCTTGTCTGTGACAAAAGCACTAGAAAAAAGAAATTGACTATAACTACACAATACATACATAATTTCAGTAAGTTTTTTAAACTCAAAGTAAAAGTTTGAGTTAAGAGGAAAGAAACGTGGATAAAAATTTTAATTTTATAGCATCTAATAAAGCTGCAAAATATTTGCAGGAAATAAATACAGCAGATATCTTAGTAGGCATGCCTTCTTACAACAATATAGTTACAGCAAACTACGTCGTTTCCCAAATCGTTAAAGGTTTAGATAAATACTTTCCAAATTATAAATCCACAATTTTTGTTTCAGATGGCAGCTCTAGCGATGGGACATTAAATTCAGTATCACAAGTCAACATACAATCAAAAAATATTAAACTAATTCCAACAATATACATTGGAGCATCTGGAAAAGGCTCAGCAATTCAAGCAATTTTCGAAGCCGCAAAGTATCTTCAAGTTAAAAGTGTAGCCTTGGTTGATTCAGATCTACGCAGCGTTACCCCTGAATGGATGAATTATTTAATTACGCCTACAATAACAGACACCGATTTTGTAACACCTTTATACAAGCGGAGTAAATATGATGGAACCATAACAAATTTTCTATGCTATCCGATTACAGCAGCACTTTTTGGAAAAAATGTAAGACAACCAATAGGAGGAGATTTTGGACTATCAATAAAGCTTGTAAATGAAATTTTGGATTCCCCCATGTGGAAATACCCTTATGTTAGCCGTTTTGGAATTGATATTTTTGAAACCTTCACTGCATTGGCAAAAGGTTTCAAAGTAAAAGAAGCTCCTTTAGGAGTCAAAAGCCACGACGCTAAAGACCCATCTAGCCAACTAGTGGGTATGTTCAGACAAGTAATAGGAACCATGTTTACCTGCATAGATAAATATGAGGCAGCATGGAAAGAAATTAGCGGCCTTTCTGAAACAGAAAAATTAGGAGAAGAGAAACATAACGATAGCCCTCAGCCAGTAGAGGTCTCCTTATCTAGCACTGTGAACGCCTTTAAGTCCAACTATGATAACTTTGCCCCAATTTACAAATCAGTACTAAACAAAGATATACAAACAAAGTTTGAGCAACTAAAAGCTTTGGAAACAACTAATGTGGAACTTCCATCTGAGATGTGGGCAAAAACCGTCTACTCGTTTATAGCAGAATTTCGCAAAGAACAAAAAGAGCCGAGAAGCGCATTATTACTAATAGATGCCTTGAGAATTTTATGGATAGGACGAGTAGCTGCATTTATGAAAGATACATGGAACCTTGAACTTGAGCAAGCAGAAGAGAAAATAAGAGGAGAAACAAAAATTTTCGCGAAATTAAAACCCTACCTTGTTGACAGGTATTAAACAGGCAATTACTTTTTTTGATTAATAAACGTATGCGTGCAGAATAAATAACCAGACAATACAACAACTACCATCACAAATTGATCATTTAACAACATAGCAATACATATTACACGTGGCACTGAAAGAGTTCAAACCGGACGGTAAAAGTGTAAAATAAAGCATTAAAGCAAAATTACATGTTTTAAGAAGACACAAATGAAAATTTTCGTAAAAAGAGACCGAAAACTTCTAAAAAGAATATGTAAACGTTTAAATCTGGTTAGAAACAGCATATGTAAAGGAGCCATGTGGGCCCGTAGCTCAGCTAGGTGGAGCGCCAGACTCATAATCTGTTGGTCATTGGTTCAAATCCGATCGGGCCCACCAATAATATTATTATTTCCATTCCCAAAATTTTCCTAGTCAATTGTTGTTCTCATCAGTTTCAAATTCGCTCATCGTGATTACTTTATTTAGACATTAAAGGCTCTGTGATTTGGTGTTCTGGGTAGATGCACCTCTTGAAATTTCGCCTTTCCTCGAAGGCCAAAATATTGAATGAACTTCATTATTACGCTCTCTCCAGTCAGTGTTGTAATTATAGTTGTTTCATCACCTACAAAAATTCCATCTTGTATAGTATCTGTTACCACTGTAAAAAACATCATAGCATCTATTCCAAGGATCTTTCCAGTTCCTTGACCAGATACTTCCATTCGACCTTCGGGAAGAACTCTAAACGAAGAATTTGTGTCTTTAAATTCGCCAATTAAATTACCTAACAAAAAGCTCAACTCCAAAGCTTGGGCATTGCTAAACCATATTAAAATTTGTGGCTACAAGCAATATACACCAAAGAACAGTTAACGAGATTTAATTGAGAAATAGCACACAAGAAATTCTAATAGCTTGCTAACCGAGATATTGATCTGCTTAAAAGAGGAATAGTTAATCGCTTGCTTTTATGAGTTCTTTTAAGAGTATATGTAATGTTATTGATTTCTTTGCGAATTCAATCTCCTGTATCCTTATCTCTTTCAACATATTTTTAGTGCTTTTCAGCTGTCTATAAGCGCTGTAAGTCAACCAGGCACCAAAAAAGGCGATTAATATAAAGAATAGGTAAGCAAGCCATTCTATATAAAATGGTTCAGTAAAAGGAGTAAAATTTTGTACATACACTAAAGCAGTCGATGCAGAAGGCCCAATTAACATAAGAGCCAACCCAGTACGTAATTTTGCAAGACCAGTACGTTCTATTGCTAAATAATTTCGTTCTAATGCAAGCAGAGTACGAATAATAGCTAAAATTTCCTGTTCGTCCATAAAAATACCGCCGTAGAAAAACACGCCTAAAAATACTATCTCGAATCAAACTAATCCATCTTATTATCCAAAGAAAAATAAAAAGCAATAACATGTTTAGTTTTAATTAATGTACGTTAACTGCGATATCTAATTTTTACAAATAGAAAATAAACATATAGCAGTTAGCAGAACTATGAAAAATGGTTAACTCAAGAAGGTAAGAAAAACCACGTATTATCAAACAGGTTTCACATTGAATCAGTGAAATTCGTAAAAATCGTCAAATAAATAATAGGCTACTCATTGAAGGTTGCATTTAGCGGTGCTTTTTTCTGGTCTATCGATAGGATATGCATTTTTTTAATATTTGTGGGAAATACTTATTTTTACTCGTTTGTATTTTAAGTTAGATCAGAAATGAAGTTTGTGGGGATGCTACTGATCATACTTTTGGTTACCTCAGCTGTAGCAGTGACTTCCATATATGTTATGTATTACTCACAAGGTTCAAGTAATAATCAAGACTTTTATTTTGGGACTTCTTTTGGCGGGAATACTACTGCAGAAGCAAAATTGCTCATAGACAAAGTTAAAAATTACACTAATTATTTTCTTATAAATTCATATGATGTAAGTAATAATGAAACGGTTTTAAACGAGATTTGTGATTACGTAGCAAAATCTGATTTGTATTTTACGGTATATTTTTTTACACTTATTGACAGCACGTGGAAGCAGGAATGGGTAGAAGCAGCCTCACAAAGATGGGGAGAAAAGTTTCTTGGCGTATATTTGCGTGATGAACCGGGTGGTAGACAAATAGACCTTAGCGAAACGGTACCTAATGCTGTAGATTATAGTGATGCTGCAAATAGATACGTCAACTATATTGCCTCAAATTTCAGCATGCAGACACTCAACACCAAAGGTGTACCTGTATTCACTTCCGACTACGCCCTTTATTATTACGATTATTTAGCTGGACATGACATAGTATTTGTAGAACTAGGATGGAATAGTAGTAGAAGCCAGCAGATTTCTCTTTGCAGGGGAGCAGCAAACGTTTTAGATAAAGAATGGGGCGCCATAATCACATGGACATATCTAGTACCGCCTTACATTGAAAGTGGCCCAGAAATTTTGGAAGATATGTATACAGCATATAATGCAGGCGCTAAATATCTCGTCGTTTTTAATTGGCCTGTATATCCTGAAGGCAACCCATATGGTATATTAACTGAAGAGCACTTTGAAGCCATGCAGCAATTCTGGCAGTATGCTCAAACCAATCATGTTGTAGATAAAATAAGCCCTCAAGCAGCTTTTGTTTTACCCAAAGATTATGGTGCAGGTTTACGACACCCTGATGATAAAATTTGGGGGATATGGGAACCAGATAATCAAGCACAACTGATCTGGACCAACATGAACAAACTCTCAGATCACTATGGATTAAAGCTAGATATAATTTACGACGATGGAAAAATTGACCCTGCCAGAGAGTATGAATATGTTTATTTATGGAACCAAACAGTGACTTAGCATACGAGTATATGAAATTATTCATACTCGTTAGTTTTATGGATTTTTGGTTTACGCCTAAAGGTCTGTTTAAACCAGGAAACAGCTTGGGGAGTACTTACAGGTTTTATGGTGACAGCTTTTCTTTCACATACTATGTAGCATTCTAGGCATTTGGTACATCTAATTAGAGATTCATCTTTTCCAAGGGATATACCTTGGGGGCATGCACGTTCACATCGATTACAGCTTACTTGGTATTGGTAATCACTGGTTGTTTGACAGCCTTTGGCAAGGCACTTTTCAGTTTTTACGTCTGGTTTAATAAAAGGACTGATTGAGCCAGCTAAGTTCAGAGTTGCACCTACAGGGCAGATTTTTCGACACCAAAATCTTTTTTCACGTAGACTTATAAGAACTGCTATCAAAGGGATTATTGTAAGTTCGAGTATAATGGGCATCATTGTGTTAGTAAGATAAGTCCAAGCTTTAAGATGAAACATACCACGCGTTACTGCACCAATAGGGCATAACATACAAAAAACTGGAAAACGCAGTAACGCTGAACCTACAAGAGAAGTAATTAAAATGCCATTGGCTATGGCACTATATCGGGTACCAAAAGCTTTACCAATTATACAGCTAGGGCAGATAAGTGGTAAGTGTATAGATGCAATATTTTTTCTGCTGGTTACTTGGGCTATGCGGTTTAATTTTTCTTTTTCTTTGTTATGTAAAAATCGTTGTTGTCGTTTAGCGTCAATTTTGGGTAGCCATTTGGAGATGGCTCTATCAAAACTGTCTATTAAGGTTCCTATTGGACATATCCAGCCGCAGAAAAAGTTACCTAAAATCAAAATTGGCAAAAGAAATAGAAGAAGTGCTAGTAAAGTTGGTAAAATATATGATGCAGCAGGCTGCGCAGTCAATAGTGTTTGTATTCCACCAAGGGGACAAATTAACCAAGCACCAGGACCTATCTGGCCATAAGCAATTGTCCAAGTTACGCACACCGACTGACCATAAGGCAAATCACCTATTGGTTGGTTAAGCCCAGTAAAAAAACTATATATAAAATGGTCAGGTGCGCCAGCAAGATAAATGAAAGGGGCGGTAAAAAAGAGCAAGAAAGCAGCCTTTACTGTACATCTAAAGTAACGTATGAACTTCCTGCGGTTACTTTTCTTCTTAGCCAAATCTAATCCCCAGATGCAGGCAAAATTAATAAGAAACGCACAGCATCTTTGAAAAGAAAATTCTAAAGAACGAAAAATACTTTTCCAAACTTAAAGATAAAACCAATCAATAAAACAGCACAAAATTATGAGATACATTTTCAACTACTGATAAGGGGCTAATATTAAGTTTAGAGTTTTATGGAGCATAAATAAAAGCTAAAGTTATTGCGTTATTTCATACTTAGACAGTAAGGTCCATTTGTAAGTTTTTCATAACCAGTTTTTGTAACAAGCACAGTGTCTTCGATACGTACTCCACCAAAATTTGGGATATATATACCCGGTTCAATTGTCACTACATTTCCAGCAACAAGAAGGTCTTTAGTAAGGTGAGTTAAACTGGGCGGTTCATGTACGTCTAAACCGACGCCGTGTCCGGTTCTGTGAACAAAATATTCACCAAAACCAGCTGTGGTAATTACCTTCCGTGCAGTAAGATCTACATTAGCGATTGGCACACCGGACTTTATTATGCTTAGAGTAGCATCTTGAGCTTCTTTTACTATGTTGTAAATTTTTTGCTGTTTTGCAGAAGGTTTTCCAGCAACGAATGTTCGTGACATATCTGAGCAGTAGAACTTGTAAGTAGCACCTATGTCAACAACTACTAAGTCACCTTTGTGAATTACCCGTTCTGAGCAACCACCATGTGGAAATGCTGAATAATTACCTGAAGCTACAATAGACTCAAAAGCTGTTGACCCTGAACCCTTTTTGCGCATAACGTACTCAATTTCAGCTGCAATTTCACACTCTTTTAATCCAGGCTTGATAGCCTGACAAGCAGCATGCATACCTTCACTGGTTAATTCACCTGCTTTTCGCATTCGCTCAATTTCATCTTTATCTTTTATCCTTCGTAGTGATTCTATAAAGATATCATTAACTTCGATGGCAACATCTTTAGAGCAAACGCTAGCCAAAGTCTGCCAATTTAGAACGTTTAGAGAGTCGATTGCTAATCGTTTGATTTTACCATTTTTTATCTGACGTATAATTTTTATTAATAAATTTTCATCAGACTCAATGGACTCAACTTTAAAATTTGCACATTCTGTCTTTGTCTGCTCATAATTTTTACCGTAAACATAAACAATCTCAGCATCTTTTGCAGATATTAATAACGCAGCTGGAGCATCTGAACCTAAAAAATATATTAAATTGGCACTGTTTAAAATTAAATAACCGTCAAATTTACCTTTAGCGAATGCAGCGTTCCTTAAAGATTCAATCCGTCTTGACATGAAGAGTCACTCTGAAATCAGAACAAATAAGAGATGTTTAAATTTTCTCTTAACCATAGGTTATTGCCATGTCAAATGAAAAGCAAAAATTCAACGATTAATGCTTGCAAAAATTTACAGCATATAATGTAAAAAGCATAATTTTGGAAACACAAAATATTTTTTTAATTTTGTGTAAAGTTAGTTTTAGACAAATTTGGTTCAGGATAATTCAAAAATAATATTCAAATATTACTGGAGGAAAGAAAGGCAATATGAGCTTGAATAATTTTACCGTTAAGTCTCAGGAAGCTATTCAAAAAGCATTGGAAATAGCTTCTTCAAAGCAAAATCAGGCAATAGAACCAATTCATCTTTTAAAAGCAATGTTAATTGTAGATGAGAACGTTGTTCCGTACTTGTTAAAGAGGGTAGGCGTAAATATTGATGTTCTCTCTAATTCGCTTGATAGATTAATTGATTCGTTACCGCAAGTAAGTGGAGCAGGAGAACAATATTTATCAACCAACTCAAATAGAGCATTTCGAAAAGCGCAAGAACTAGCGTCCGAAAGTCAAGATAAATTTATTTCTATTGAGCAACTGCTCTTGGCAATTTTATCCTTGAGTGATTCAGCATCAAGACTTCTTCAAAGTTACGGAGTAAGAGAAAAAGAACTAAAAGAAGCGATTAAGCAATTGAGGAAGGGATCAACTGTGAATTCACAGACTACAGATGAAACATATAATGCTTTAAACAGATTTGCAATTAACCTTAACAATTTAGCAAAAACAGGAAAACTTGATCCAGTTATAGGTAGAGACGAAGAAATTCGACGAGTTCTACAAATCCTATCTAGGAGAACAAAAAATAACCCTATTTTAATTGGTGAACCAGGTGTTGGCAAAACCGCTATTGCAGAAGGGCTAGCTCATCGCATAGTCAATGGTGATGTTCCAGAGAACCTCAAATCTAAACAGATTTATTCACTAGATATGGGAGCTTTGATTGCTGGAGCGAAATTTAAAGGAGAATTTGAAGAACGCCTAAAAAGCGTCATTAAAGAAGTCGTAGCTTCTGAAGGAGATATTGTACTATTTATAGACGAAATTCATACACTTGTTGGAGCAGGCGCTAGCGAAGGAGCGATGGATGCAGCAAATATACTAAAACCAGCTCTAGCTAGAGGAGAGCTACGTGCGATTGGGGCTACTACTCTTAAAGAGTATCAAAAATATTTTGAAAAAGACAAAGCCTTAGAGCGACGCTTTCAGCCAGTCATGGTTAATGAACCAGACACATTAGATGCAATATCTATACTTAGAGGCCTCAAAGAACGCTACGAAGTATTCCACCATGTAAGAATTAAAGATGAAGCAATAATTGCCGCAGTAGAACTTTCTCAAAGATACATCTCTGATCGGTTTTTACCAGATAAAGCAATTGACTTAATCGACGAAGCAGCATCAAAATTAAGATTAGAAATAAACTCTGCACCTGAAGAATTAGAAACAATTGAAAGAAAGATAAGACAACTGGAAATAGAACGTGAAGCTATAAAAAGAGAAAAAGATGAAGCTAAACTTAAAGTATTAAACCAAGAAATTGCAAATTTGAGCGAAGAAAGAAATAAACTAAAAGCAAAATGGCAATCTGAAAAAGAAATTGTTGAACAAATTCAAAATAAGAAGAACGAAATTGAACAGTTAAAATTCCAAGATGAAGATGCAAATCGTAGAGGCGATTTAGGAAAAGTTGCGGAAATTAGGTACGGAAAAATTCCAGAAGCGACTAAAGCTATTGAAAATCTAAAACAAAAACTTTCAGAAATACAAAAAGACGTACCATTAATAAATGAAGAAGTCGACGCTGAAGAAATTGCCGAAGTTGTTTCCCGCTGGACCGGCATACCAGTTAGCCGCATGCTGCAAAGTGAAAAAGAAAAACTACTAAATATAGAAGCAGAGTTACATTCACGAGTTATTGGTCAAGAAGACGCAATTCAAGCAGTCTCAAATGCCATTCGACGAAGCCGCGCAGGTCTACAAGATCCTAAACGACCTATTGGATCATTCATCTTTTTAGGCACAACAGGAGTAGGAAAAACAGAACTGGCAAAAGCTTTGGCAGAATTTCTCTTCAATAATGAAAACAATATGATTAGAATTGACATGTCAGAATATCAAGAAAGACACACTGTCTCAAGACTGGTAGGTGCTCCGCCAGGATACGTTGGCTACGAAGAAAGCGGCCAATTAACAGAAGCTGTAAGAAGAAAACCATATTCAGTAATTTTGCTAGATGAAATTGAAAAAGCGCATCCAGATGTATTCAATATACTGCTTCAAGTCTTAGATGATGGCAGACTAACTGATAACAAAGGTCGAACAGTAGATTTTAAGAACACCATTATTATCATGACTTCAAATGTTGGCTCACACATCATCCAAGAAAATTTGGAAAAAGAAACTGCAGATAATAAAGAAAAAATTTGGGATCAGACTAAAGAACAAGTCTTTAGCTTACTGAAAAAGACAATTAAACCAGAATTTCTCAACCGAATTGACGAAATAATCATGTTCCAGCCCTTAACTGAAGAAGAAGTTGAAAAAATAGTGGAAAATCAGCTTAAGAACATTCAGAATATGCTTGAAAAGAACAATATCAAAATAGATGTTACAAAAAAAGCCATAGACCACATAGCAAAAGTAGGTTTTGATCCCCAATTCGGTGCAAGACCAATAAAAAGAGTAATTCAAAAAAACATACTCAACGAACTATCAAAAATAATACTGCAAGAAAAAGTCGATAAACATGCTACTATTATAGTTGATGAAAAAGACAAAAAATTAACATTCCAAAACAAACAATAACCAACCTTTTTTGACGCTACTTTTTTATCTTTTTTAAAAAAAGTCACATTTCGTTAATATTTGAACTACATAAAATAGGGCCATAAAAATAACAGCTATAAAAAATAAGTATAATTATACCATCTCAGGTTTCCTAGAGATCACTTATAAACAAAGCAATAATTTGAGTAAATATAACTAGTTTTTAAGAATGTTT
>CAYSWL010000037.1:0-21040 GCA_964434745.1 uncultured Candidatus Bathyarchaeia archaeon | reverse complement strand
TTGGTTCTCCTTGAACAAAGAAAAAGAATAACGGGGAAGTATAAGAGTCTACTTAGCTATTCGGCAGGATTTACTGGTTCTTTCATTTCGTCGATTTTACCAGCTGCTTCTAAGGCTGAAGTGACTTCTTCGTCGGATGCGCCTCGTTTGAGGTCAAGCTTGTCTGCGAGGGCCAAGAGGTGATTCATGTTGGCTCTCTTACGTTTAACGCCAGTGAGTTTCTTGGGTCCGGTGACCATGACAAAGCTTTTGTCCATGATATCAACTACGACGCAACGTTTGCCGGCTTCGCGTCCAGCTACTTTTATGCATATTCTACCTACTTCAACTGCGGGCGTAACATTAGCCTCCTAATTAAAACAAGCTACTAAAGAATCTCTGCAATATTTAAGCATAACACAACAACAGAAGAAATATGGTCAACTATCCTTGTTAACCTGTTTTATCTTAGAAAAATAGACATTTATACAGATGAGGAAAAAAAGCATACATAATAGTCAACTATAACAAGAGAGTTCTATAGACATGAAAGTATGGTTTTCGCAATAAATAATCAGGAACTGTTTTTAGGTATATTCTAAAAAGTAGCTAAATGTAATTTGTATAGTTAAAAAGTAAAATTGCACTACAATAAAATCAAAAAACCAAACACCAGTGTATACTACAAATTTGGCAGGCAGATAAAAATATTTTCTCATATAGAAAATCCATGAATGATTTTGTTAACGCAGTAAAATGTGATATGTAGTTGTAAAATTGAAGATAACCAAGTTAAGAAGTAAAAGAATGGATGCCTTTGAAGGTTATATGACCTTCTAGGCGGGAAAATAAATTTGTTTATTCGGGTTTTGCTAAATATTTAAGGTGGAATGGTTTTAGCATTACGCTATTCTTAAGGTCGGATCGGAATGTTTGAGTTTCAACGATGACATCGCAAAGATCAGATTCTTGGTTTCTCATAAATTCGGCATATTTTGTATAGTTTTCATGTAGAGATATGCATATTGCATCCCAGCCCATACCTTGGCCATTAAGAACTCCAATGACATTAGTTTGTTTTGCATACCAGTCTTTGAGTTTGTTGAAAGCATCTTGCTTTTCTTGACCTTTAAGATGGTTAATTTTTGTTTTCAAGAATGTGAATGCTGCAATCTCGAACCCTATTTGTCCGAATTTAGGTATTACAGTGTAACCTTCAATAGTGCTGTCTTCCAGCATTGCTCGTCTTCGGGTTACAGTTGGTTGAGAAATACCTAACGCTTTTGCAAGTTGTCTGTCGCTTCTGTGAGAATCTTTCATTAACTCGAAGAGGAGCTGGTAGTCGAGAGGTTTCAGTTCTTTCATTTTTCATCGACCGTATTAAATTTAATCTTCATTATGCATTTTAACAATAATATATAAACATCATTGTAGCGTTAATGATTTTACTCCTTATTTTTGTCATTCTTCATTAAAATCTGAATTAAAATGCAAGAAACTCTTAAGAGAATACGCGGCGTTTCTAAATTTATCAGGTGCTAATGAAAGATGCATATTACCCAAAAAAACGAAGTTGAAAGAGAAGTCACGACGCTTCTAAGTGAACTCCTGCAAATTAATACCACTAACCCGCCTGGAAATGAGACTATTGCAGCAAAATATCTCGCAGAGCAGCTATACAAAGAGGGTTTTAACTGCGAACTAGTTGAATCTGCACCTAATAGAGGTAGCATCATAACCCGCCTAAAAGGTACCGGCGAAAAACCTCGTCTTCTTTTACTCTCGCACCTAGACGTTGTAGCTGCCAACCCTTCAGAGTGGCAGGTAGATCCCTTTAGTGGTACAGTAAAAGATGGCTTTGTGTGGGGTAGAGGAGCTCTTGATATGAAAGGCATGACAGCTATCGAAGTAATGGTCCTTAAGTTGCTTAAACGTAATAACATACCGCTTAAAGGCGATGTTATTTTGGCAGCAACTGCAGATGAAGAAGCTGGTAGCTCAAATGGCGTAGAATACTTAGTCAACCATTGTCCAGAGAAAATTTTTGCGGAATATGTAATTAACGAAGGTGGCGGCTCATCATTACGAACTCAGACTAAAAACGTATTTACAGTGAACACAGCAGAGAAAGGCTTGATGTGGTTTAGAACTAAAGCTAAAGGCACACCTGGCCATGGGTCAGTTCCTGACGCAGCAGATAATGCGATCTTACGCATGAACAAAGTTTTAGCTATACTTGGTAATTATCGTGGTAAAGTCGAATTTGTACCAACAGTAAAGCAGTTTCTGGTTGAACTTATGAAAGAAGATCCTAGTTTAAAAGAACCACTTACTCGACTTATGACAGATCCCCAATCAAGTGATCAAATACTTGACGAGTTAGATAAAACAGCCCCCGCCATTGCTGATGAAATTAGACCGCGTATTCGCATGACGATCACACCGACAATAATTCAAGGTGGAGTAAAAGAAAATGTTATTCCCTCTGAATGTAATGCAGTATTTGATTGTCGAATTTTGCCTGGTCAATCTATAGCTCAAGCTAAAATGATTATTCAAGAAATGACAATGAATGCAAGGCTTGATAATATTACTTTTGAAGATATCCAAGTACAAGAACCCTCAGAATCACCTGTAAATACGCCACTTTTTACAGCCATTAAAGACGTACTTGGCACATTTGAACCAGGATGTGGGGTTGTTCCAACGCTTATGACCGGCGGAACAGATAGCCGCTTTTTCCGCAGGATGGGTAGCGTTGCATATGGATTTCATCCATTATATAGCGAAACAAAGTATGGTGAAAAAGCCACTAGACGTGAACATGGTATTGACGAAAGAATATCAATAGATAACCTAGTCTTCGGGGTAAGAGTACTCTATGAGACTGTAAAGCGGTTTTTAACATAAACCTGCTCAAAACTATGCTTATAAAAATGAATAATCAAAAATATTCATCATACAACCCAATTTATTTTTTATATCAACTAAAATCCATTCTTAGAGACCAAAATGGCACTTATTGCAATATTAACAGTCAACCAATATTTGTTAGGCATGTGATATAACAGGAGCAAATAATTTTATAATACTAAAAAAATAAAAGAATAGAGGCAGCCATTCTTAGCTGTACCTCTTACTTTAGTCCAGCTGGTAGGCTTCTTCGCCGTGCTCACTTAGGTCCAAGCCTGCATCTTCTTCCTCAGTGCTTACACGCAAACGGGAAACTTTGTTAACCGCTTTTAGTAGCGCGTATGAGCCAACGAAAGAGAAAGGTGCAACCACTGCTACTGCCACTAGCTGGGCAATCATTTGGTCAAGGTTTCCAAGCAGTAATCCATTTGCACCCACTGTTGCAAATAAACCAACTGCTATTGAACCCCATATACCGCCTACTCCGTGGCAAGCAAAGACATCTAATGTATCGTCGATTCGTGAACGACCAAGTCGCCAGTTTGCAACCAAGTTTGAGATTACACCACCTATTAAGCCTATGATTATTGCCGAAGATACTGAAACAAATCCTGCACAGGGCGTTATTGATACTAATCCAACAACTGCACCGATGGCTATGCCTGTTGCTGAGGGTTTTCCTTTGATTAGCCAGTCCATGACCATCCAACTAACAGCTGCTGCACCTGCACCCAAGTTTGTAGTCACTAAAGCTAAGACTGCTAAGTCGTTTGCGGCTAATGCACTACCTGCGTTAAATCCGAACCAACCGAACCAAAGCAGAGCTGCACCCAATATTACGTATGGAACGTTGGTAGGTTTAAATTCAATTGCATGAGCTTTTTTGTCAATGTCTTGCATATGGGTTTTCCAAGATACTCCACAGCCGTTTCGTCTGCCAACTACAAGGGCTGCAGCAAGTGCAGATACACCTGCTGAAATGTGGACAACTATACCGCCTGCAAAGTCAATAGCACCTAAACCACGTAACCAACCGTCAGGGTTCCATACCCAGTGCGCTATTGGCACATATATTAGTGTTGACCAAAGGACGATAAAGATTAGCAGAGATTTGAATCGAATTCTTTCTGCACACGCACCTATAATTAACGCTGGAGTAATCGCTGCGAACTTTAGTTGAAATGCAAAGAATAACAGTTCAGGTATGCTACCAGCTAATGCAGGGTTAACGAAATCTATCTCTAAGTTATGTAATGCTACAAGAGAGAAGTCTCCTATGATGCCACCTGTACTGTTACCAAATACAAGACTGTAACCCCATAGTGCCCATATGATACTTATGACTGCAAAAATGACAACACATTGAACTATTGTTGACACCAAGTTTTTCTTTCGTACTAGACCGCCGTAGAAAAAGCCTAATGCGGGCGTCATTAGCATAACTAGTGCTGTCGAGGCAAGCACCCATGCTATGTCTCCTGAAGTTGATGCTTCTACTACACTCATTTCATATTCCTCTTTATTTTTAAACGCTTGTAAACTAAGCTACGGATTTTTTGTACATTCATCTCACACACGCATATAAGACTATCCACATGGAAACATAGTATTCGTATATCTCTAGACATTTAGCATAAATAAAGACAAAAATAAAAACATATTTTCAAAAAACACACAGCATTTTTAGTAAAAATGAAAAAATATCCAAAAATACTAGAATGCAAAATTTAACAATATATACACATAATACAATTAAGTTAAAAATTAACGTTCTCACAATAATTATATAAACATCAGGACGATAGGAAAGTTATGCGTTCCCATTCAGCTTTAACTAAACTTCAAACCATTTTGATTATTGATCTAATAATTATTGCTGCAGCGGCAGGGGGATTTATTTATATACAATCGTTACCCGCTTCACCTTTAGATCCAGCTAAGATTCAACTAAATGACTTGGCTATAACGCCTATTCAGGCAACTATTGGCCAAACGATAACAATAACGTTCAATGCAACCAACCTTGGAGAAGGTAAAGGCACCTATGAAACTAATTTGATAGTAGACGATGTCTCTGAGCAAACTCAGACTATCGAACTTTTAGGAGGAGAGACAAAGACAGTAACATTGGCAATTTTGGCTACAACAGAAGGAACGCATACAGTAAAAATAGATAACTTAGAAGGCACTTTTAACGTAATTAGCAAATTCACTCTTTCTGACTTAGTAATAAATCGAACCCAAGCAAGCATAGGTGAACCCGTTGGTATATCACTAAAAGTAACCAATAGACAGCCACAACCAGAAGAATATTCACTTACACTGCTGATAAATGGGGAAGCAAGAGAAACTAAGAGCGGGCAAATTGATGGAAACGCAGTTATTAGTGTATTATTTGAAGTTGTAGAGCAAAATCAAGGTACTTACCAAGTCACTATAGGAAGCTTAAGTGACTCGTTTGAAGTTCTGCCAGCAGCACCACCTGCTAGACCAGCCGAGTTTGAAGTTAATAACTTGGTAATTGATCCTCAAGTGGCAGAAGCAAATATGCCTGTTCAGATATTGGTTAATGTAACTAACATTGGAGAACTTTCAGGAAGTTATTCCGCAGAGCTTGAGGTTAATGGTGCCATAGCAGATACAAAAATTGTTCAACTTTCAGGAAGGGAAAGTACAACACTACAGTTTACTGTTACATACTCAGCTAAAGGCACTTATACCGTAAAGGTAGGCAATTTAACAGGCACGTTTAGTATTGAAGGTCCATCCACAATCACTTTAGAGAACATGTTCGTTAAACCGTATGAAGTATGGCCTGGTGAACCAGTAACAGTCACTGTAAAAGCAAAGAATTCAGGTACAGAAACTAGCAGCTTATCACTTAGACTAAATATAGACAGCATAAATGTTGAAACTAAAACAATTACCCTAGAAGCGGGAGCAACCCAAGATGTAACATTTACTGCCTCATCTCAAACAGAAGGTTCACACAATGTTGCCGTAAACACCCTTACTTATGGAGGGTTCAAAGTAGTCAAGGAAGGATTTCATACACTAAGTGTTTCCACATCCCCTGCAACAGGCGTAAAATTCAAACTAAATGGTGTAGAACGCCAAACGTTCTATTCAGAACTTCTACCAATAGGAGAAACATACACTATTGAAATGCCGCTAACAGATCCACAAGGCAGATACACCTTCCAAAAATGGGATGATGGATCTACCGACCCAATTAAAACTGTCACACTCACAAATCAACTTACTGTCACCGCCGCCTTTACTGGAGGCAGTTCTTGCCCATCATTATATACATGGAATGGCACGCACAATGTGTATGTTGGAGACATCTCAAATCATGGCTGGCTAGGATATATCAACTACAAAGACTCAACGAAAGGAGAAGAAATTCCATTTACTTTCTACAAAAACAACCCTTGGGACTATATCCCACTTGATAGCACCCAACTTGGAGAAGTTAATGGCTACTTCAACCTAAGCCTTATCCAAAGATGGAATGAAATCTTCTACATAGACCGAGCATACATGGTAGTAGTAGACCACCCAGCCGACGTTAATGTCTACTCAACTATGGTAGAACAATATCTTGACGAAGCATACATGGGACAAATTTATACAGTAAATAAAAATCCCCTAACGCCAGTATTAGCTGTTAACGAAAAAGGTGAAAATATCTTACCTCAGATCGCCAAAATAGATGACATATTTACTAACGGCACACATGGAATTCAGAGTCCATCATGGGATAATATAATCTGGAACCAAATAACTTTAGATCTAGGCGATTTATCAGACGCTGAACAAATCAAACTTGTAGTAAGATCAGTAGTTGATTGGGGATCTGCTGATGATTATAATACTTGGTTAGGTTACTTCTACGACCCTGCTGTACCTGATGGTACCGAAGTTACCCCGCCTCCATATATGGAAGTAAAAGATGCAAATGGAAACTGGATCAAAGTAGACTGGAGTAGGCAATATCCATTGCCATCTGACAGCGCACCAAGAACATTTGTAGTTAACTTAACAGGCTTATTCCCAACAGACGATTATTCACTAAGAATAAGTAATTTCTGGAATGTAACCTTTGACTACATCGGCGTAGACACTACAACCGAACAAAACATAGTTACCCAGACTATAGAACCACAAGCTACTCTCTACAACTACTTCCCAGCAGGCACAGCAGCAGCAACAGGAAACTTCACCAGATATGGCAACGTTACAGAACTGCTATTAACAGCTGATGATATGTATGTTATCGGCAGACAAGGCGATGCAGTATCACTTCAATTTGCCACAAATAACCTTGCACCAGTAGGTGAAGGCATGGTTCGCGACTACTTCTTCTTTGAATCATGCTGGTTTAAAGATGAAAATGGCAACTGGGGTTTTGGCTTTGAATTTACAGTAGAACCCTTACCGTTTAGCACTATGAGTGGCTTTCCCTACCCTGTAACAGAAACATATCATACAGACATAGCCCACCAAGACTACCTACGAGAATGGAACACAAGAATAATCGAACCAGCATCCGTACCACTAAATACAACAACCCAAAATAAACAAAATTTTTCTGCTCCAACTACAATTTTCATCGCAATAAGTGCAGCATATGTAAGCTTTAAATTTGCTGCATCAGCTTCCCTTTATCTAAATAGGGGTAAAAAGAGCAGATATGTCACTTGTGCAGGGACTTACAAATCCGTATCTGGAAGCATTAATTAGTGGTTTCTTATTTGGATTAGTAGTCTGCACAGCCAGTTGCCTACCATACATAGCAAGCTACATAGCAGGCATAAACGCAGGATTCCGTAAAGGAGTCCTTGTGACTTTTATTTTTAATTTGGGTCGAATAACGGCTTATGCATTAATCGGGACAGCCATTGGTTTATTTAAACTAGTAGTGAGTGATTCACTTTTAGCATCATTTCAACAGTATTCCGGACCGGCTTTTGGCGTAGTAAGCATAATAATTGGGGTACACCTGTTACTTAAAAGTAGAAACAGTAGTTGTGATAAAAAAACTGAACAGATAGTAAGTAGAAAAAAAATTATTGGAAGATTTGATGCAGGTGCATTCGCCCTTGGCTTCTCTAGAGGGTTAGTTGTATGTACACCTTTAATGGCACTTCTAGCGTTCTCGATACCTTTTGCGTCACCTATCGACAGCATAGTATTAGCCGTATTATTTGGTTTAGGCACTTCGTTATCACCAATCTTATTATTTGGCGGAGCTACAGGGTGGCTTTTAAGCAAAGCCCCACTTTTTAGAAAATGGATAGCCATAAGCGGCTCTGCTTTATTGATAATTCTTGGTGTGACTACGGTATTAAGCGCAATAATTATTTAACCGGACCACACATTTAGCTGGATAATGTAATGTTGAATATTGTGGCGGATATACTAGCTCTGATGATAGCAGTAGGTCTATCATTGGCAGGAATACTAGTAATCTTAATTTGGAAGAAAGATCGTACACGCAAAGTTAGTTATTTGCGGCTTTTTATTCAAGTTGTCTCGTTGGTAGGTATTTTTATTTCATTTACAATGTCATTGTGGTTATCGGTCTTTTTCTTAGTAATTTTTGCGGCAACTGCAGTTTCAGGCAGGTTTTTCTGTGGGTGGATATGCCCATTCGGCCTGTACATGGATCTTATTGCGTTACTTAGGAAAAAAATTGGAGTTCGCTATAGAAATCTACCAGAAGGCGTTAACAATGCTTTGCATAAATTAAGATATGCGGTTGCAGGAATAATTTTAGCTTCACCACTGTTTTTAGGGGCACTAAATTTGTCGTCTACCCAATTAGAGATTTATGCATTATTTTTGCGCGGCCCTTTTAGATCTTTAGGGTTGCTATTATCCCCGCTAGAACCTCTGATTGTTCCGTGGACTGGCACTGCAGGATCAAGCATTATTGCATCTGTCGGCAACGAATGGGGAATAAGTTACCCATATGCAAGAGACATTATGACTGCACTCAACGAGCCTACAATAGCATTAATTATAGTTTACATATTTATTGCGTTAACAGTTGTAAGCACGTTCTTTGTAAGAAGATTTTGGTGCAGATTCTGCCCTACTGCAATATCAATATCTGCTCTTAACAAATACAAAGCTTTCAAAGCTCTACCACTGCTGCACATAAATAAAGTTGAGGAGAAATGTACCAAATGTGGTATTTGCAAACGTGTCTGCCCTGTACAAGTTACAGATGTTTACGAAAAGAAAGGTGGCGATATTAACACATCAATTTGTCTTAACTGCATGCGATGCGTTGAGATGTGTCCATATGAAGGCTGCCTAAATGTAAAACTTGGTGGGAAAACCCTGTTCAAGTCAAGGAACTGGTTAGAACCAGCTAAAACTGAATGAGGAAAAATTAATGAAAAGCCAAACTGCAGAAAAAAAATACATGCCGGATATTCCCCAAAAAGAAAGTGAAGAACTAAAAAACTCAGCTCAAGCCATGTCCTTGAGAGTAATAACTGACAATATTGAACGAATGAAAAAAACCTCGCCTAACAGACCAGAAGCTATGAAGTATTTTGATGAAATATCAAACTTTTTTGGTCAAAGACAACAAGAACTATCTGCAGAGAAGGCTAAAGGTAAAAAGATTATTGGATACTTCTGCATATTTACACCTATTGAACTAATCTTAGCTGCTGACGCCATTCCTGTAAGAGTTAACTCGGGCTGGTATGATACTGCTAAACTTGGCGATCGAGTTGTCCCAGTTGAAGTATGTCCAGTAATTCGCTCAACCATTGGCGCAAGCATGGTTAACCTTTCACCATATCTTGAGCTAAGTGACGCATTAATAAGCAGTCTCACCTGCGATGGCATGACTAAACTTAGCGAAATAATGAGCGATAAAAAACCCATCTGGCAAATGACCCCACCACGCATCAAAGATTCACCACATTCACTAGAGCTTTGGCGTGAAGAAGTGAATCAAATAAAAAAGAAAATTGAAGAATTTACGGGCAATAAAATCACACCTAAAAAACTCAAAGAAGCAGTTGAAACCATGCAACGCGCCAGTAAGGCGTTTAGACGACTTCAAGATTTAAGAAAAGGTAACCCAGTTATCATGGGTCGAGATGCTATGTTAGTTAATCAGGCAAGCATGTGGGATGACATCAAACGTTGGACAGAAAAAACAGAAGCATTATGTGATGAGCTTGAAAAACGGGTACAATCAAAACAGTGGGCTTGCCCTCCAGATACACCGCGCGTCATAATTACAGGAACACCAATGTTTTGGCCTGACAACTGGAAGCTACCGACACTAATTGAGGAAGCTATGCCTCAAGGTGTATTAGTTGCAGATGAACTCTGCTCTAGCGATAGATTGCTTTATGACCCGGTTGGTATAGACGAATGGACAATGGAGGACATGATGAACGGCATCTCCGAACGGTACCTTATGGCTTCAACCTGTCCATGCTTTACCTCTAAAGATGGTAATGAAGATCGTATCAACTGGCTTATGAATAAAATTAAAGAGTACAAAGCAAATGGCGTTATTTACTATGTAGTACGTGGCTGCATGTTATACGCTATGGAGTACTCACGAGTTAAAAAAGCCCTTGACAAACTAAACGTTCCAGTCTATTATTTAGACACAGAATATACTCGTGAAGACGTCGGACAAATGAAGACAAGAGTAGAAGCATTCCTTGAAATGCTAACTGCCAGAGTTGACTTCTAAAAAATAAAAAGAAAATCAGAGTAAAAGGTGTAAAATGTGATAACTGTAGGCATAGATATGGGAATTCAAACGGTGAAAATTGTCGTTCTAAAAGACGGCACAATTGTCGCACGAGCAAAAACAGCTTCAGGTTTTGAACCAACCAAAGCTGCTGAACAGGCTTATGAAGAAGCACTTAAAACTGCAGGAGCTTCAAAAGAAGAAGTTAGCATGGTTCTAGCCACTGGGTCAGGTATGGAAATGGCGCCTTATTCAAATGGAACGGTTAGCATGATGGGTGCAGACGCGAAAGCAGGAGTACAGCTGTTTCCAGCAGCCCGCACCATTATTGATGTAGGTGCAGAAGAAGCCAGAGCTGTTAAATGCGATGACCGCGGCGTTATGGTAGATTTCGTGGTTAACGAACGCTGTGCAGCAGGCGCAGGAACATTTATTGAAGCAATGGCTAGAGCAATAGAAGTAAGACTAGAAGAAATGGGCCCATTAGCACTCAAAGCTGAACGGGCTAGTCCTATCAATGCAAGCTGCGTCATTTTCGGCGAATCAGATGTTGTTACACTCATTCACCGCCAAGAGTCTAAACCTGAAATCGCCAGGGCAGTCTTTGATGCTATGGCAGACCGCGTTTCTGCAATGGTTCACAGGCTAGGCGTAAATCCAGAAGTAGTGCTAGTTGGTGGTGTAGCAAAAGACGTAGGTTTTGTAGCCTCCCTGAAAAGAAAACTTAACGTAGATATATCAATTCCCGATAACCCGGAATATATTGGCGCATTTGGAGCAGCATTAATCGCTGCAGGACGCGCAAAGAGGGCATCACAATGACCGCGAATAATAATGGAAAAGAGTTCTGGCGCTGGCAAGAATACCAGCGTATTATACCGAACAAGAAATGGACAAACAACGATTTGATTACTGCAGGCGTAGACGTAGGCTCAGTAGGCTCAAAAGCAGCTGTCATGATTAATGGTGAAATATACTCTTGGGCAATTACTCGCACAGGAGCAAATAGCCCTGATAGCGCCAAACGTGCATTAGAGTGGGCACTTAAAGATACAGGGATTCAGCAAAGCAACATCAAATATACAGTAGGCACAGGCTATGGCAGAGTCAATGTACCTATGGCAAATAAAGCTATTACTGAAATTGCATGCCACGCAAAAGGAGCTAACTACATTTGGGGACCAACAGTACGAACAATTTTAGACGTAGGCGGACAAGACATTAAAGCAATTCATTGTGATGAAACAGGCAGAGTTACCTCATTTCTAATGAATGACAAATGCGCCGCAGGAACAGGCAGAGGGATGGAAGTATTTGCAGACTTACTTCAAATTCCCATAGAAGAAATAGGTGCAGAATCGCTCAAAGTTACTGAAGAGCCACCACCAGTAAGCTGTACTTGTGTAGCCTTTGCAAAAACTGAAGCTATAGGGTTACTTCGTAAAGGATGGACTAAAGAAAAAGTACTCGCAGCATATACCCGCGCCATGGCTGTTAGAATGGCAAATCTCATCAACAGAGTAGGTCTTGAAAGAGAACTTGTAATAACAGGCGGCCAATCTAAAAATCTGGGCATAGTAAGCAGGGTAGAAAACATCTTAGGCATTAAGACCCTACCGTCTCCTAACTGGAGGGAAGGTGGCTTAGACCCTACTGTTGCAGGAGCAATAGGCGCTGCACTCTTAGGTAAAGCACTATATGAAAAAGCACAAAATAGTTGAGGCAAAAACTATGATAATGCATTACGGTTACTGTGATGGATCAGGTGAATATTACATTTCAATTGATACCGATAAATGCAACGGATGCGCAAAATGCACTCAACAATGTCCCCAGAAAGCCTTGGAAATAATAACTGAATTCATTGACTTAGAAGATAAAACTGTGGCTGCTGTATCAGAACAACATCGTAAAAAAATTAAATACACATGTACTCAGTGCAGACCTGAAACAAATCAGACACCATGTATTAATGCTTGTAAGCAAGGCGCCCTAAGAATTATCTGGAAGCCTAACTAGACAGTTTTAGTCTTTGCCAACTGTTTTGTTTTAGTTTCATTTTCTTTTCTGTATGTTGGAACCCTAATTAAGTGAATACTTACAGCGGTAGCAATTATAAACAAAGATATTTGCATTAAAACTATATCCACAATGAACACAGAGATAGAGATTGCCACCCACAAACTAACAATTGAGACAAATTTGCCTCTAGCAGAGATACCTTTGCCTTCATGATAGTTTTTAATATAACTGCCAAACCATCGATTGTTAATTAACCATTGATGCATACGTTCAGACCCACGAATATAGCAAGCAGCAGCTAGCAAAAGGAAAGGAGTCGTAGGTAAAATGGGCAAAACCATACCTATTGCACCTAAAACCACAAAGATAGAACCTGCAACAACAAATAGGCTTCGAATAATTCGACTCCTACGTGAATCAGTATGGCGCATACCATAATAGAAACATTTAGACCAAATTAACATTACGCCAAAATAATAAAAACCATACATTTTTTGTGCAGTAAAAAGGTAAAATATCTTACATATCAGAAACCTTAGGTGAATAATAATTAATTAAGTCTGCAGTTGACCATGGAAGACAATCGGTTGGTTTGAATCCTAAAAGTATTGCATACTTATGGATAGTTTGCAAATTTTCAGCTTCTATTTCCATAAACTCAGGTATATAACTATATTTACCCATGTAACAATCTAAATCAAAATGTACATTACCTATTCGGTAACTTACGCGGTGTTTCTTGTTGCTCTCTTTCACAGTTAACCCTATTGACTGCAGGATTTTCTGCATCATATCCAAATTTGATACTTCTACAGAAGTCTCCTCTGCAACTTTGGCTCCTTGAGTGGATGTGACCTTTTTGAAGGTAAGCACCGATAAAGATCCTTCTCGGCGCAATCGTAACAAACTTTTGATGTCGGCTAACAAATTATCTTTAAAATCAAAAAAACATGCTTCAACTGAATCATCAAATACTTTTTCTGCACCCAGCTGTAAAAGAGATTCTTCAACTTTGGATCTATTGACATTGAGGATTTTAACTTCTACTTCACGCATGTTGCTTAAAAAGCAGTTTTCAACTTAAATAATTAATCTAATACTAAGGGTAATTTCAGAGATAGGTTTAAACAAATTATGTAGTTGCAGAGGTAGTAAACTGAAAGCTTTATTATTATTCTATAGCTTCTTTGCGTGCATTAAAGGTGCATAATGTGAAATTTGGCGCATATACACTTGAACCTAAAAAAGCCGAAGGCTTTGACTTCCATCTTTTACGTGTAAAAACCGAGCTTGGCATTAGAATCCCGCCTCAGAAGGACATGTATAGCAATATTGCAATTTTTGGTGACAACGCCGCAGTTAGGGATCATCCAGAGTGGATTAGCCAATCAGCTTTGGGTCCAGCTAAGATGGGAAACGCAAATTATAACATTTATTGGAATATTGTGTGTGCAACACAACCAGAACATCGTGCAGAACAGCTCGCATATATTTCTGATGTAGATGCAAACTCTCTTGGTATTTGGCCTAACAGTCAATATTTTGCAGACCATGGGCACTGCGTATGTCCGCGTTGCATCGAAAAGTGGCGAAAAAGTGGATTAGGCTGGCTTCAGTGGCGCCGTAAAGAAGTTACAGAGTACATCGCCCAGATACGAGAACACACAAAAAAAGACCTAGTTATGTGTATCCAACCGGATCCAATATGCTCGTATGAACGTTATGGCGTAGACTTTGACGACTTTGCTAAATATGCAGACGCATTTAACGTTGTCATGTTTAGCAAAAACTATGCAACGCCTTGGTATTGGGAAATGATTAGCAGGGGCTTTCGAAAATTACTTAAAGATAAACCAATGTACGTAAGCCTTTACGTCTATGGCCCAGGTGATAACCCTAGCGATATTCCAACAGTACCGGAGTTGCTCACAGTAAGCGCACGATGTGCAAGAGTAGGCATTGATGGCATACTTTATCTAACAGAAAAAGCTAGCCAACAAACTGACTTTCAGAAAGCAACGCTTGCACAAAAAGACTTGATTGAACGACTTAAAAACTACGGTGGTAAACCAGTCCAAGAACTACTTGAACGCATAACTAGCTGGGAAAAAATCATAAAATAAATCAACATTTTCATTTTTTTAAAAACATAATATTTCGAATTTTTATAAGCAATAATAAGTCACAACTTGTTAAAGAGCCAAATTTATTGGCAAATACCTAAATTTAAGATATTAAAAGCAAATTCAAAGTTTCCAACTTGGAAATTATTTATGTTTTAAGCCAACCAAGCTTTATGAAGACATATGTTGTGAATATCATAGCTGTTCCTATTATAAAAACAACTTGCCAAAGGTATGCTCCATAGTTTACATCTATTAGGTTCATACCTAATATTCCACCGATTGCAGCAGGTATTACAGATATGCTGGTAATTACTGCTAGAACTTTAAGAATACGGTTAGTTTCAAAAGAAGTTTGGTTGATGTAAAGATTTATCATAAAGTCTAAATTATCGGTAAGGTCATCAGCAATTTCATTAAGATATTCAGAACCCTGTTGAAGAACGTTAAAGGCTTCTTTGGTAGCTTCATTAAAGCCTTCCAGAGGAACATGTTTAGAGACAACTGTACTTAACAAGCCTTTATAGCGTATAAGATTGGAAACCAGTCTGGAAACTTCTTTATCTAACTGATAAATGCGTTCAAGAAAATCGCTTGGCAGTTTAGATTTTGGAGTCCGACTAATCTTAATTAGCTCAAGTTCTATTTCAGACAAAATTACTCTGTAGTTACTAAGTGTATGTTCTAAAATACTATAAAGCACTGTAACAACAAACTCTTTGTCTTTATTATTAACTTGTATTGAAGATAATATTGTATTAAATAAGTCTACACTATGTCGAGATACAGTAAGAATTTTTGTGCCGTTGCAGATTATGATAATGCCAGATTTTGAAATAGTCAGATAATTATTTGTGGTTTCGGGGTACTGGATTTTTCCTGATTGTATAAACAAGAACGAGGCGTTTTGAACATAGTCTATATGAGGAAAAATTTCATCTACGATTTTACTTTTAAAGTGAAGTTCTGAAATTCTTAGAATTTTACTTAACTTAGCAAAACCTTCATCCGACATATTGTGAATGTCGAGCCATCCTTGCCGATTTTTGTCGGAAAGGTGTTCTTCAAGTTGAGCCCAAGTAAGATTTATTTGGGTTGTTTTAAGATCAGAACCTACTTGCCTGATAATAGGTTCAGGCGAATCTACTTCATTTACAATATTGCGGTTGGATATGTGCCTGCCAGCCATTGCCCGACTACCGACTGCAAAAGCGCGCGGTAAACGCAAAAGTCTTAGCAGAAGTGAATATGACCCAGTTACACTTAGACTCATGATTGGGATGTATTGTATAACCGGTAGTATAACGATTATTAAATCAACCATATGCCAAGGAGACTTGAAGTGTTGCCATCTGTTGGCAGCAAAATATAGCTTAGATACGTATTCGGTAACGAACAGAATAACTATAGTTATATCGCACATTTCTAAGAATAGTAATACATTAGCAGAAACATCAAACACAAAAGGAATTATTATCACTGGAATAAGCAATAGTGAAAGAAAAATCATGAATTTGTCAGAGAATACAGCGTTTACTATTTCACGCATATTTTGTCTTGAATCTTTTTGCGGCACATACAGTGAACGCGGCAGATAATCATCTGTATTGGCATCTTTTAGTATAGATTGTACCCCTCTACTTAGTATTGCTCAATACAACTTGGCTAGAATCCAAGCTAACTGTGCAACTTACAAATTGATTAAGCATTCAGACTTTTAGACTTTATTAAACACATGGCAGATAAATCAAGTTTTACATTTAACATTCTGAAAAATAGTGATACATATGGCAAGATTGGTTATTTGATTTGTGTATATTCATATATTTGTAAAGCTGTTTTCTGGACAGCGGTGTCAATATTTGCCAACACTTGCTGACCCATTAGACGTTAAGGGCATTACGCTAAGGAACAGAATTGTATTACCACCATTGCAGACGGGGCGAGCAAATTTTGAAGGGGCAGTTACAAATAGACTTGTTAATTTCTATGTCATGCGTTCTTTAGCCATAGGCTTACCGATTGTTGAACACGCATATGTTAGCCCTTCTGGAAAGATTGGCCCGAAACAATTAGCCATCCACGATGACTCATTAGTTGAAGGATTAACAGAACTTGCAGCCAAGGTTCATGCTGTAGGTGCGCCAGTTGTGATACAGATTAGCCATGCAGGTGGCGTTGCTAGTAAAAAAGTGATAGGTTCCATGCCTGTTGGACCTTCAGCAAGAGAAAAAAGCCGTGAATTATCAATTGACGAAATTGAATACTTAGCTGATGATTATGCGTTGGCTGCGGAGAGAGCAATGAAAGCAGGATTTGATGGTGTTGAACTTCACGGAGCACATGGTTATCTGCTTAATCAATTCTTTTCTCCACTATTTAATCGACGCAGTGACAAATACGGTGGTTCTTTGGAAAATCGAATGCGATTTCCATTGTTGGTAACACGAAAGGTTAGAGAAGTTACCAAACGTAAATTGTTATTGTATCGGTTAGGAGCAGATGATTTAGCACCATATGGTACTCAAATAAAAGATTCGGTTGTATTCGCCAAAGAGTTAGAACAAGCTGGCGTAGACGTTATAGATGTTTCAGGAGGCATGTGTGGGGCAGATCCCAAGCAACTACGACACCAGAAAGGATACTTCGTGCCCCAGGCAGAGGAAGTTAAGAAAGCAGTAAAAACACCAGTAATAGGGGTAGGAAGAATAACCAATGCAGAATATGCAGACAAACTGATAAATGAAGGGAAAATTGACTTAGTAGCTGTTGGCAGGGCATTGTGGAGAGACTCTAAGTGGGCAGAAAAAGCAATTGAGAAAGTTAAAACAAAGAACACATGCAAAGAATAAAAGTAAAGCGAATAAGCTTGGAAAATAATTTTTGCTAAGCATGCAGTCGATTATGCAACATTTTTATTATACAACATTGCAATTCACAAAATATTAATACTCTTTTTTACATAGTTTGGTATAGGCGTTTTTTTGTATGACTGATACAGTAAATAAAGGACTAAGACGTATTGGCGTTACAGTTTCTAAACCGGTTCTAGCGGTAATTGCAATAATTTTTGGACTGCTTGTCATAATCTTTCCTGATTTGCTTTCATGGATAGTAGGCATATATCTAATCATTCAAGGCATACTGCTGCTTACAGATTATTTGGAATCTAGAAGATTCTAGAGTTAATAGAACTAAACATTCCTCTCTCTTTTTTTGGGCTAATAGTCTATTTGTTATATGACTATTTGGATGGCCAATAATATTATTAGCCTACGACTCTTCACATTACTATTTTCTTTAACAACATAGCAGCATAACTCAGCATAGCTTTGTTCAATTTAGATTAAAAATAGCATTAATAATGCAGATGTGTTGAATTTTTATTTTACATTTTCATTTTAACACTCTAAAAATTAATAAAAGTCATGTTACTTTAAAAAGCTCACTTTGATTTCTTTTTGATAAAAACGGGTTTGGACCCATTTGTAGTAGACTAAGGGTGCAAACAAAAATTTTTATCAACTTGCCATTGTAGATAGGGTGGTGAATATTTTGGTTAAAGCAGAAAGATTGTCAGGTAAAAAAGTAATAGGGTCTAACGGGAATATTTTAGGCGAAGTTAGTGGTATAGAGTTAGATGTTTCTAGCTGGAAGGCCAACTACTTGTATATTGACGTATCAGAGGATACTGCAAAAGAATTAGGAATAAAATCATCGTTTTGGAGTGCGACAACTGTTTGTATGCCAATTACAGTAATTAGCCAAGTCGGTGACGTCATTACTTTAAATGTAAGTAGTCTCCAAGGGGTTGTAGTAGATCCTCAAAAAGCTGCTTCAGAACCTACACCTATGGCAGCAACATAAGAAGAAAATAATGACTTTTCACCATTTTTCTAACAGACTAATAAAGCATTAACAAGTATTAGTCGACCGGATAAATAATAGTGAAGCAACCTTAGAAGTATAATTCAGTAACATTATCAATTTTATTAAAATTAGAATAGTTGTATTGTTAGGTCATTTCAGTCTGTATAAGTCCAAATTGGTTGCCTTCAGGATCAACTGCTAAGGCTATATATCCAACTGTTGGAACTTTTTGTTTAGTCATAAGCACTTTTCCGCCCAGAGCAACTACCTTTTTGAGATATTCATCCATATCTTCTACAGTGATATAGTTGACTGGCTTTTGGTCGGGCTGCTGTTTAGGTGCCATTCCACCATTAATACCAGGTCTTTGAAGCATACCTTTTTCATCTGTAGGCACAGTTTGGATAACCCAGTAATCCATACCTTCAATAGGGGCATGTATTATTTTCCAGCCAAATAGAGTTTCATAAAAGATTTTCATGTTTTCAATATTTTTAGCGGGAATTTCAAAATGAATTATGGTATGATCCAATCTTTTCACCTTTACCAATTTTTTATGCACAGTATGATTGATTAAAAACTGATTGAGATATTTTATTGTTTTGTTTGAATATGAGATGGATTTTGTGTTACTACCTTTTGCCTATAACATAAGTTTAAACAAACTGTAAAACTTCGAGGTATTGGAAAAGCGTCAAAACATATTTTAAACGTATTTTGGATGTGGAAAATTTGAGTCAAAATACCAAAAAAGAACTATCAGTGTATTTTTCACTTGCTAACGAGCAATTTACTGTACAGCAGCTCATTGAATATGGAATAGCAGCTGAACGCGCAGGTTTTGAAGGTATATGGACCAGTGACCACTTCCAGCCTTGGCAACCTAATCAGGGACATTCAGGGTCAGCGTGGGTGTTGCTTGCGGCTTTAACCCAACAAGCATCAACTATTCGCATAGGTACAGGAGTTACTTGTCCAACATTCCGTTATCGACCGGCAATTGTAGCTCAAACTTGGGCTTCATTAAGCATGCTAGCACCTGGACGGCTTTTCTTAGGTTTAGGCACTGGAGAAAAATTCAATGAAGCAGCAGCAGGCGGAGGATGGGCACCTTATGAGGAACGTTCAGCTCGGTTGGTTGAAGCGGTAAAAATAATTCGGGCATTATGGACAGGTAATCATGTGCAATACAAAGGTGAATTCTGGAATATTGAAGGTAAACTTTACGACCCACCAGCATTAGGTATACCAATTTATATAGCTGCAGGTGGACCTAAAAGCGCTCGTCTTGCAGGACTTTATGGTGACGGATTAATAACTGGTAGTAATATTTTGCAAAGTAATCCAGAGATAAAATCTGCTTGGGAATCAGGAGTTATTGAAGGCGGTAAAAATCCTGAAATGCAACCTATTATTGTGGAGCATTGGGCAATAACTGGTGATGAATCAGAAGCAAAAGAAGGAGCGAATAAATGGCGTTTTATTGCTAAAGCGTGGGATAATGGCTTTTTTGACAATATTAGCCCAACAGATGTTCAAAGTCGCGCCGAAGAAGAAATTGAGATAAATCAGGCCTTACAAGACTGGATTGTAAGTAAGGATCCGCAAGTACACATTGACGCCATGGTTGACCTTGCCAATAAAGGAGCAACGCACATAATACTGCATGTAGCTTCACCTAACCAGCAAGAAGCGATAGATTTCTTTGGACGTAGAGTTTTACCTAAAGTGCAAACAGGTCAGCTTGCCATAGCCTAAATTTTGCATAAAGAAGCTAAAATGTTGCATAGCCCATTATGAACAAATAGGGTGAGGAAAAGAAAAGTTAAGTGGAAATAGGTTTTACTAATATGATAGCTATGTTTGAGGTTATTGAGGAGACTTTCATTTCTAAACCTAGATCTTGGTAAACTGCGCCTGAAGTTGCTGGATATGAACGTGTCTGCTGTGAATCTTTTACTACGTAAAATAAGCCTGTAATGTCTGTAGCTGATAAGCTATAACTAAAAACATAGTTACTATCATTATGAGTATAAGTTACATATTGACCTACAGCTAAACTTAGTTGTGAATACTCAGATTCACCATTATTTTGCCCAGAAAAAAATGAACTAATTGCAGGCGCCTGCCAAACCATCACAATTAACAACACAACTATTACTGCAACGCCCACTACTTTTTCAATTAGCAGTACCCGTTTTTTTGCTTCAGGACTTAGAGGAGCTAAATGCACATAAAACATCCTTGTATCAAACTTATTATGATTTGCGTGTATAAAAAAATGTACCTTTAACTTCATAAATCCGACAATATAGTATATTGCAATCAGGTAACCTTTTTTAATAAGTGTTAAGTGACACAAACATTGTCAAGTTCATCTAAAAAAGCAGCATCC
>CAYSWL010000036.1:0-21049 GCA_964434745.1 uncultured Candidatus Bathyarchaeia archaeon | reverse complement strand
ACACCAACTTAGCTAAGAAAACCAGCTTTGCAAAAAACTGGCTCCAAACCTTTATGCCAAAACAATACAAACAACACTGACTTTAACTATAATTAGGTAATAATTATGAAGTATCGGTAAGAATATTATACAATGATCATAAACTGATTATTGTACATATTTGTCATCAGAAAGTAGGAGGCAGTCTATGTTCTCTATGTTAAGATTATTGAAGTGTAATCTGTATTTAATTATAAGCTATAGGTTAAAGGTAGAAAATGTTTAAGCGTAGAAGTGCGCAAATTAAAGCTATGTTTGTTCCGCGTAAACTCCTTGAACAAAAGCTGGTTCATATGCTTGCTGAGGACATCGGACAAGGCGATGTAACTGCTTCAGCCATTGCTTCACCAGACCAAACTGCCCAAGCAGAAGTTATAATCAAAGCGCAAGGTATTGTGGCCGGAGTAGAGGAAGCTGTAGTTCTTGCTGAAGCGTTAGGTCTAAAAGTTGAATGCGAAATAATTGATGGCCAAGAAGTAAAAGATGGTCAAAGACTTATGGTACTTTCAGGTAATGCGCGAACTATATTAACTGTAGAACGCACAATGCTAAATTTACTTTCACGTATGAGTGGTATTGCTACAGTTACCAAAAGACTCACTAATAAAATCAGTCAAGCCAAATTGAAAACGCGCATAGCAGCGACCCGGAAAACTGCACTGGGCTTTATGTATTTTGACAAAAAGGCAGTCATCATAGGCGGGGGAGACCCACACCGATTACATCTTGATGACATGGTACTTATCAAAGATAATCATTTGGTTTTAGCTGGAAGTCTCGAAAACGCGCTGAAAAATGCTAAAAAAACCGTTTCATTTAGCAAGAAAATTGAGGTTGAAGTAACAAAACCCCAAGATGCACTCAAAGCGGCACAATTAGGCGCCGACATTGTTATGTTAGACAACTTTTCGCCGGAGCAAACTATAGATGCAGTTACACTGTTAAAGAAAAATGGATTTTATGAAAAAGTGCTTGTTGAAGCTAGTGGAGGCATAACAGAGGAGAACTTGCTTGACTACGCTAAAGCTCAAGTTGATCTTATCAGTCTAGGTGCTTTGACCCATAGCGTTAAAGCACTTGATATCAGTCTAGAATTTTTGCCATCACAATAAATTTATTTACAATGTTGATGGGAAGATTAAATTCCGAACATAAGCATGAATAACACTATCAGATTCATAACTGAGTGCGAAGTCGCCGCAGTTACATAGCCCCAACGGTGATAAATAGCTCCTAAAGCTAAACCGCTAAAAAATGCTGCTAAGATATAGACAAATTCTGGGTCAAAGTGAAATAGCCCGAAAACGGCTGCGGATATAAGAGTGGCAATGAGGAAAGAATATGTTGGAGATATTTCACGCCGTATAAATATGCGATTTAAAGAGTTTTGTAAAAAGCCACGTAGGGCAAATTCTTCGCATATACCTGCTAGCAAAAGTGATAAGGTTACTGCAATTAGCCCTAGAGGAGTGGCACTTAAAGCGATTATACTTGCGTTGGAAGCTTCAACAGCTTGACTAGTTCCAAATATGTATGTTAGCAATGCTGAAGATACAATATTAAGTAAAAGCAGTAGAAAAGCGCAGCCGATACCAATTAGTATGTATTTAGGTTTAAGATTTAGCCGGATGTATTTTTTGACATCTATGCGTTTTGATAATAAATATACTAAAGGCACCAGAAGAATAACCAACTCGCCGACAACTAATGCAGATCCAGTACCTGCCGTAAATAGTATTATACCACCTATAATGCCGGTTAAGAAAAATGTAAGGATTATTACAAGGAACGCTTCCCACCATGAAACTTTATGAGAAGAAGTACTAGTTGAAGTTGGGTTTTGGTTTTCCACAGAATTAACCTTACCTAAGGTTTTGCATGCATACAGACTAAAAGGCTTTACTGTACTAGGTATTTTATAGTTATGTCAAATCCTTAGAGTGGAGAGAAGATATGTCATTTAGATTTAATACAGAACAAAAAATCTACACTATAGGTAAAGTAAAGGTAGGTGGTCAACCTGGGGAGCTTCCTACTTTTTTAATTGGCTCAATTTTTTGGTTAGGCCAAAAAATTGTTCAAGATGCAAACAAAGGTATTTTTAATGTAGTCGAGGCAGAAAAAATAGTCAACACAATGCAGGTACAAAGTGATATCACAGGAATACCAGTTGGTTTTGATATTGTTGGAACAACTGAAGTTGCATTTGAGAAGTATATTGACTTTGTAGCAAATCACAGCGATGCACCGCTAGTTCTTGATGCAATGAGTCCAAAAGCTAGAATGGCGGCAACTGAGTTAACTAAAAAAATGGGCTTATCAGAAAGATGTATTTATGATTCAATATATAAAGGAGTCACTGACGCAGAGTTGGTAAAACTACAAGAAAGCGGAATCAAAAGTGCTATTGTACTAGCTAATGACCCCCAAGATGGCAGCCTTGAAGCAAAAATGGCTGTTGTAGATCAAGCTCTTGAATTAGCTAAAAAAGCAGGCATTACTAAACCGTTAATTGACACCGCAATCCCAGCATTTGCCCCAGATATGGGTACAGCTGTACATGCAATACCGTTAATTAAAGAAAAATATGGACACCCTGTAGGACTAGGCAGTGGAAATGTGGTTACAACCATGGGATGGATCAAGGCCAATATTGCAAAAGAATTCCGCAAAGGACCTGTAACTTCAACTAACTCGATAATGCAAACTGCTGGCGCTAATTATCTCATGTTTGGACCAGCTGAACTTGCAGAATGGGTTTTTCCAGCTGTAGCAGTAACTGACATATACATAGCTTCGGCAGCAGCAGATTTAGGAACAAGACCATTAGAAGAAACACATCCAATCTACAAAGCCTTCCTATAATGCACCTTTTTATTTAAAAAATCAAACTCTTACAGCAAGGAAGTTTATCCTTGCCGTATAAATACAAATCCATCCAACTAACGCAGAAAATACCTTCTTACTTGTAAATTAAACAGGATAGGTAAAAACTAGAAATCTTGTCTTAACTTTCTGTAAAATACTTTATAGAATACTTGAAGTATATTTGTAGAGATGAGTAATTTGCGTATCGGTTTTATTGTTAACCCTGTAGCGGGCATGGGTGGAAGAGTTGGATTAAAGGGTACTGACGGTGTCTTAAAAGAAGCAATTGAAAGGGGAGCCCAACCTATTGCACCACAAAGAGCTATTGAATTTCTTATTGAACTCAAACAGCAGCTTGGTGATTACACTGTTGAGGTCTTATGCGGTCCAGAGGATATGGGAGCAAATGAAGCAAATACTGCCAATTTCCCAGTCAAAATTTTACCTATACAAACAGGCACATATACAAATGCTCAGGACACTAAGAACGCTGTTAGGCAACTAATTGATTCTAAGGTAGAGTTAATTATTTTTGTAGGTGGAGATGGCACAGCGCTAGACATACTTAATGCAATAAAAGAGAAGGATAGTCAAGTGCCAGTGTTGGGTGTACCTTCGGGTGTGAAAATGTATAGTGGCATATTTGCTATTAACCCGTATGATGCAGCTTCAGCGGTTTTGGCTTTTTTGCAGGGACGTGCCAATGTTGGAGATGCTGAAGTCATGGACGCTGATGAAGAAGCAATTCGCCATGACATATTTGACGTGAAACTACATGGCTTCTTAAAGGGGTTATCTGTACCTTCCTTAATTCAAGGTAGTAAAGAGGTTTCACCTGATACAACTAATGAAAAAGAACAGCAAGCAGCTATAGCTAAATTTGTAGTTAAAGAGTTGCCGCCTAACGCGACACTAATTTTAGGTCCAGGCACCACAGTTGAACGTATAGCTAAGGAATTGGGTGTTAAAAAGACTCTATTGGGCGTGGATATATATCACAATGGTCAGGTCAAACTTGATGTAGACGAAAAGACTCTGCTAGAAAATATCAAGGATTGGAAAAACACTTGGCTGATTCTTTCACCTATTGGTCACCAAGGCATTTTACTAGGTAGAGGTAACCAGCAGATAAGTCCGCAAGTTCTACTTCAGCTCCAAAAGAAGCACATAACCGTGGTGGCGACTATGCATAAGCTTCGTAGCATAAAAACAGGATCGCTACGTGTTGATACTGGTAATCCTGAGGTAGATCGGATGCTAAAAGGCACAATTATGGTTGTAGTTGATTTTCAGATGGGCGTTCAAGTACAAGTCGATTAATAATAAGGTGTCCAGACCCCATTTTGTTTAGCTAATATTACATGATTTGTGCGGTACGGTTATATGCAGCTATAATGAAACACAGTGAGAGATAATTATGTCAGATACTGGTGTAACAGTTAAAAAAAGCCAGGACTTCTCCGAATGGTACACACAAGTCATACTCAAAGCGGAGCTGGCAGATTACGCGCCTATAAAAGGCTGCATGATTATACGTGAAGATGCCATAGCAATGTGGGAAAAGATCCAAGAAATTTTAAACACAAAAATTAAGGCCACAGGACATAAAAATGTCTATTTCCCAATGTTCATTCCTGAAGGATTTCTTAAAAAAGAAGCAGAACATTTTGAAGGATTTACCCCTGAAGTTGCTTGGATTACTCAGGGCGGAAATACCCCGCTAGAAGAAAAACTTGCGGTTAGGCCAACTTCTGAGACTATAATGTATGCAACATTTTCAAAGTGGATACGCAGCTGGAGAGATTTACCACTAAAAATCAACCAGTGGTGTAACATTGTACGTTGGGAAACTAAAGCGACCAAATTGTTTTTACGCACTAGAGAGTTTCTTTGGCAAGAAGGGCACACTGCACATGCCACCAAAGAGGAAGCTGAAGCTGAAGTGCTCTATGCACTTGAAGAATACAGAGACATAATGGAAAATTACCTTGCAATACCGGTTCTTGTAGGTACTAAAAGTGAAAGCGAAAAATTCGCAGGCGCCGACTGCACTACTGCTTTGGAGGCCATGATGCCTGATGGCAAAGCTTTACAGATGGGAACCAGCCACAACCTTGGACAGCACTTTGCCAAAGTCTTTGACATTAAATATATAGGCGAAGATAAACAAGACCACTTAGTGTGGCAAACCAGCTGGGGCATCACTACACGCACTATAGGAGCTCTAGTCATGACCCATGGTGATGACAAAGGTCTAGTGTTACCACCAAAAATCGCACCTACTCACGTAGTTATTGTACCCATACCTTTCAAAGGCGCTGACCCAGTAGCAATTAACACTAAAGCTAAAGAAATTGCTCAAAGACTACGACAAGAGGGCCTAACAGTCATTCTCGATAATCGTGAAGAATACACGCCGGGATGGAAATTCAACCAATGGGAACTTAAAGGCATACCTATACGCATAGAAATTGGCCCAAGAGACCTTAAGAATCAACAGGCAGTAATGGTTAGAAGAGATTTAGGTCAGAAATCATTTGTTAAAGATGCTGAAATTGAAGCCGCTGCTGTAAAGCTACTTGAAGATATCCAAAACAGTATGCTAGCTAAGGCCCGAAAAATGCTTGAAGAAAAGATCACTACTGTACAAACTTACGACGAATTCAAAAAGATTTTAGCTGATAAAGGCGGATTTATAAAAGCACCCTGGTGTGAAAATGCAGAATGCGAAGCCAAGATCAAAGAGGAAACTACCGCTACTGTCAGAATAAGACCATTTAAAAAAGAAACGCCAATAGCTAACTGTGTCTATTGCGGCAAAGAAGCCACTGAAATGGCATATTTCGCCAAATCTTACTAGACTATTGAGCAAGCACTTTTATGCTCGCTACTTCTTTTTTTAAAAAATAGATGGTTTTCACAATAATCTATAAACTAAATTATTAGAGTCTGTAAAAAAGGTCTTCAAGTTCTAAAAAATACGCTTAAAATATGGGATTTTTTTCGCAAACTTTATTTTGTAATGAGCGCAAGTGTGCCTCCATTGAAGGCTTTAACTTTGGCGCACATCAAGGTAACTACCAGAGCCAGAAATATTGAGTATGCAATACGTGATGTTATTCCTCACACTCAGCAACTCGTCAAAGATGGAAAGAAAATTTATTATCTAAATATTGGTGATCCAGCAGCTTTTGACTTTACTGTACCGCAGCACGTAAAGGAAGCATTATGCAAAGCTATTGCAGAAGATGGCAACTACTATAGTCCTTCTGAAGGAATCCCTGAACTACGTGAAGCAATCGTACGAAAAGAAAAACGTGTTAACAATGTGGACATTTCTTCTGACAAGGTCTTAGTTACTGAGGGCATAAGCGAAGGCATCCAGATGGCCCTTGCAGCTTTGGTTGAAAAAGGCGATGAAATTCTCTTCCCAGGTCCTACTTATCCGCCTTACATATCATACACGCAGTTCTTCGATGGCACCCCAGTTGCGTATGAAACTGAAGAAAAAGAAGGCTGGCAGCCTAACGTAGATGATTTGCGTAAGAAAATTTCACCAAGAACCAGAGCCATTGTCATTACTAATCCAAATAACCCAACTGGAGCAGTCTACGATAGAAAGATGGTACAAGAAATGCTAGACGTGGCTGCTGAAAATAACTTGCTTGTTCTCTCTGACGAGATCTATGATCAGATAACATTTGATAAAGAATTTGTAAGCACAGCATACTTAGCCAAAGACATGCCTGTAGTAGGCTTTAATGGATTTTCCAAAGCTTACCAGATGACTGGCTGGCGTCTTGGATATATGTATTTCAAAGGACATGACCACGAGCTAGAGGAACTACGTGAAGGCATAGAAAAACAGTGCCGTATTCGGCTATGTGCTAATACGCCTGTACAGAAAGCAGGAGCAGCAGCATTAGATGGACCGCAAGATCACATCAAAGATGTTGTAGAAAAGCTTAAGCAACGTAGAGATTATGCTTACAAGCGTCTAAACGAAATTGAAGGCGTAAGCTGCACTAAACCTGACGGCGCGTTCTACATATTCCCAAAAATCGATGACGTAGGCACGAGATGGAAAAATGATTTTGAATTCGTCATTGAATTACTCAAAGCTACAGGCGTACTCATCGTTAACGGTTCAGGATTTGACCCTGTCTACGGAGCCGGACATGCACGCATAGTTTTCCTGCCACCAATAGACATACTCAAAGAAGCTTTTGACAAAATTGAAAATTTCATAAAAACTAAATAAAAACAAATGTGGCTTCGTTTACGAAGCCTTTTCTAATTTTTCTTGTTTAAAGTCAAAACAAATAGTTAGATTAGCACGCCTTCATTTGGGTCTTGAAGAACTTTCTTGAATTCTTCAGCCAATTTTAGCGTTATTGGCCCAGCAGTGCCGTTAGAGATTTGGCGCCAGTTAACTTCGCGTATAGGAACGATTTCTGCAGCAGTTCCAGTAAAGAAGAGTTCATCAGCATTAAATAGTTGAACCATTGTAAGGTTAGTGATAGTTACGCTATAGCCAAGCTTCTCAGCTAGCTTCATGACTGATTTAGATGTTATTCCTGATAGTGCACCTGTTGAAGTTGGAGGCGTGTATATTTTGCCATCTTTAACTAAAAAGAGGTTTTCTCCTACACCCTCGGCTACAGTGCCGTTACTGCTTAAACATATAGCTTCGTCAGCACCACACATATTAGCCTCAATTTTTGCCATTATGCTATTAAGGTAATTAAGTGACTTTACTTCGTGACTAGAGCCGTCAATAGGATTTCTTCTTACCCAAGAAACCATGGTTTTGATACCTTGTGTTTTAGCTTTGCCATCGTGGAGTTTTATGGTGTCTGTAATGATTATTACTGTTGCTTTTTCGCATTTACGCGGATCTAGGCCTAAATCGCCTACTCCGCGTGTGACTACGAGGCGAATGTATGAGTCTTTCATATTGTTTTTACGCAATGTGTCGACTACTGCTTGCACCATTTGCTCCTGTGTTAATGGTATCTGGAGCATCATAACATGAGCTGACTCGTAAAGCCTTGCTACATGTTCTTTGAGTTTAAAAATGATGCCATTATAGGCGCGGATACCTTCAAAAACTCCGTCGCCGTATAGCAATCCGTGGTCATAGACACTTACTTTAGCTTGAGACTTCGGGTAGTATTGCCCGTCTATGTAAATTAGCAGTTCTTTGTCCACTAATGTCACTCTCTAGTATTGACGTTCATATTACTTGCTGATTTGATATAGCTTGTGGCAATGAAATATATGAATCGCATATTATCCATGGAACTGTGGTCTCTTACTTAGGTTACGTGGTAGAGGTAAGGGCTTGAATGGTTTATCTTCGATTTTGGCTTTAATTTTTTCTATTAAATTGTCTACGGTAAGGTTTTGTTGAGCGCCTCTGTTTTCACGTTCACGTACAGAAAGCATACCAGATTCAAGTTCCTTTTCGCCAATAACGATAATATATGGTACCCATTCCTGTTCAGCCTCGCGGATTTTCTTTTGCAAAGTAGAAGAGCTATCGTCTACATCTACCCGTATGCATCGAGATTCAATTTTTACGGCAATTTCTTCAACTTTGTTCATGAACTTGTCTGAGATTGGGATTAGACGCACTTGAGTTGGTGAGAGCCATACTGGAAGCATTGGAGCTTTTCCAGTCATTTGTTCACGGTAGGCTTTTTCAAGCAATGCATAGATATCTCGTTCTATAGCTCCACTAGGGGAACAATGTAGGATAAGTGGAAACTGTTTTTCGCCTTTTTCATCAACATAAGTTATACCGTAGCGTTTGGCGTTTTCGACATCTATCTGGTCGGTTGCAAGTGCTGCAGCTTTGTTTTGATTGTCAACAAAGTTAAGATCCCATTTAAGTGCGAAATAAAAGAATCGTTCATTCCAAACTTCTGCTAATATGGGCTTGCCAAAGTTCTTAACTAGCTCTGATAGAAACTCTTTGTTTTCAGCGTAAAAATCTTTAGTGAATCGCATTGCAATCTCATAGTCGTCTTTTACAAAACCGATGTTAGCTAGTACGTCGATACATAGATTGAAACGAATTAGAAATTCATTTTTAGCTTGTTCTAGGTCAGTGCAAAATGCGTGGCAATCAGGCATTGTAAATGCACGTAGGCGTTTAAGGCCGACGACTTCCCCACTTTTTTCGCGTCTAAAGCTATATCGGGTGAGTTCGTATAATTTGATGGGCATCTGTTTGTAACTGAACTGAGCGTCGTGGGCCATAAGGAATTGGCCAAAACATGCAGCAAAGCGTAGAAACAAATCTTTGTCTTCTGATTTGAGTACATACTGACGAGCGGGAAATCTATTCAGGTAGCTTGATAGGCTGGGATGGTTGAAGTCATACATGAGTGGGGTTTCGACTTCCATACCACCGTAAGCTGCCACGCGTGCACTTACGTATTGTTCAAGTAAGGATTTTATCATGCGACCTTTCGGGTACCAACGCACGTTACCTGGATCACTACCGGGTTCATAATCAGCAATTTCGAGTCGCTTCATTAATGGAACGTGAGGTGGCATAACGGTAACTGCACGGGTTTTCTTAATTTCGTATTGGGAGAATTTCTGAAGGTTTGCATGGCCTTTGAATTTGAATTCTTCAACAGGCACCAAAGAACCGTCAGTTTGCAGTATATGCCAGTAAGACTTTAAGGTGTCTTCAGCTTTGAGTGCTGCAGATACAGGTTCTTCCTCTTTTTTACAGGTGCTTTCAGCAGCTTTAGATTCCATTTCAAGTTCAGAAACTATTGGAGCATAAGCGCGTGCCTGTTCAGCTAATGGATGACCTTTAATTGAAACAGTAAACTGTTTGTTCCAACCAAATGGTGCGCGATATGTTTCTATGCCTTTTTCTTTAGCATATATTTCCATGGCTTTAATAATTTTTAGAGCTTCACTAGGATTACTTAGTTTACTGCTTAAATGTGCGAAAGGATAGATAAGAACACGGTTGGTTTTTTGTTTGCCTAAAAATGCACGTACGTCGTTTATGGCTTTTTGTGCCAGCGCGTCGTTATCACCTTCTTCGATAGCAGTAAACAGAACTACGACTTCATCAACACGCACCTCTTTCTTTTCAGCCTCTTCAGCTATGTTAATCTCTTCCTCAACAGGGGTATAGGCTATAAAGTCAGAATGTAACTGGAGTATTCGCATGTTCGTATCACACTCTTAATAAATTGTATTCATTTATGCGCCATAACGCCATTTTTCTAAGGTCTTATCTTTTTTAGATTTTTTCTTATAGTCTTTGTAATGTTCTTTGCAGAGGTAGGCACGTTTTTCTCCGCTAACATTTAATCCTGCAGATTTTGCCTTATCAAGAGGAATTGAGCGTTCTGCTTCCCTGCCACAGCCAGATACTGCACATTTTTCGCCTTTATCTATACGACCCAAATTATGACACCTTGAATTGTTTAAATTTTTATTTTCACTGTTAGAGTGAGATGAATATTCATGGATGGGTGTGTTCTCACTTACACATCCGAGCATTGGTTACCAATATAAGCGTACTCCTAATAGGCTTTACGAATCTTTTAGCAAGAATATGAATATGAAAAAGATAACTTCATCTGGCTTATCGACATAGACTATGGAATCAGATTAAAACGAGTTGTCACCATTTTAAGTCTTTTTGTAGATGCTGTTGGCGCGTCTATAGATTTCAGTTTTTTGGCCAAAAGAGGTGGCCCCCACATTTTCAACTACTATAGAAGCGGCAGCAGACCCCACACAAGCGCACCACAATAGATTCTTGCCTGCAATATACTCAGTTAAGAGTGCACCTATGAATACATCTCCGGCACCTGTAGGGTCAACAACATTATCTGAAGGATATGTGGGAACTTTGAAGATTGAGCTAGGCGTAGAAAGTACAGACCCTTTTTCGCCGTTAGTAACTATGACTATTTTTGGACCTAACTTGTGGATGGCTTTTATGATGCTGTTAAGGTCAGATTGCCCTGTTAGGGTTATAGCTTCTTCAAAAGATGATTTGTAGATGTCGATCAAATTTAAAACACTTTTTTCTATTTGTACGCTACAGGTTACATTTCCAGTAGTGTCAAAACGTCTGGTCATTCCTTGAGGATCAATAGATATACAGGCACCATAGGTTTTTAGGTGCTTAACCACGTCGTAAGAGATTTCTCCTGCTATAGGTGCAATGTGAAATATTTTTGAATTCAGGGAGTTGGGCAAATCGGCGACTGTAATTGGTGAACTTTGCTGTTGTAATCTAAGCATGCGGGTTGATAAATCTGAGCTGTATGTAAGTTCGAAACTAGTTGTTTGTTCATTGTTGACTTTAATTATGTTTGAAGTATGGACGCCTTCATGAATTAACGTTTGCAGGTAAGCATCTGGGAAGTCACCGCCGACTTTGGAAATTACAGATACTGAACTTCCTAACCTTCGAGCAACCATTGAAACATAAGCTACAGCGCCACCCATAATTGAATATGGCTTAGCGTTGCTAGGCAATCTAAGACAATCATTAGAAAAATGTCCAATTACGGTAATATCGAAGCCTTGTGTAACCATCTGTACCGTACAAATCTGTAGAGGGGCCAGTATTTAGAAATAGGGGTTAAGATGTGAGAAGTAAGATGGCTTTTGCTAGGTCGCCTTCAGATTCTATGAGTGCGTTTTTTGCTTCTTCGATACTTTTGCCTGTTTGCTGTGCTACTAAAGCAGCATCCTCTTCAGATATTGCAGGGGCCATTACGGCAGTCTCGCGTTGAGGTGCACGCTCGCTTATTTTTCCGCCTGCAACTTGAAAGATTTTTTGACCTTGCATGTTGACTATAGCTACTTCTGGTTCAGCTATAACAATCTCTTTAACAGGTGTTTTAATGATGACTTCTTGGACATCATCTAAGCCTTCCATATTCATACCCATACGCTGCATCATACGTTTTGCGTCTCTGGGGTTCATTCGCCTTTGCATACTTTTTGCACTCACCAAATATTTCTATAGAGAACCAAATATACTTAACTAGCTTTCGCCTTTGCTACCGTGACGTACTTTAACGGCAACTCCAGTTTTAAAAGCCTTCATTTCGGCGCTTGATAAAAAGGCACGTCCGACGGCCATTACGTCACCTTCTTCGTTAAGAACTATTACTTCGTCTTTTGCACATATGTCTTCATCAACTTCCACGATATGTGCTGCAAATAGGTCACCGCCGTTGGCTATGAACTTAGCTACGTCAGAGCGTACTGTAACAAAGCAATGGCTGTTAGGAGCATTTTGTTTAAGTGTTCGAGCGGCGTTGATGCTTAAAGATAGCAAACCATCGGTGGGACGAAGAGTGGCAATCCGCTCATTATTTAAGTTGATGTAACGAATTCTGCCTGTTGCCATAGAATATTGTATTACTACCTCGTCTGGGAAAAGAGCTACACCTGCCCCTTCACCATATTGGTAATCAGCTATGCTTCTAATGCGCCTAAGATCACTTTCCAACTGACTTTCACCGTAAATAACGTTTTTTTAATTCGACAACTATAAACATGCGTATACAATAAAAACAATCTGGATGATTATCCTTGCGATGTGAAGTCTGCGGACGTAAAATTCGCGAAAACCCTATGCGCGTTATTATTGAAGGCGCTAAACTTACTGTGTGTGTTGAATGTTCAAAACATGGTAAAGTAAGCTGGGAAGACACTCCAAAACCCAAGCTAAACCCGCTGATTCCAACTTCAACTGCGCCAAGCTATACGCCCATTCAGGGACCAATCCAAATCAAAAAAAGAAATACTAAAGCTAGAGTGGACACCAGCCAAGAATTAGTCGAAGACTATTCAGATATAATTAGACTAGCCAGAGAAAAACGTGGACTAAGCACTGAAGAACTTGCTAAAAAAATTAATGAAAAAGAATCCTTCCTTAAAAAAATCGAAGCTGGGAAAACAGCGCCTACAGAATTACTCATATCAAAACTTGAACATTTCCTAAAAATTACACTACTAATTCCTGCTCCTGACGAGAAGACCACTCAAACTACTGCTAGAGCAGTAGACCGCGAGTTAACTCTTGGAGATCTTATACCAATCACTAAGAAGGGCAAAGGAGAGGAACCTGCACAACGAAAGCAATCCTAGTGCAGCGCCGCCTTAATCGTGAAGAATCCAGCCTACCAGAACTTAAAAGGCTAGCACAAGCAGCAGGATATACTGTTATTGCCGAAATGGAGCAGACCCGCAGGGCTGACTCTAGATATCAAATAGGCGCGGGCAAAGTTGAAGAACTTGCACAACTTGTCAAAGACAAAGGCGTTGATAAAGTAATTTTTGACAACCCACTTAGACCACTGCAGGCATATAACCTTGCAAAAGCAACCAAAGTTGAGATCATTGACCGATTTCAACTAATCTTGGAAATCTTTACTAAACGGGCTACTACAACTGAAGCCAATCTGCAAATTCAGTTAGCTGCATTAAAAAATGAACTAAAACACGCCAGAGAAAAGGTCCGCCTTACCAAACATGGAGAACAACCTGGATTCATGGGTATAGGTGTCTACGAAGCTGAAGTTTATGTTGATACTATAAAAAGACAAATTCACACTATACATAAAAAGCTTCGAAGTATACGAGAAAAACGTGTTTTACACCGTGACCGAAGAAATGAGCTGGGCTTTTTTTCTATATCTCTTGCAGGATACACTAACGCAGGTAAAAGCTCGCTATTTAATGCTTTAGCAGGAGAGAACACTCAAGTTAATAACGCCTTATTTACCACACTTTCCACCACAACAAGATTGATTGAGATTTCTAAAAGAAAATTTCTTCTAACAGACACAGTAGGCTTTGTTGAGCGTTTACCATTAACTCTTATTGAAGCATTTCTTTCAACATTAGAAGAGACCATTTACTCTGACCTAATTATTTTAGTTTTAGATATTAACGAGCCGTTAGAAAAGATAGAGAAGAAAAACAAGACCTGCCAAGAAACCATTCAACGCATAGGCGCTTCAGGTGTACCAATACTTACAGCACTTAACAAAATTGACCGATTAACAGAAGCACAAGCTCAAGAAAAACTTGAAGCTTTAAAGGATAAAACAAAAAACCCCATCCTAATTTCAGCCTTGGAAAGTACTAATCTTGAAAGTTTAAGACGAGAAATCTTAAAGAAATTGGAAGGATATATCCAAGCCTCGTTTACTGTACCATTGACAAACAAAACCATGCCGTTAATCTCGTGGGTACATACAAAAACTGATCTGAAAAAAATAAATTATACCCAAAACTCTGTAGAAGCCGTTTTTGAAGCTGACCCAGAAGTTGCAGAAAAAATTAAAAGCCGCGTGGAAGAACTCGATGGAAAATTCGAAAAAAAGCAAACAGCAGACAGCAAGCGACAGTAAATCTGAAACAGAAGCAGTATCTGGGAAAAAAATTGTTATTCTCAGGTGGGGACATAGACCACAGCGTGATGCAAGACTAACAACCCATGTTGCCCTCTCTGCCCGCGCTTTAGGTGCATCAGGTTTTATATTATCAGATATTCAAGATGAAAGCATTAAGCAAACTGTACAGAAAATTGTTGAAAATTTTGGCGGTAGTTTTACTTTTGAAATGGGCACATCATGGCGAACTGCAGTGAAAGACTGGAAACGCAACGGAGGAGCAGTAGTTCATCTCACAGCATATGGAGAAAACATACAAACCAGCAACATACTTGATAGGCTACGAAGCCTTAACAAAGATTTATTGATCATTGTAGGTAGTCAAAAAGTGCCGGCAGAATTTTACTTTGAAGAAGTTTCCGATTTTAACGTCGCTGTAGGGAATCAACCCCACTCTGAATGTGCAGCACTTGCAATATTTTTAGACAGGTTCTTTCAAGGACAAACTTTAGGCTTGCAGTTTGAACATGCCAAAAAAACTATAATCCCACAAACAAGAGGTAAAAGAGTAGAATAGATGGTCTTTTTTAGCATCTTTTTGAGAAGAGTTTTATGCAAGGAATGCATAGTAATAAGGTGCTAAGGAACAGATTATGTTATCTACAATCGACGATGCAACTTTGATGAAGGTGGCAACTTCTTTAGGCGAGGAAGAAGCTGTTAAACTTATTGAGTACCTAAAAAATTCAGACGAAATTACAGATGACGAAATAGCAAATAAGACAGGAATACGACTCAATTCAGTACGAAAAATCCTCTACAAACTCTATGATCATTCTCTAGTAAGCTTAAGAAGAACTCGTGATCCAAAAACCGGCTGGTTTATTTTCCATTGGAAACTTCAACCTGATCAGCTTGAAGGATTCATTTTAAGCCAGAAACGCAGAGTTTTAGAAAAACTCAACGTTAGGCTAGAATATGAATCTACTCATGACTTTTATTACTGTGACACGCCCGGATGCAGAAGAGTTACTTTTGAGGAAGCAGTCGAAGCAGTTTTCCACTGCGCTGCTTGTGGTAAACCTCTTGCGCATTTTGCAAATGAAAAAATGACCGAGAAGCTATCGATAAAAGTTGATCAGTTAAGGAAGGAACTGGGTGAGTAATCAGCTTCCGTCTAGGGAGCAAGTACTTCAGCTTCTTTATGAAACTAATTGTCCGATTCAGGTAATATCACATTGTAAAGGCGTAGCGAAACTTGCTAAAGAGACAGCAGAGATCTGCCAAAAAAAAGGCCACACAGTTGATGTGGACCTTGTTGAAGTAGGCGCACTTTTACATGATATTGGACGGTCTCAAACACATACAGTAGATCATGCTGTTGTAGGAGTAAAGATAGCTAAAGCTAAAAGGCTACCTGAACCGCTAATAAACATTATAAAAAGGCATGTTGGCGGAGGAATAACTGATGCTGAAGCAATAGAGCTCGGTTGGCCAAAAGATAATTACATGCCAACAACTCTTGAGGAAAAAATCGTTTCCTACGCAGATAAGCTTGTTGAAACTTTTGAACAGATACCTATAGAAGCAACTATTGATAAGCTTCGCGAGGAAAAGAAATATGATGCAGCTGAAAGAGTTATCAAGCTACATAAAGAAATATCAAGTATTATAGGTGTAAATCCGTGACCACACACACATTACTAATTAGAATCTATAACAGTCATCAGCTAAAACAGATTGACCAAACATTAGGCGACCTGATAGGGGAACTTAACGTTGATGCAACCGTCACGGGTACGCTAGCAGGCAGATGGGTACAACTTGAACTTTCAGGAGAGGACGAGAATATTGCCACTAAACTTCTAGACCGGGAAATAGGTCTATGCCCCATAGATATAAATGAGATAAAAAAATTTTCCAACTTGAAAGGATATGTTGTTGAACCAAATAAAGGCGAAGAACTAGTTGTAGATATAGGGGTAGTTAAGCCCAAAACTGTTCATGCGGTAGTGTCTCTTAAACACCTGCAAAATCAGCTTGCAGGCGGCAGAAAACTGACACTTAAAAAGATAAGCGAACTTTGGGGCATTAGCGAAAATCTTCCAGTAAGCCTTAAAATAATAAGTATTGACACACAAGAGAATCGAATAGAAGCAGAATTACAACCATCACAAGCTAAACGATTTGGTATATGGCGGGATTCATTGCTTGATAGGCTCATTATTCTTGGTGCATCACTTTATGAAATAAATGCTGCCTTAGAACAAGAACGACTAAATCGAGATATCATAGATATCGAACAAATAGGCATGTTTGAATATGCCTTGGTATGTAAACTTGGCACAGACGCTGCAGGTTTAATCTCAAGAATGGGTAGAAGACTACGCAAATCCAGATTTACAGTCTTTAATCCGAAAAAACTTTTAGCATTAAGTGAAGATTCACATACACTTGAAGCGACTTCTTCAACTAAAACTGTTTGAAATACTAAAACAGAGAAAAATTTTGAAAAAATAAGCTCTGCTAAAATAGTCAAATAAAATGGCAATATTGGTTTTAGTAGATTTTTTCATCACCTAAAAATAAATAAAGACTAGGAAGATTATATTTGCTGAAATGGACTGCCCATTTTTATAATGGGAAGGATTGTCAGCTTTGGTATACAGGTATAAAGCGTTGCTGGTTGTTGTAATTGTAAGTTTGATGTTTGGTTTTCAGTTACCAGCAATAGAAAACATTATTCTAGTTACGCAGTACCAGCTTGTTCAAAATCAACAGGCTTTGGATAGCAACACGTACTGGATGGATTTAGCCAACACCGCTTGGCAATATTATCAACCAGGAGCAGGAGTTGATTCTTCTACAGGACTACATCATTCAGAAATTAGTTATCCAGGATTTACGGATTGGGATTTAGGCGTTTATGTTCAAGCAGTTGTTGATGCGGCAAAGCTAGGTATAATAACTAATGAGACCAGTTGGGGCTTTGACTACCGCATTGATAAGGTATTATCTTTTCTTGAAGATCGTTCCTTAGCTACTGATGGCACACCTTATACGTGGTATAGTTCAAGAACTAAAGCAAACACAGATAAGACCCCACAAATAGCAGCTGACGCGGGGAACTTACTTGCAGCATTAAAAAATGTTGAACAATACAGGCCACAGTTTGCAAGCCGAATTGATAATATTGTAAATTCTAAAACTAATTATGAAAACCTCAAGCAAGCTGTTGAAAGACTTTCAGGTTCGGTTAACATTTACGATTATTATGTTACGGCCTCATTTGCATGTTTTTGGCCTGAGCGTTTTGAGCCCCAAGCCAATACAATCTTAAGCAACATAATTAATGCACCTACAGTTATGTACGAAGGGGTAACATTACCAAAAGCAAAACTTATGTGCGAACCACTTTTACTAGCAATTTTTAATCTCGAACCTGATCCGAGCTTAATGGACCTTATGAGGACCGTGTATTTAGCTCATGAAGCGCGGCATAATATTACTGGTAAATATGTAGCCTTTACTGAAGGTAACCCAACAGGTGTAGCTAACTATTATGTCTGGGAGTGGGTTGTTATACCTGATGGACAAACATGGGTTACACAAAGAGATGAAAATACTAACACTGATACGACCCCTGTAGTTTTTTTAAAAGCTGCAGTAGGATTACAGGTGCTCTTTAATACTCAATTCACCCAGAATATGATCAATGATATGGTGCCAACTCTAATAACATCTAAAGGTTTCTTAGAAGGCAAAAGTGAAACAGGCCAAATAGTAACATCTGTAAGCGATAAGACCAATGGTATGATATTAAGCGCAGGACTATATGCCATAAATAACAATGTAAGCTCGCCAACTTTAACTCCATCAACTACGAGCACACCAATAATAGAGAACACACCACAACCTACCGATACAACAAACACTAACAATCCAGTAGAACCTACTGCTACAAGTTTACCTACCGCATCAACCTCACCTGAAAGTAACATTAACTTTTCACCTCAAATTATCACACCACAACCTACCGATACAACAACAGCATCTACGACCACCCCACCGTCAACACCTTTAACACCTTCAACAAGAACTAGCACACCACCCACTATCGATACGTTCTCACTTACCCAACCTATAATAATTGCAGCCTCTGCTATTGCAATAAGCGCATTAATAATACTGGCAGAAATACGTCGCAGAAAAAAATCAAAATCAACTACAAAATCCTAAAGAGCATAAAAATTGGCAAATAACAAATCCGCAGAGGCTTAGAGTAAAAAAGATACTCATGATTGGTGCAGTTATTTAAAAAAAACTTTGTATTTATTGTTGCTTTTTAGTTTTTAATATAACACATACCACTGCTGTAGCTATTGATATGGCTGCAAGAGCACCCCATAATAGATTGCCTACTTCTTTTTTGTCATTATTGTCTGTGGAAATTATTTGGTTACTTTCTAAAGTTGGAGCTTGTGGAAGTGAGACTTTTATTGTATGTTGACTGTGAGTGTATTCAAAATTTAGTATCCAGCTATTAACAGTTGAAGCCAAAGAATAATTGAAGTCTTTATCATCTAATTGTACTTTAATATCGTTAGCATCATCAAGCAGGTTTTTTGCGATTGAAATCTTTGTATAACCTGTTGAACCAGAAGGCCCGCTAACAGCGAAACGTAATACCCCGCTACTGCTATTAAAATCTAAATTAGCGACAGTACTATTAGACTCTATTAAGAAAGCACCCTCGGTCAGGTACGCTATTGAGCAAAGGTCTACAGAGTTTGAAACGCTGTTAAATGTCTCGTTTCCAGCCCATTTTGCATCAATAATATATGTTCCTGAAGCAGAGTTGAACCATTGAAGACTATATTGACCATTTTCATCTGTTAAAACTGAACCTATAGGATATAATTCGTTAACTCCATCAAAAGTATAAGATAATACAATTAACCCACTGGCTAAACCTTTGTCATTATGGTCAGATAGTGTGCCATAAATATTAGCCATCGACCCTACAGAAATTGGTGAATCAGTAAAAACTGAAAGAGATGCAGACTGTTTAACTTGGATAGTTTTAGTTGTAAATGAAAACTCGCCATAATTATCTTCTATTAATAAGGTAACATTGTAAAAACCTGCTGTTGAATATGTATGAGAAATTGCTGGCGAAGTAGTCGTTGTGGTATTACCGTCACCAAAAGCCCAAGAATATTTAAGCGCTTGATTTTCAGTAGAATCTATTAGAGAATTAAACAAGACAGGACTATATGTTACTGGATTAGCTGGTGAATAGTCAAAGTTGGAAGATGTAGTAAGACCAGTTATGTTTTTGACATAAAATGTTCCTCCAAATCCTGAGGACATACTGATGTAGCGAATATCTTTGAAAGTAAAATCATTTATGCTATCAACTGTGAATGAGCCTAATAGAGTGCCGTCTTCGGTGAATACTTCACTTGTTATTGTAAATGGAGATTCTGTAACTTTGAGTTTAATAGTATACCACACATCAGGTTTTACTAAAGAGTTAGATTTATCAGCAGAAGAAGCTAAACTCCAATAATCAGAACCATCATTATATCCAAGGCCGTTATAAACGAAAGGAACCCAATTACAATTCCAGCCATATAAATCACAAATATCATCATGCCAAACCATTAAGAATTGGCCGCCAGATCGAGCGCGCATTTCAAAGGCTGCACCATGAGAAGGTGCACCGTTGTTGGTTGAAAAACCAAAGCTAAACCCTTCTCCAGCTCTGTTAGGGTCGCGGTTAATTTCACCAAGTGTTTCTGCTTTTAGCTGAAAAGATACTTCAAAATCAGTTTCAGGGCAAAATTCTTTGTAAAGATTAGGTCCAGCAGCTCTATCATCACCAGAAAGAGTTAGCATTCCATCAGATTCAAACACTTGGCCACCAGTATCTGCCTGAGCCCACCCCAAATAGGAAATAGCATTAACTGTAGCAACAGAAGAAGACACTAAAAGAGAAGGCAAAACCAATACAAGAATCAAGTACGCCAGCTTCAACTTAGAACCCAGTCGTAAGCCGGATCGAAAAAAGCCTGCAACACTATGACACCAGCTACCCATTATACTCGCCTACAGAATAAAAGTAGCCATAATAGCTTTTAACTCTCACTGAAGAACACCTTGTTCCTCTAAAAGAACACTAACTACAAAAACAGGCTTTTATCATAAAATCAGTTGATGGACAGTTATTAAAAAGTATATCAAAAAACATTATGTGAACTTATTAAACAAAGTTACCCTTAATCTCAGTCTCAATAACGATATTTGCAGAAGTTACCGCTATAATGCTTAATTTAAGCATGCTAGATAGACTAATGCATAATTACTTCTAAAGGAGTATAGAATTGGGAATATTTTTACTTTTAACCGGGTATGGAAGTCATGATAATGACTTTTGTCAATGAACCAGCATATTTTCTGAGCAGCTAAAATATGCCGAAAATATAGTATGGGAAACTTTAAACGGTTAGGGTTATAGTTTGTCAAATTAAAGGGCTTTAGTAAACTTTACGTACCTGGCAGGGGTATTTAAAAAGCATAAGCAAACCACAAACAAGAGTCAATCCCAAATGCACTCATAATATTATTTAAGTCAAAGTTTAATGAAAAAGAATTGTGCACATATCGTACAAAGTTTTAAACACTGTTCTATCCAGAAAATGCCTTACACTCTTGCATCGTAATATAGGTCAAGAGTG
>CAYSWL010000035.1:0-21079 GCA_964434745.1 uncultured Candidatus Bathyarchaeia archaeon | reverse complement strand
CTCCACCCTATCCTACACTCTTTCCCTACACGACGCTCTTCCGATCTTTAACTTATATTTATGTAGTTAAATCTTTTAAATTACGCCTTGATCAAGCATTGCGTCAGCTACTTTGACGAAGCCACCGATGTTAGCACCGTTGACATAGTTGACGAAGTCGCCGTCTTTACCATATTTAACACATGTGGCGTGAATGGCTTTCATTATGTTGTGTAGTCTCTCATCAACTTCTTCTCTAGTCCACGATAGTCGTAAGCTGTTTTGCGACATTTCTAGACCGGATGTGGCTACACCGCCTGCATTTGCTGCTTTGCCTGGTCCGTAGAGTATTTTGCTATCAAGGAAGACTTTAATGCCTGCAGGTTCGGTTGGCATGTTGGCGCCTTCAGATACACATATGCAGCCGTTTTTAACTAGGGTTTTAGCATCTTCAGCGCTGATTTCGTTTTGGGTTGCGCTTGGGAATGCGACGTCACATTTTATGCCCCATGGGCGTTTGCCTGGTAGATACTCGGCGCTCTTGTACTTCTTTGCGTATTCGCTAATGCGTCCTCGTTTATTGTTTTTAAGGTCCATAACATAGGCAAGTTTTGCATCATTTATTCCGTCTTTGTCATAAATGGTTCCGTCGCTGTCTGATAGTGTGACTACTTTTCCGCCTAATTGGTTAACTTTTTCAACAGTGTATTGAGCTACATTTCCTGAACCTGAGACGGCTACTATTTTGCCCTTGAAAGATTCCTTGCGAGTTTTAAGCATTTCATCAGCGAAGTAGGTTGCACCGTAGCCTGTTGCTTCTGGTCTAATTAAGCTGCCGCCCCAGTTGAGGCCTTTGCCTGTCAAGACTCCAGTAAATTCATTACGTAATTTTTTGTATATGCCAAACATGGCGCCTATTTCTCTTCCGCCAACACCGATATCGCCTGCTGGAACGTCAGTATTAGGACCAATATATCTTTGAAGTTCCATCATAAAGTTCTGGCAGAATCTCATTACTTCTGAATCACTTTTTCCTTTAGGATCAAAATCAGAGCCTCCCTTGCCTCCGCCCATTGGTAGTGTGGTTAATGAGTTCTTAAATACCTGTTCAAAGGCTAAGAATTTGAGTATGCTTAGGTTAACGCTTGGGTGGAAACGTAGACCACCTTTGTATGGGCCGATGGCGCTGTTCATTTGGATGCGGTAGCCTTTGTTTACTTGCACTTCACCTTTATCAGTGACCCAAGTTACCCTGAACATTATGATACGTTCAGGTTCAATTATGCGTTCAAGAATTTTTGCTTTCTGATATTTGGGGTTTTTTTCAACAACAGACCAAACAGACTCAATTACTTCAGAAACTGCTTGGTGAAATTCAGGTTGATTTGGGTTTTTTTCCTTGACGTAATTTATGAATTCTTTAGGGGAACTGTACATTTTTAGTGCTCCTTATTGACAGGTTAGTTTTTCTGAACAGAAAACATGTTCCTCTCTTTATTTAATTATATGTACAATACATTGTATGTATGAAAATGAATGCTGTTGATAGATAAACGAAACATGTGTATTATATTATTTTTTCCAAAATACTTTTTAAGCTTTCATATGTCTGCTTATTCTGTACCTTATTGATAATAAATAATAAAAAAGTGTGTTCATGGTTATGTTCTTGGCAGTTGTTATTATATTGCTTTTTAATCTTAACTTAATGGCTTTTTCTCACGAAGACATTGAGTACACACACAATGAAAAGGAAGATCTCTTGTTTCACAGAGTTCATAGTATTTACACTCTGAACAAGCAAAGTCTTTGCTACAGGCTATGCAAGTTTGAGTAAAGCTTACCTTACCTGTATTAAGGATGCTAGCGAGAGCATCAGTAAGTTTTTCTATGTTATTTAGATTGCTTATGCTATATGTTCCCTGTTCCCGGTTATAAGCCAATCCTAGTCGTAACAGTAAAATAAATTTATCTTTTTCAACACGAGGTAATTTGAAACCCTTTTTATTAAGAACTATCATTGTTTTGGCTCCTCTCCTATAGTCTGTTCATTTTCTTAAGGTATTCTACTTCCTCAGGAGTCAATTTGAGCCACTCTACAATTGGGCTTGTTTTTTGTTTTGCTAATATGGTTCTAAGGAATGGAACTATATCGGTTTTTGCGGTCGTTTTACTAACGTGACATTGTTGACCTATTTTTCCGCATATGTTATCTAGCATAGTCCTTTTGCCTTTTGTCCAAAATAATGTAATTATTCTAATGGGCGGCGAAATGAACTCGAACGGTTTATAGGATGCAGGTGATACTGCTGCGGCTTGTGCCATGTAGCTAAAGAAGTATCTTAGCAGATGCCATTCTTCCATGCCTATTCTGCCTCTGTAAACATCTGCTTTCGAGACAAATTCATACGCTTTAGCAAGATCATTAAAGTTTGCATATCTGCGGGGCAGGTTATCTCCTACAGACATTAAAAAGTCATCATAGTCTATGCTAGAATAGCTAAGTAGAGTTGTTGCCTCTGCGAGTGACTTAACTGAAAAGTAGCTCCTTAGCGTATCGTTCATGCTAACGTCTTTATTTCTAAATCCTAATGCTGCTGTATCTTGCAAAGTTAATGTTTTGCCCTCTTCAGCAACACTCTGTAAATCATTAATTGCTGACCGTACATCTCCTCTACTTTTCTGAGCAATTTTTTCTAAAGCTTCAAATTCTGCTTTTATTCCCTCTTTTATACAGATGTTTTGCAACGTAGCAATTATTAATGGTATGCGTACCTGATGGAATCTTATTAATGCACAAACTTTCTTGAGCGGTCGTAGCTTCTCTATATCAGGATTATTTGCAGCCATTATTACTGGTACACGAGAATTCTCTACAATTTTTATTATTGCACTAACTCCGCCTCTGTCTTCGTTACCAGCAATACCGTCTACCTCGTCAAGGAATAGAATATTTCCTTTGCTTTCACTAGAAAATTTATCTAAGGCTACAAATGAGGTCGCAGGTCCTGCTATTTTATTTATAGCTTTCTCAGTGCGTGTATCACTTGCATTCATCTCAATAATTCTAAAACTATACTCTATTGCTGCAGCATTTACCAAAGTAGTTTTTCCTACTCCTGGTGGCCCGAATAGTAGTACTGCTTTTTTTGTGCGTCGCTTGCTCTTTAACCATTCAACAAATGTAGCTTTTGCTTCTTCATTTCCTATTACATCAGCTATTTTTTGTGGTCGATATTTCTCGACCCATAAGAGGTCATTTTTCAACTACTTTCCCCTTGAGATACATTACCTACTTTTGCGAATTGAGCAAGCAGTGCGCTAAGTTGTATGTCACTGTTTGCACCCTGAGTTAGGCGATAATCATATTCGCCGATTAGATTTGACAGTTCAGCTTTCTGTTCAGGAGTTACAAATGACATTTTAAATAGTTCTCGTTGTATTTGGCGAATAATTTCTGAGCCAGAAAAGCCGTATTCTCCCATTAACTCATACATTTTCTTTCGAGCTTCTATGAAGTTGCCACTCAAAGCTTTGTTGATCATCACTTGGACTTGTACCCCGCTTACTTCGCCGATCACGTTTTCAACGGTTTTTTCATCAACCATGCCATCTTTATAAACTGAGGCTGTCTGTAGCGCATTTATGGCGTGCCTTAAATCTCCTTCTGCGTAGTCTACAATACGTTCTGCTGCTTTTGGATCCAAGTTAACGTTCTCTTTTTTTGCGATAAAATGCATGTGTTCTATCATGGCCTTACGATCGAGTTTTGAGAAGCGAAATATAGCACATCGGCTCTGAATAGGTTCAATAATTTTTCCTGACTGATTGCATATGAGTATGAATCTGCTTGTTCGTGAGCTAGTTTCCATGATTCTTCTCAATGCAGTTTGTGCTGCGCCTGTCATTTGGTCGCTTTCATCAAGAATAATTAACGCAAAAGGTATGTTACCAAATGCTGCCCTGCTGTAACGTGAGAAATCCTTAACTCGATCACGCACAGTATCTATGCCTCTTTCATCTGACGCATTGAGCTCTAAAGTGAAAGACTTCCAGTTCTCACCAAATAGCTCTCGAGCTATACATAAAGCAATCGTTGTTTTTCCTGTGCCTGGAATACCTGCAAACATTAAGTGCGGCATGACTTTGGGGTTTTTCATAAACGCCTTCAGGCTTTCTACTATGTCTTTTAGGTCTACGACTTCGTCTAGAGTTTTTGGTCGGTACTTCTCGACCCACATAAGCGCTTCTTCGTTAGCTGTCATAAATTACTCCTCGATAAAGGCACAGTTAACGTGGTCTGTTACCCTAATTTACTTTTTCCTAAAAAAATACTTAAAAATTGCCGGAGAGAAAATAGAAAATTGATGATAAAATTTGTATTATTTTACAGTAAAAGTCAGATTACCCGATTGTTGCACCTTCAATTACGTCTTTTTCAGGTTGAAGCACCGCAATTTTTCCCTCTGCATCTTCTGCAGCTAGTATCATACATTGTGATTCTACTCCTGCTAGCATGCGTCTTTTCAGGTTGAGCAGAAAAACACATTTCTTTCCAATGAGCTCGTCTGGTTTATAGTACTGTAAAAGTCCTGCAACTGCTTGTCTTTTTTCTGATCCAAAATCTACCATGACTTTCATAAGCTTCTTTGAATTAGGAATCGGAGTAACCTCAATTATCTTACCTATTCGAAGGTCTAGTTTCTCAAAATCCTCAAATGAAATTTCTTTTTGTTCAGGCGCAGCTTGTGCTTCTGATGTTTCTAGAATTTCAGATTTATTTTCTGTTCCAGTTGTTGTGTTTGTTTCCATACCGGTTCGCCTTGTGCATTTCTTTGCAGATTAGGTATTAAGTTTTCTGTGCTACTCTTTGCTGTTTTAATTTTTCTACCTCTTTTTGCACACCTTTCCAGCCTTCAATTGCTTTAACATGAACAATCTTAAAAGCCTCTTTAGAGGACAATCTGTGCAGCTGTTCTCCTGTTGCTTTTTGGGCTAAAAAACTTGCTGCAGCTATTACTTGCCCATTCAACTGAGAATCTACATCATCTGCAAGGTGGCAGATTAGTGCTTCAACTGTTCGAGGTTTAGTTATGCCATGTTTCCCATAATGGGCAGCAACAATATGAACTAACTCTATAGGAAAATCTCGACGAATCATCTCTGCGGTCGCTAAAGAAATATGGTCTAAATAATCAGCTAGTGGTGACATTGAAAAATCTCCATCATCCTTTATCAAGTACGTTGCAGGTTTGAAGATATCATGCAGCAAAATGCCTGCTGTCACGAGGTCACGATTTACAGTAGCCTCATAAACCTCTTCAGTAATATCGCATAACGCAAAAGCTATCTTAGCTGCACCAACAACATGTTCAATATATCCTCCTTCGTATTTGTGATGATACGCCATGCCTCCAGGTGAAGAATCAAATGAGGGACCTGAATAGACTTTGCCATTTAATACAAACGAAGGGTTTTCTAGAAAGCTTATTACTTTATTTTTTAGCTCTGCATCTTGAATCTTATTTGCTAATTCAACTAGTTTGGAGTTTAACACGGCATTTCCCATCACTCATTACTACATATTACGCATTTTTTGTTTTCTGATTTTCAATAAGCTTATTTTATGGATTTTAATAGTGAAAACTTGGTTGTAGTGTTAACTTCACTCTAAGCTGTCTTGTTTAAGTTGTTCTTCTAGACGTATCAGGTGATCTTCGAGGACTTTTCTACGTACTTCCTGGGTCAAATCACCCCTAGTGGCTTCAATTATTCTGCGTGAGACATCATTTTTTCTCCTTAATCCTGATACATACATATATGCCTCGTCCATGGCTTCTAACTCAACATAAATTTCGTCCATAGTGTGAAGACATTTCTCTCCTTTTTCCACATCGCCCTCACGTAGGGCATCAAGTGCTAAGCGACGTAGTTCTCCTACAACATCAGCTAATCCTAGCACATAGTCAGCTGGTGGCATGTCTATTTCTTTAGGTGTTACAAATTGTTCTTTTTCTATTAGGTTTACAAAGATACATGCTTCAGAGTACTCCTGAAGTGCCGCGCTGAACATACCACCGTAGATAATGGCAGGATACTTTTTTGCGGTCTCTTTTAGTTCACTTATTATTTCAGTAGCTTTCTTTAGTTGCGTATTAGCTTCATTGAGCCTTTTTTGGTGACTAAGCAGTATGGCCTGTTTTGAGAGACTAGTGGCTTTACGCATTTTATCTTGTACTTCTTCACGCATTTCTTCTTTGGCAGTAAGTTCACGTTTTACTTCTTCCAATAAATTTTTTAAAGATGACAAAATTTCAAGTCCGCCCACTTATTTTATGCTGATAAAAAATAGAAGATAGATTATCCTAATAGGCTTTCTATTAGGTTTCTGGCTCTTCCGACCCAGCCCATTTCTCAACGACTAGCTTAGTATCTCCCAGCTTAAAGCCGACTTTGACAAAAATTGAGTCAGCTCCTTTAAATGGGAACATACTGTCTTCTGCTAAGTCTTTTGGCAAATAGACTAGATATTTTCCGTCTTTTCTTCGAAAAAGACGCCCTCTGCCATCACTTACCATATTCGTCCTCTCTTAATTGAATTTTTAATTCAAATTTAGGGGACTACAAAATTACTATTTAAGGCTTTCATTCATGTTTTAATCCTCTGTGTTTACACGTAAATGATGCAGTAAAAAAAATGAATGATTTGACAATCAGGCTCATTTTTAAGTGCTCAACCGAGTTGGCTTGCCTTTTTTACTTAATAATACTACACGGCTATCGGTTGCCTCATCAACAATACTATATCCTGTTTTCTCGGCTAGCTTTTGAGCAAACTCAGTAACATCATTATGTGTAGGCATATTATCAAAACCTAATCGTAAGCTAGAAAACCCAACATGCATGTATGCTTTCGCTTCGATATAACTAGGGTCTGCTTTTTCGATAAGTTTAGCATATCCTTCAATGTCATGCATATTCTGATTTTTCACAAGCGTCATACGTATTACGGTGCGACAATTAAAGCTAGGTAAAAATAACAACGACTCATTTAGCTTACTCCACAAATTAGGTATCTGAGGTCGACAAACTTGTTTATAGGTTTCTTCATTTGGTGCGCAAACAGAAACATAAAGTTGAGTAGGTTCTTTACTTAATTCGGAGAGCTTATCTGGAAATGTACCATTAGTAACTAAAAAAGTGGTGCAGTCTTTGCTATGAAGAGTGCGGATTAACTCACCTAATGGCGGATACATAGTAGGTTCTCCTGTTAGACTTATTGCTACATGCCGCGGCCTGTGTGCTTCCCTAAGTTTTTGAAGATTTGTTTTTGGGTTACCATTGTAGCCGCCTAAAAGCTTCTGTTGAGCCTCCAAAATTCCCTGCGCAATTTCCTCTGGAGTATCCCATTCTGGCAACTTAAGTTCATCCCATGTGATCTGTAAATCGCCATTTTGAGCCCTCCAGCAAAATAGGCACTGCTGGGTGCAGTAAAATGCTGCAGGTGACATCTGGATGCATTGATGCGTTTTTATTCCGTAAAACTTCTCTTTATAGCATGGCCTGTCTTGAATTAAAGTTCTATAAAGCCACCCGCATCTTTTAATTGCTGAGTGCCTTCCTACCAAGTGGTATTTCTGTTTCTTAAATACCTGTATAAGCTGCTCAGGAACAAGGTTATCCAAGGCTTTTCAGACCAAGACTAATAGTTTATCCTACATAGTAAAAGAGTTTTATAAAACCCCCGATACAAAAAGAACATTTGATATATCCTAATAACAATTGCTGATTTCATACTTGCATTAGATAATGACGATGATGTTAGCCTTTAAAGTGCTCATAAATCATATTGAACTTGCCTATTTGATTTGAAAGGCAAAGTTTAAAATGTTCTTGGATAGTTAGATGTTCAATCTCACTAGTAACTTTACTGTATATAGGGGAATGTTTAGCTTGAAACAAAAATTCGTCACATTTGCTCTTATAGCTTTGATGAGTGCTGCCTTATTATGCACGTCTTTCTCATATGTTAGCGGCCAAGGTTCACTTGGCTTTTATGTAATACAGGTTGTCGAGCAAGGCGACATTTATTCAATAACTTCTGGAACTGTAGGCCAAGCTGTAACCGCTCAGGGAGTCATACCTACAGCGCATGGGCGATACTTGGTTTACTTTGGCGATATATTAGTTGATAATGGAACTGCTTCAGGATATTATGTAGCCTCAAACTTTACAATTCCTGATGTTGTTGCCGGAACCTATGAAATTCGCTTTACAGATGTTACTTATAATATGAATACTACAGATAATGTTCGCTTTACTGTAAAAGCTGCTTATACTGCTAACGTTATTGCCCCTGTTGCTCCTGAGCAGCTCCAAGCAGGCGATAATGTAGTATTAAATGTCTCTATCACAGGAGGTGTACCTAACACAACTCAGACTGCTAACATAACAATTATGCAGCCAGCACCTCTTAATGCTACATATACACAGATAGTTACACTGACAACCTCTTCTTCAGGTTCAGCACATACCCAACTAACCTTCCCTAGTTCCAGTTTTTCCCCTTCAGGATCTAGCTCAATATATGCTGGAACTTATACAGTGTACTTTAACCAATCTCAGAATTTAGGTCAATCCACTTTTACGTTAGGAATTACAGATAAAACCGAATACCATCGAGATGAAGTGATAACAATAAATGCAGTAGGCTATCAAGCAGGCCAAACAGCAATATTGACAATAAAAAATAACGTTACAACTCTGCTTACCCAAACATTATCAGCCTCAAGCCAAGGTATTATACACACTACCTGGGCTATTCCATCTACTGCCGCACTAGGAAGTTATAATATCACAATTACTCCTCAAGGTGAAGCCAAAGCAGTTATTGATACTCAGAAGTTCGAGCTTTTAGGTTATCCTGTAACTTTCATAGCTTTAAACTTAGCTGGCGATGCTGTATCCGATATAGTAATTCAAGTTCATGATGCCCATAACGATCTGTTCTACAACGCAACTACATTTATCACTGGTTCTGCAGTTATCAATCTTGAAGCCGGAACCTACACGGTATCTGCATATTGGAATGATGTTAAAGTTGGTGAACGCCAAATCTCTCTAACTGGCGCTAGCAGCTTTGACGTAACATGTAAATTAACAAACCTTATCGTAACCGTGCTAGCAGACCAAACCAACAATCAAGCTACCATACCTTATGTTGATTTGAACATAACTATCAAATACGGTACAGCTGCATCACAGACAATTTCAGTTACAGGACAAACAGATATTTCCGGAGCATACACTCTACCCTCTACCTTACCAGATGCACAATACACAATTACTGCTTCAAAATATGGTGCAACATTTAACTCAGGTAACAATACTATTAGCCGTTTACCTGAACAAGAATCCTATCATGTAACAGTAATCTGCCCAACTCGTTCATTATCCTTGAAAACAGTTGATTCCAACTATAATAGCCTTCCAAACGTACGTGTTGAACTAGTTGAACAGGGCAGTGGTATATTCTACAGCGCAACAACTGATAGCTCCGGAACCGCACAATTTCAAGTAATTTTTGGTCAGTACCTAACCAAGGTCTATACATCAGATAATGCTCTGTTAAACCAGACTGTACTTAATGTATTCAGTGATACACAAAGCCAAATTCGTTGCAGCCTTTATGACCTTAAACTTACAGTTAAAATTGTTGATTACTTTGGAAACCCAATGTCTAATGTTAATGTCCAAATTAGCCGTTCAGGTACCGCTGTATCAACAAAAGTAACCCAAAATGATGGTGTTGTAACTTTTGAAGGTATAGTCGGCGGTAACTACGTAGTTACTGCATACTTATCTGATAACGATAGCTCTCATGTTTCGACAAACATAGAAGTTACATCAATTAGTACAGTTCAGCTTTCTATGGCAAACTTTGTTTACTTAGGCGGACTAGTAATGGGGTTAAGCGTATTTGCAACAATAATAATTCTTGTCATCATAATTCTATTGCTTGCCGCTATCGTAGTTTACAAAAAAACAGGACATAAGTTACAGCGCAAAAAATAAAAACAACATTCCACTATTCCCTTTTTTGGAAAAAAGTTTATATTTATTTTACTTAATATCCATTAAATAATGCAACGTTAAATTCTCTTACTTGATGAGGTATGTCTATTGGCTCAAGCAAAAAAAGCTTGTTCTCCAACGTGTTCGGCCTTTAAATGCGCAAAAAACTCTGTCTTTTATCGTCGTGACGGAGTCTGGTGCAGAGATACTGAAGAACTTTGTAACGTTACTAAGTGTACATATTCTATGTGTATGAAACGGCGTTTACTTCCAGGCGGAATTTGTGGCGAAACTGTAAAACGTCGAACGGTGGAAAGAGACTTTGAAGATATTGATGATACGCCATCAGTAAAACTTAAAGGAAAAGCACTTCGCAAATTCGGAGACAAAGACTTCTATTAAATTACCCTAAAAATAAATAAATAAAAAATAAAACGGTACATAGCGTCATATTAAGACGCGTCATATCCATTTTATTTGGCTTGAATTCTTTTTACTACTGGCGGCTTAACTTTCTTCAAAATCCTGTAGCCGCAAATAATGCATTTTGTTTCCCCACCACGGAGTTCAATCTCATCTGCTGGAACACGTGATCCACAACGCATGCATTCATAAATAATTCCTGATTTTTCCATGAAAGCTTCCTCTGCTACAAAGGAAAAGTATTTTGCTTTTAAACGTTTCCAGTGCAGTATTAATTAATGAAGGGCAAAGCGTGCGTAAGAGACTAAGACAAACTCTTTCCTGCGTTCTTGCATCAGGCAGCACACCTAGATCTGTCTATAACTCTTTTGATATAGTAGGTGATATTGCGGTCATAAAGATGCCTGAAGATTCTGTGGTAAACGCTTCTATTGTCGCAGAAGCAATATTGAATAAGCATAAAAATGTAAAAGTCGTTTTAACTCAAATAGACAGTGTAAGCGGAGACTATAGGACACGCAGGCTAATTCATGTAGCTGGCGAAAACAGGACTCATACCGTCCATAAAGAATCTGGCTGTCTCTTCGCAGTAGATTTACAATCCTGTTATTTTTCTCCTAGACTTTCACATGAACATAGACGTATTGCACAATTAGTTCAGCCATCAGAAATTGTCATAAACATGTTTGCAGGAGTTGGTTGCTTTTCTTTACTAATATCAAAGCAAGTAGCTTCAGCTAAAGTATATTCAATTGACATTAATCCTTTTGCAGTTAATTATATGAAAGAAAACATAAAGATTAACAAAGTTACTGGTAAAGTCGTTCCTATCCTTGGCGATTCAAAAGCAATAGTAGAAGCCCAATTATGTGGTATTGCTAACCGAGTACTTATGCCTCTTCCTGAGAAAGCTCTTGAGTATTTACCTGCTGCAGTATGTGCGCTTAAATCCTCAAATGGGTGGATTCATTTTCATGGGTTTGAGCGTGCTAAAAAAACCCAAGATGCAATAGATGTTACTAAACAAAAACTGGTAGAACGGCTTTCCAGCCTTAATGTAAACTTCGAAGTAGCTTTCGCCCGTGAAGTAAGAAGGGTAGGACCTAGCAAGTACCACATAGTTGCTGATGTGCTCATTAAAGGTGTTTGATAAGTTTTAATAATCTGGCATAGAGATATTTGTGTAAGTGAATTGTTGATGAAAAGGAAATTGATGGAGATTCTTGCTTGTCCTATTGATAAGCATCATCCGCTTGATCTTTTTGTGTTTGAGGAGAAAGATGAGGTTGTTGAGGGTTTGATTGTTTGTCCTAAGTGTTTGCGTTGGTATCCTATTCGTGAAGAGATTCCTGAGATGTTGCCTGATGAGTTAAGAAAGCAAAATGAGGATTTGCCGTTTTTGAAAAAATGGAAAGAAAAAGCTCCTGAGCAGATAGTAAGTGAAGGTAAACCTTTCAATTTGAAAGGTTAACTCCTTACATGCCTGTTTACAGCGGTTTTATTTTTATAGCTGTTTTCTTTGTTGAAGAATCTAATGCTGCAATGGCAATTTGTAGCGCTTTTATGCCATCTTCGCCTGTTATAAGCGGTCTCTTTTTTTCTTGTATACATTCTGCAAAATGTTGTAGTTCCATTTTCAGCGGTTCTTGGAATGGAACTCGTGGCTGCAAAGATTCTTTTGCGTTTTCAACCCACAACTCTTGCGTTATATAATCTAGCCGCATGATGGCATCACTGCCAGTAACACTAAGATTTCTAATTTTATACGGTGTAAGCCAATTGGATTCTATAAATGCACTTTTTCCGCTTTCATATGTAAGCATTATTTGAGCATAATCTTCAAACTGCTTATGTCGCATATTTCCTGTTTTTGCATAAACACTTACAGGATCCTCATTAGATATATAACGCATTATATCTATGTCATGAATAGCCGTGTCCTTGACTACGCCTACATCTCCAATCCTTTCTGGCCATTGTGATACCCTTTTCGCTGTAGCAGATACCATATCGCCAATTTTTCTGCTTACTACAGCTTCGCGAATACTTTGTATTCCTGGAATAAAACGCATAAGAAAACCTACTGTCAAATGTAAACCATTTGCTTGGGCGGTTTTCAGCAATTTTTGCGCTTGTTTTATGTTAGTTGCCATTGGCTTTTCTACAAGCACATGTTTCTCTGCACAAAGCGCTTTTAGAGCTTCCTGTGCAAGCATAGTTGACCATGTACAAACACTGACTGCCTTAACTTCAGGGTCTTTAAGCATCTGTGTGCTGTCAGTGTAGGCCTTTACGCCAAATTGGTTTGCTATAACTTTAGCTCTTTCAGCATTAACATCACATATAGCCACAAGATCTGTTGATTGCAGTTCTTTATAGACCCGTGCGTGGTTTTTTCCCCAAAATCCTGTCCCTATTACTGCTACTCCTATTTTCTTCATTTTTTATATGATCCTCTTCCTAGTCCTATGTACATGAATCCTTCCTCTTGAGCCTTATTTGGCTCAATTATCCCAGTCAAGTCTACAATTGCTGCTGGTGTTTTCATTATAGCTTTCATCTTCTTAAGGTTTAATCGTTTAAGTTGATCTTGTTCGGTTAAGATCACTATACAGTCAGTGCCCTCTACTGTTTCAGCAATAGTTTTTTTAGCAACGCGTTCAGGCTCGATAAATGTAGCTTCAGAACTTAGTGGATTATATTGATTAATTTTTGCACCTTTTGCTTCAAGCATCTCAATAAATTTGAGATTAGCTGACCCAGGGATAGTCGTACCTATAACTGCAATTTTTGCTCTACGTAACGTTTTTTCACATTTTCTTAATGCATTTTGCGTCAAATTAACTGCATGTTTAATCATGTCCACATTTACCTGTCTGGAAATTGACGGTAATTTAAGTTTTACATCAACATTTTCAGCGCTTTCCTCAAGTAGATCCAACACGCTCTGGTTATAATCTTGTAGAATTGTTGGCTTAACAAAATTAGCGTCACAGTTTTCTGATATTAACTTTGTAGTTTCAAGATAATCTACGCCAGTGTTTTCGCATAATATAGCCAACTCGTTAATCAAAGCATAATTGACTTCCCGTTTAGCTGCTTGAAAAAGAGCAGCTAGCTCTGTTGCCTCAATATTCATTGTCGCTTTGATATCTTTAATGTTAATTGAGTTGAGAATTGTGATTACTGAATCCAAACTGCCTTTATCTAACGCTGCAGCGACTATATTTTTTATTCCTAACTTTACCTTTTGTGTGACCAAATCTTGGGTCGGGCTATAGGCTAGCCCAAAGTCTTTTCCTATTTTAAGTCCTGATGTATTCTCCAAAGTTTCCTTAACAACATTTTTAATTACGCCTAATCCTACAATTTCACAGAATACAACCAGGCTCTCTTTTTGAAGTGATGCACCAATTTGTTTACAATAGTTGGTAATTTCAGAATAATCTATGTTTCTCTGGTCTACTTTTGAATTAGCTGTTATTAGTATTATGTCACTTTTAGCTATTGCATTTTTCGTTTCGCTTGTTGATGTTATATTCTCTTTTTTTATAAATGACTTTAGTTTGGTTTCTACCTCGCGTCCTGCAAGTGGTACTATACCTTTTGAGAATTTTTTAACTGTACTCTGGTCTGCGTCTATGCATATTACCTTATAGCCTGCTTCTGCAAATGCAATAGCATAAAAAACGCCGTTAAGCCCACACCCCAAAATACTTACCGTGTATTTTGCACGTTTATCCGGCGTATCTATGTCTTCAATTTTTAGGTGTAGGGCTGCGGGCAAGGTGATCGTCACCTTTACAAATGTGTGCTTTCTTAAATGGTTTCAAGAATTTTCTTAAGTTTCGCGGTGTATTCCTGAATTAAAGTAACTGCTCTTTCTTGACTTTTTGCTTCCGCGTATAACCTAAATGTAGGTTCTGTACCGCTAGGTCTTAATAATATGGCACTTTTGTCTTCAAACCAGATTTTTGCACCATCAAGTGTGTTTACGTTCATGCCTTGAAGTTGTTCAAGCAGTTTACTTAATAGAACTGGTTTTTTGTCATCTGCGCATTCTATTTTTCCTTTCTCAATAAAGTACTGCGGCTGCTCAGAAATTAGCTGTGATAATGTCTTTCCAGTTTTAGCCATAATATTAAGCAGTAAGGCAGTGGTCATGGCGCCATCCCGAACTGCTTGGTGAGGTCCATAAAATACTCCACCGTTTTCTTCTCCACCCAATTTGGCGCCTATTTCTTTCATTTTTTGAGATACTGTTACGCTTCCAACCTTAGTCCAAATAACTTCGCCTTTAGCAGCATCTGCAGTATCCTTGATTAAGGTAGATGAGCTTACTGGAGTAACTATCTGAGAATTTGGGTTTTCAATTAGAAACTGTTTTAGTACAACTGCAAAAGTCTTGTCACCCATATTAATTTGGCCTGTCTCGTCAACAAAAATTGATCGATCCGCATCACCATCAAAAGCTACAGCTAAATCTGCACCTAATGCTATGACTGTTCGCGAAAGTTCAGCAAGATTTTCTGGACGTGGTTCAGGCATTCTACCTGGAAATGTTCCATCTATATTTGCGTTAATACTTGTAATTTTACAGCCTAACTCTCGCATAAGAATTGGTGCGGTTAGTCCACCTACACTGTTCGCTGCGTCTACTACTACATGAAAGTGTTTTTGAGCTATATTTGACACATTTACATGTTTTTTGATAGCTTCAACATATTCGTCGTTTATGCCAGGCAACTCTCGGACAATACCTAGTTTGTTCCATTCAGTGAATTGAATTTTATTTTCAAAGTATATGTTTTCAATTTCAGTTTCTTGTTCATGGCTTATTTCTATGCCATCGCTCCAGATGGCTTTAATTCCGTTATATTCTGGAGGGTTGTGAGATGCAGTTATTATTACTCCGCCGTCCATTTTATGATTCTTTACTGCAAACTGTAATGATGGTGTAGGCGCCATACCTGCAAAGAAAACATTACAGCCTGTTGCTGTTAATCCTGAAATAACTGCTCTTGATAACATTGCGCCACTAGTACGTGCATCATGGCCGACTAACAGGTTTTTTTTATTTCCAAAAAATGTGCCAATGGCTAACCCAACTTTGACTGCCATTTCCGGGGTTAATTCTATGTTAACTAGTCCTCTGATTCCGTTTGTACCAAAAAGCTTTTGCTGAGTCATAATTTTATTCTTCCGCTGTCTAACACATGTTATTAGATTTTAATATGTTTTCAGATACTTCCTTAGCCGGGCAGACGAAGAATCCTTCTGGTAAGGTAATGCCACAGTTGACTTTGGCTTGATCTGCGACTATGCAACCTTTTGTGATTTTTGTGCCTTTCCCAATGTGTGCACCCTCTCCAATGAGTGCACCGTCTATAGAGGCGTTATCGTCAATTTTTGTATCTTGGAAAATAACCGAATTTTGAATATGGACATTTTTTCCTAGAGAAATATTCTTGCCAAGCACTACATATGGTCCGATTACACAGTTTTCGCCTATAGAAACACCTTTGTCTATTACAACTGGATTTTTAAGTTCTGTCTTGCTGCCATTATATTTTATCTGCCTATCTGGCAGTGAATCCATTATAAGCTTATTAGTCTGCAAATAATCTTCTGGCTTACCGATATCTATCCATAACCCGCTAGTTATATGTCCATATAGCTTGCCTTCTTCGCACAGTTTAGGGAAAACTTCTCTTTCCATCGATACTGCTCTATCTGCTGGAATATAATCAAAAATCTTTGGACTCACAATATAGACACCTGCGTTTATCAGCTTAGTCGGTTCAGTTCCACAGGCTGGCTTTTCAATAAAACGTTTTATACGGTTTTTTTCTGCTAGTTCAGCAACGCCGTATCGGCTAGGATTATCAACTTCATGGAGTGCAATTGTAGCTATGGCGTTGCCTTTTTTATGCTGTTCAATGAGCTCTGTATATTTTATGTCTGTAAGCAAATCGCCATTTAAAACTAAGAATGGCTCATCATGTCCTATTAGTTTTTCAGCTTTCTTTATTGGTCCTGCAGTACCAAGCGGCATTTTAGGAGGATCGCGTGAATACTTTACTATAAGGCCGCATTTTGAAGGTCGATACTGCTTTAAATAAAATTCTGTTTGTTTGTTTACTGCAAGTACAACTTCTTTTATTCCATTTTGGCCAAGCTGCTCAAAGGTCCACTGCAGCAATGGTTTATTAATTATCGGAAAAAGAGCTTTTGGTCTTGTGCAGGTTAATGGTCTTAGTCTAGTGCCAAACCCGCCTATTAGAATTAATGCTTTCAGCAGAAGTCACTTCCAACATCTAGTAATCATACTAACGTTGACTTTTGAATATAAACCGTTTGAAAGTGGGATTTTATTCCCACTCTATTGTTGCAGGCGGTTTATGGGTTATGTCGTATACAACGCGTGTAACTTGAGGGATTTCGTTGGCTATTCTTGTCGAAATCTTTTCTAACACTGAATAAGGTATCTCTGCGAAATTAGCTGTCATAGCTTCACGGCTTTCTGCAGCTCTGACTGCAACTACATAACCATAGGCTCTTGCATCGCCTTTTACTCCTGTGGCTTTAGTATCAGTTAAAACGGCAAAGTACTGCCACAAAGTTTGTTGTAATCCTGCGTTTTCAATTTCTTCACGCACTACTGCGTCTGCCTTTTTAGTTATTGCAACTTTTTCCTCAGTTAAATCGCCTATTATTCTAACAGCTAACCCTGGTCCTGGAAATGGCTGCCTGTTAACAAGTGCGTCTGGTAAACCTAACATTTTGGCAACTTTGCGAACCTCATCTTTATACAAATCACGTAGAGGCTCAACAATTTTTCTGAATTTAATATTTGATGGTAAGCCGGCCACATTATGATGTGATTTTATTATATCAGAGTTCTTTCGAAAACCTGACTCGATTCTGTCTGGGTAAATTGTTCCCTGGAGTAAAAATTCTGCACCTGACTTTTCAGCTATTTCCTCAAAAACCCGTATAAATTCTTCTCCAATTACTTTACGTTTCTTCTCAGGTTCAATTATGCCTTTGAGTTTATCCATGAATCTTATTTGGGCGTTTGCAACTATGAAGTTAATATTAAATTTTTTAAACGTCTCGCTGATTGCTTCAGGTTCGCCTTCCCGCATTAAACCATGGTCAACAAAGACTGCTGTTAATCTATCTCCTAGTGCTTGAGCAGCAAGTGCGGTTGCAACGCTAGAATCTATACCTCCACTTAACCCAATTATAGCTGTAGAATCGCCTACATCAGTTTTTATTTCGTCAATCATTTTAGTTATTATGTCTTCCATTTTCCAATTTGCTTCGCATTTACAGACTTCAAAGATAAAATTACTGAGCATAAGTTCTCCATTCTTAGTATGTATGACCTCAGGATGCCATTGCAGGCCATAGATAGGTTTTGTTTTATGTTTATATGCAGCAACAGGGCAGTTTGAAGTATGTGCTAACTGTTCAAAGTCAGGTGGTAATTGTAAGACAGTATCACCGTGGCTCATCCATACAATTTCTTTATTACCTAAACCGTTTAACACGCCTTCCGGTTTGTCTATGTTAACTTCAGCTATTCCGTACTCTTTACATGTTGCAGGTTCAACTTTACCTTTAATAATTTGAGCTAAAAGTTGATGGCCATAACATAAACCCAGCACAGGAAGATTCAATTCTAAAATTTTAGCGTCAATACGCGGTGCATTAGGGCCATAAACGCTGGATGGTCCACCTGAAAGAATAATACCTCTAACGTTAAATTTTTCACTTAATGCCTCTATTTCTTTGGAAGTTACATCAGAAGGGACAATTTCTGAGTAGACACCATGTTCCCTGATTCTTCTGCCTATTAGATGGCAGTATTGCCCTCCGAAATCCAGAACCAATATTGTATCATATTTATTTTGCATCTTACTGCCGCTCACGATTACATTGGGGACTTAGTCTACTAATTTAATATTGCTCCGTTATAGAGATTAAATCAACAGAGTTTTAGCTTTTTTAACGAACTACAGAATCACTGTGCCTTTAAATTTGTGGCTGTATCTGCCAGCTAAACTTTTATAAACGTACTCGTGTGATAATTAAAAGAATGTTCCAAAAAGGTTGGTCTCATTGAAAAAACGTGCAGGAAGTTATTAGTTATGGAGCTAAGTGATGTAGACTTAAAGATTCTAAAAGCTCTTCTTGAAGATGCCAGGTTCTCAAGCCGTCAAATAGCAAAGAACGTTGGCGTATCAGTTGGTACAGTACTTTCAAGAATTAAAAAAATGGAAGACGAGGGGCTAATCAAAGGATATTCAGTAATTTTGGATCATGAACGGCTTGGATACGAGCTTACTGTAGTTACAGAGATTACCGTTGCAAAAGGCAGACTTGTCGAGACAGAAAATGAGATATCTAAAATTCCCAACGTATGTAGCGTTTATGATGTTACAGGCTTAACTGACGCTGTAATTATTGCCAAATTTAAAACCAGAGAAGATTTAGGCGCATTTACTAAGCGTTTACTCGCTTTGCCATACGTTGAACGTACCAATACACATGTTGTTATTCAAACTGTAAAAGAGAACTTTCGTCTCATTTAAGAGGCACCTTCTTATTACTTGCTTACTTTTTTCTTTACCTTATTATAGTTTAAGTCAGAACTAATTAGATTTCTTTTATTGCCTACTTAAAAAGGGGGTGCTTACAAGAACAACACATTCAAATAGGAAACTAAAATTTTCAATCTAAATAATAGTGGCATTAACTATAAATAACAAAAAAGTATTATGGGTCTTGGATGTCGCTAGCATTTTTCTTTTTTTATGTTCTGCTCTGGTGGCGATATTGTTATTTTAGTTCCTGATGGCACAGGCGCTGTTATCCAGACGTTGCCGCCTATAACTACATTATCTCCTATTATCGCATCGGGCCCTAGCAATGTGGCTCCAGAATAAATAACAACATTATTGCCGATAGTTGGATGGCGTTTGCGTCCTTTAATTATGTTGCCTTTCTCGTCTTTAGGAAAACTTAATGCTCCCAAAGTAACACCCTGGTAGATTTTTACATTATCACCAATTTCGGTAGTTTCACCAATAACTACACCTGTTCCATGGTCAATGAAAAAGTTTCTACCTATTCTTGCACCCGGATGAATATCAATACCTGTTTGGGCGTGAACATATTCACTCATTATCCTTGGAATCAAAGGTACTCCACGTAGATATAATTCATGAGCTATTCGATAGGTTGTGATTGCTAAAACGTATGGATAGCTAAGAATCACTTCTTCAGTGCTAACTGCCGCCGGGTCGCCTTTATATGCTGATTCAATATCTCCGCCAAGAAGCTCGCGTATCTCGGGCACTTTTTCAAGAAGTTCTTTAACTACAATTTCTGCACGTCTTCTACAAACATCTTCTGGGCATAGTTTACTTTTTCTGCATATATGTTTAAGACTTTTTTCTACCTCAGCAGTTAACTTCAAATAAACTTCATTTAACGTATTGCCCAGATTGTATTTTATATTTGATTTTGTAATTTCTTTTTTACCTAAAAATCCCGGGAACATTATTGTTAACATATCTTCAAGAACTTCTATGACTGCCTTTTTCGAAGGTAGGTCTTTGCCTGAAAGGTGGTCCATACCTCCAAAAGTTTCATAATTTTCCATTATTGTATCAACTAGTCTAGGCAGCCCATTTTCAACCCAATTATTTTCTAATTTCTCTTGACCTTTCATTAAGGCGTCAAGCATTTTCTCTGGATTCCATGTATATGTTTCATAATTTATGCATTGGTCTTGTTTTTTCGATGGTATTGTGTTGGAGCTACCACTCATTTTGATTTCCTTCCCTTTTTAATTAGATTTAGATAAATATAAGAAAAGCGTAGCTTTTTTGTTTGTGTTATTTGTTTTTACACTATTATTAGTTGATGCCTTTTTGGGCGCTTGATTCTTTGAATTATTGTAGTTTAAATGAGCTTGTTGGTCTTTGATTAGTTTTGCTCTGTGAGTTATTGTTTCTTCTTTCTGTGCTCATTGTTTCTGGCATTGTTAGTATTAGTTTGTAGCCTTTGACTGCTGCTGTTATGGCTAGTCCTATGCCGGTGTTGCCGCTGGTTGGTTCTATTATGGTGCTGTTTGGTTTTAGTTGGTTTGTTTTTTCTGCCTGGTTTATCATGCTTAGTGCGATGCGGTCTTTTACACTTCCACCAGGATTACGTGATTTGTTTTTACTAAGTTACGTATTTTACTCTATAAGTTGGTTAAATGGTGCGAAAAAAGATTTTTGTTGTTTTAAAATGTTGCAATGATACTCTCTCTTTACATCACCACTTGGTGGTTATCCTGGGTTCATAATCAGCAGTTTTGTATGTAAGAGTACTCTATCAAAGTACCAAATCATTACCAATCTAATATATCTTTAAACAGCTTCTATCTATGTGTCTATTAGTTAATCATATCTAAATTGTGTAATTCTAACGTAAAGCCTTTTAATACCAGCATAATTGTATTATCTGCACCTTGCTGGTTTAAAGTAAAAACATGCGGAGGTCGCCCAGCATGGTCAAAGGCGTAGGACTGAGGCTCCTATCCTCT
>CAYSWL010000034.1:0-21181 GCA_964434745.1 uncultured Candidatus Bathyarchaeia archaeon | reverse complement strand
TCACCACATAATAAAAGCAAAAACAAACCTAAAAAACCAACTGCGTAACTCCTAATAGTAAATAAAAATTAGTATTAAGTTAGATTTCAAAGGACAGAATTTTATAGTTCGCCGAAATCCTCGCTGTCATAATCTGATTCTTCAAGAGCAATTTTTCCATTCTTAACCTTAATTTTATAGTCCGCTTCACATGCAGGACAATGCACTAAGTCACCTTCTTGGATTGAATCCGCAACTTTAAACGAATTCCCACAGTCAACACATTTAACAACAGTCAACACTTTCACCAAGTATAATATTTTATAAATCATAGACGTAACACATATACCCTTTGTACTGAAAAGGTGATATTCAAAAGAAAAGTAAAACGCACATATTCTATGAAAATTCTAATAGTTTTTTCATAAACTATAAGAAGCAACACTTAATAGAACATAAATACAAGATAAATTGGATTTCTACTAGTTCAATAAAAGGCACATATAATATTTTAGAATATGTAAGCAATTATATCAATAAGCAGACATAAAGCAAGCACGTCAACGTACATAACATTTTAGAAAAAATCAACAAACACATTTTAAGGCAAAAAGAGTTTTTACAGTCTCAAATAGAAAGTATTTTTTTTAACCACTATTTGTTACTTGCCACCTTAATTAGATAATCTACTTAAAAAAAAGAAAAATTAGAAGATCAGACTGGTTGTTTTCGTCATCAAATTTTTCTAACAATAATTATGTTCAATAAAAAATGTATTGAAAGAAATCGAAATACATTTACAGCATGGTACAATTTTTTCTTATTTAGGCATAACAGTTTTTAGTAAGTGAATATGTGCTACATAATGGGAGATTTTCATGATTCAAGCATACATTCTACTTAATGTTGAAGGCGGAGAAGAAGATGTTGTACTAAGTCAAGTTAAAAACATAGCAGGTGTTGAACAAGCATTTGTTTCTTATGGAGTCTATGATTTGATAATTAAAGTAAAAGCCGATACAATGAAAGAATTAAAAGATGTAATAACTTACAAAATACGGCAAATAAAACAGGTCCAATCAACGCTAACTCTGTTAATATCAGAACACTAAATTTCTCACTGCCAAATGCAACATAATAAAGCATAATAGCATAATGCGCATTCGGCATAAATACAGAAACCCACTGATTATTGGGCAAATAATAACACTTACCAAACGGCATTTAACTTCAGATCAAAATTTCTAAAAAACGCAATGCAGCTATAATGCTCAAAACAAAACATTAAGATTACATAGTCTAATAATACCAACAAAGCTCAATTTCAATTTTCTTTAGAATCTAACTATGGCAAATGGCTAAATTGGTATAGTAACATTTTGGTCTACTAATTATTAATAGCAGCGTTTTCCAAGAAGTTACTAAATAAGAAGTCAGATAATAAAACAATGATAATTTATCTTTTTTAATTACCAATAATGAAAGTTGTTAAGCGTTCATAAAGCAATGTTATATAAAAATTAGAGGCTGCAGACGTTAATTTAGTTGAAATTGAGCAGCATATTTTCTATTTACACAATTGTAGTAGAACTATTTTATTTCAAAATTGCGTTTTTATCTAAATTCTGTTTATGTCGAATTTTTAAAGGTTGTTCCATAAACTTTAATGGAATATCTATTATTTTGGAAACAGGACCTAATCCGGAAAACATCGTTCGAAGATTATTAACATCAGCTTGATTAATAGCGCCAACAAGAGGGGCACTTACTAAGTAGACTACTAAGAATATGCCAATACCTATCAGTAGGTTTAACCAGTCTGAAGATGCAAACAATTGCAGGAAAATGAAAGATATAACTGCGGCAGCGATAGAGGCTATACTTATTCGGGCAGAAGATTTGTAGTCAGTTTTTACTTTATATCTGTTCCAGATCCAACATAAGCCCCAAATCATGCTTGGTATACCTGAAAGAGTGGAACCTATTATGCCACCAACTATTCCATAGGAAGGAATTAAGATAACTGCTAATGGAACACCTACTACTAAAGTAAGTAAGCCTTGCTTCATAAGTAATTTGGTTTCGCCAAGGCCAGCAAGAAAATTTCCTACGCTTAAAATACCAACTCCAGAAAGTATATAGTAAGCAACAGTTAAGGTGAGATAAAGTGGTGCAAAAGCATATTTAGGTTCACCTGTTACATCGTACCCAAAAAGTGTATTTACTAATGGTGTTGACAACACCATAATTGCCAAGGTAGCAGGTATTAACAGTAGTGCAGTGTATTTTACTGAGGAAGCATAGATTGTCTGCATCAAACTAGGGTCATTTTCTAGGTTTAGCTTTGAAAATGCAGGTAATAAAACAGTATTAATTGGCACGGTTACAAAAGTTAACAAAACAGCGAAGTTTAGAGCTGCAGTGTAGTTGCCGTATAATGCTGCTCCAGCATATATGAACATGAAAGAGTTAAATAATTGTGGTAAAACGCCGATTACAACATTAGATACAGTAAGTGGAACGCCGAATTTTAACATTGGTTTAAGGGTTTTTAGTATAGCAGGCTTACCAGTTTTTGAGCTGCGCAGAGGTTTAAAGAGAATATAATATACTATTGAGATGCCAATAACCCCTGCAGCTACATAAGATAGAACAGTTCCCACAATAGCACCTAGTACACCATATCCTAGAAGTACCAGAAGAGGGCCAATAGCTGTTTTCACTATTGCCTGGCAAATTATTGTAAGGCTATTAAGCTTCATTTTTTCGTAGCCAACAAAAATTCCGCTAGCTGCTGCGAAAACTGCACTTGCAAAAATTGAAATAGACATTATTGAGATAAACACTGCAGCGTCAGGTGCATTAAGTAAAAACGCAATAAAATCAGCAGCTACAAAACATAATAGTGAAAGCGCAGCGCCGCTAAAAAGCTCAAAAATAACGCCGGAAACGATTACATCATGGATCTCACTGGTCTTATTTGCGGCTCGTAAACTTGCTATTTGTTTTGTCATAGCATAATTTACGCCCCAATCTCTGAAGTAATTAATTATTGATGCAGGTATTAGAGCTGCGCCATACAAACCATATTCGGTCGAAGAAGGCATGAACCGAGTTAGGATTATGGTGCCTACTGCCATTATAATAGTAGAAACTGCTACACCGACTAATAGTTGAAAACCTCCCGTAGCAGAAGATTTACCCATATCTAATGCTTTATCCAAATTATCCCTCGAAAATTTTTACGCTCAATTCATTGTTTTGATATGCCAGTGTGATCAAAATTTGCCATTTGTAGGAGCAATAGACAAATTGTCTTTTGTGCAGCTAAAAAAATGTTGTATCTTCTAAGTGTAATCACATATTTATGGCGAGGTAAGTATTGGCGCAGTCATATTGAAACGTAAATCAACTGAACAATTCAAATTTTTAAATTCTCTTGCGTCAGTATCATATGCCCAAAGTTCAAAGTGTAGATATCCATAATGACCTTCTTTAGTAGAGTTCCAAGCAACTGAGGTGAAATCAGCTTTTGTTTCCAGACTATTGATTTTTATACTTGTTATGTTAACGCCGAAAGTCGGTTCATCATGAGCATAAACAATAGAGAATGTTACTGGTAAGGCCCAAGTTTCACCGTTAGCTATGGCCGCAGTAGTGCTGTAAACAGGTAAACCTATAGAAGATTGAGTACTTGGTGTAACATTGAGAAACCAAACCTTGATCATATACTGAACCATTTTACCCATGTTATTTTTTACGTCTAAAAACACTGTATAGTTTTGGTCAGGTTCTATTGTAGAGGGATAATTATCCGCAGTATGTTGTTGACCTAAAAGCCACATTTCACTGTAAGGTTCAGATCGTTTATTAATAAGGGTTTGCTGGGCAAAAGGCAAAGCGACCATAAAAACAGCAACTGCAGTAAGAAATAGAAGTATCAATTTATGATTAGCAAAACTCAAATTACTTTTTCCTCCGTCTGCTTTTTTTGAATTAACGATTTTCTCAAAGATTTTACATTCAAAACTGTCAAACATTTCATAGCTAACCTCGCTAAAGTGGAAAAGCATCTCCAGCTATAATACGAAGTTGCGTGAATAATTTGATGCTGTCCTAAGAAAAATAGTTTGACATTGCTGCGCATGGATATACCTTGTTTAACACTCTAATTTGTCTTCAAAGGGTCTACTTGCATTCCGGGTGTAATGCTTCCTTTGTAAAGTTCTTCAAGAATTTTCCTTTTTTCACGTACAATATTTAGACGTTTTTCTACTGCCTTGCTTGTGCGCATATATTCTTTGTACGCTGCTAGGTATGCTGCACCTCTTTCAGTTAGCACATAGAGTTCTTGGTTCTGACAGGAAAGTAAAGCAGCAGCAAGCATCTCATCAAGGTATCTGCATAGCACCTTGTAGCTTAAATTAGCCCGATACATTATTTGCGTCCGCTTAGCAGTTGCACTTGCCACATTCAAAATGTCGGCAGTAATATCCAACTTATCTCTATAATTCATCATTTAAACCTCCAATAACTATAACTAAACAACAAGAAAGAGTGAACCAGAACAGAAACAGAAAAAGTAGCTTTCTAATTAGTCAAATAACTCTATTTATGTAGCCAGCCACGACCGCCCTTCTTTGGTTGCTGAGGCTCTTTCTTTTCAGGCTTATAAGAATCTGCCCGTTTGATTTTTGGTGATTTCTGATTTTGAGTTATAACTTTAGTTTTTATGAATTTATTCCATCCACCTACGTTTGGGTCAGGCTGGATGAAGCGTTCAGCATTCTCTACTTCATGTCTTTCAAGTATTTCTTTAAAGTTGAGCGCTTTATAGTCCCTGGTTGCATGTATTATTGTCCCTTGCTCGACAAATAGTCGTGAGTAGTCAGTTACAGCGACTCCTTCAGCACGCACTTTATCATCTACGCGTTCCTGCCAAAGCTTTTTCCATTGAGCTTTTAATTCATCAACCATTTCTTTTTGAGAATCTAAATTCACTTAATAAAACGCCCCCAAACAATTTAACCATAAATAGAATGATTTTAACTTTAGCTTTTACCATTAATACTCAAGCCATAGAGCATAAACAACTATATTTTAATCATCTTCTAGAAGACAGATAAATTTTTCTGTAGCAGACACTGAAGTTCAATAGAACCTACCAGACTGCTATTATCCAAATCCGTTTTTCGCAGATATATTTGTTTACTGGTGCATAATGATACAACAAGTAAAGTATCGTATTCAAAACTGTGAATGTTTTAGAGTTTGCAAGGCTTTAAATTCTACCGTAGCCAATACGCATTAGGGTTGATTATTATGAGTTCAGTATCAGTCAGAGACGTGTTTATAAAAGATTTTTCGACCGCAAATGATAATGACTCGTTGTCTACATGTTTGGAACTCTTTAAGAAAAATGCTGTACCAGCGATAGTTGTCTTAGATGATAAGGGTAAGTACGTTGGAGTTATTGCTCAACGATGGATACTTAGAGCTAAGCAAGATCCTGTTACGGCAAAAGTTCGAAACCTTACCCGACCTGCACCTAGAGTAGATTTTGATACGACCTTAAGTAAAACAGCTCAACTAATGATACAAAGCGGTGTTAGACAACTTCCCGTTTTTGAGAAAGAAAAATTGCAGGGATTTGTCACTGATGAAGGCATTATCCATAACGTCGTTATGCAAGAATGGGGCAATACAACAATAGATGAAATAATGACTAAAGCACCGCATACAATCGAGGCTACACGATCGATAGGTGCAGTTCTGAGCCTATTTAGAGAGCAAGATATTAGTCATGTACCAATAATGGAAGAAGGCAAACTAGTTGGGATAATAAGTATTAGCGATATTATAGAGCATGTCTTTCAGCCCAACACACGAATTTCCAGAGGGGATGTGGTTGGAGAAAGTGGGCGCACTTTAAGTATTCCAGCTAAGGGAATAATGACCAGCCCTGTAATCACTGTTACACCAAAGACAACACTTCGAGAAGCTGAGAAAAAAATGCACGATTTTAAAGTGCATAGCTTGTTAGTTATCTCAAACGAGCGATTAGTAGGTATTGTTACTAAGTTAGACTTCTTAGAACCTATAGCTCAAATGGGAGAACTTGATCGCAGGCTCACTATACAGTTTTCAGTTAAAGGCATGGAAATTGACCCTAACTCGCAGGGCTTTATGATGGGAGAATTCGATAGCTTTGCACGCAAATATAAAGACATACTCGAGTCAGGTACACTTTTTGTTTACATGAAGTTACATGGCACTAATCATAAAGGGCAACCTCTAATCCACTGTAGAATGCAGCTTCGAACTGTCAAAGGCATAAAAGGATTCTTTGTTAGTTCAGGAGAAGGCTATGGTATAGAACCGACATTCCGCATTGCTCTTGATCGACTTGACAAAAGGATTTTGAGAAGCAAAGAACTAGGGTTCAACCCAACTTACGCTAGAGAATACCTTAGAAAATTAGGGTTCCCTACCGAAGAACTCTAGCTAAATTCCAACTTTTCCTTTTATATAATTTTTATTGGTCAAATAATTATTGTATTGGTAGCTTATTGTCGTGTACATAGAAGGTAGTTTCAAAACTGCGAGGGCTAATTTGACGAGTTTTTCCTGCTTTTAGGATTAAGTTGGTGTTAAACACTTTAAAATTGCTGATGAATTCTTCAATATAGACAGCTACACTGCCACATTCATAGCAAAAAGATCCTGAAAACGCTATTGTTACTGTCTCTGGGAGAATAACAACAGCTTTAACATTAACCTCAGGGCTTCGAAGCCTATTAAAAAGAGAAATTGTTTTTTGTATAGCAACTGATAGGTCAGTTTGAGCAGTTGGCATATAATGACCTATATGTCGATTCTGCTGCCGTCAAACCCTAATCGGGAACGACCTAGTTCGTCTTTAATCTCGGTTAACTGAGCCATAGTGAATACTGGTCCGTCGCGACATACTCTGTATTTTCCAATCATACAACTTCCGCATAGACCCATGGCGCATCTCATCAGACGTTCAAGACTTGCCTCCAGGGGCATTTTACGTTTTTCAGCCAATTCAAAGACTTTACGCACCATCTGTTCAGGACCACAAGTATATACCATATTGAATTTTTCTTTATCCATTAATTTCTCAAGAGGCTCAGTGGCAAAGCATTTAAGACCATAAGTGCCATCATCAGTTGTTGCAGTGATGTTTTCTTCGGTACAAATATTGCTAAGTTGAGTTAGGAATAATAGTTCGTTTTTGGTTTTTGCACCCATAACAAAGCTTACGTGGTCTGCTTTTGCAGCTAGGCGTTTTGCTAAAAAAAGTAATGGTGCAGTTCCCGTACCGCCTCCTACTAGCAGTACTCTACCTCGGCTTTCAGTAAAGGTATTGCCAAAAGGTCCACGTACGCCTACAGTATCGCCTACATTCATGTCATGAAGGTGCCGTGTTGCATCGCCTACAGCTTTGACTGTAACTTGAACGGAGCCATTTTCAGCATTCATGATGCTAAGTGGAATTTCGTCAATACCAGGTATCCAGAACATAAGAAACTGGCCGGGTTTGGCTTTCGCGCATAAGTCATCTAATATTGTATATGTTTTAACAGTTGGCGATTCATTTTTGATTTCGGTTATCTGTGTAGTACGCAAAGTGTTAATCTTGGTGAGATAATCCGACAATTTCTTTTACACTCCTATACTCTTTCTTTTTGAGATAGTTTACTATTCCGCGATTTATGTTAATGAAAACTGATTCTTCTGTGGCTAGGGCTGTTCCAATCTGTACAGCACTAGCACCTGCAAGGAAAAATTCAACAGCATCACGCCAATTAGTAATGCCGCCACATCCGAATATTGGTGTTTTTGGTAAGGCTTCAAATATATCATACACACATCGTAACGCTACAGGTTTAATTGCCGGTCCAGAAAGACCGCCGCGTTTATTTGCAAGAATTGTCCGTTGGGTATCAATGTCGATAGCCAGTGCCCTAACAGTGTTGATTACTGTTAACGCGTCAGCTCCAGCTTTAACTGCAGATTTTGCTACTTCTACGAGGTCTGTTACATTAGGTGATATTTTTACAATAATTGGTGTCTTAGTGACGGTTTTAACTTTGCATACTACATCGGCGAGCAGTTTGGAATTCGCGCCTATTTCACTGCCAGTATGCTGAACATGTGGACAAGAAACATTAAGTTCTATAGCATCAGCTCCTGCTTGTGCAGCTTTTTGTGCAGCTTGTGCATATTCATCTGCTGTATAGCCGTAAACGCTAACTATTAGAGGAATTTTTAGTACCCTTTTTGCGTACGCAATCTCTTCAACGTAGTGATCGATACCCGGATTAGGAAGGCCCATAGCGTTTATTATTCCACTTTGGGCTTGCACAACAGTTGGGTTAGGATAACCTATTCGAGGAATTAGCCCAATAGATTTTGTTACAACAGCGCCTGCACCGCTATTTGCTACATACTGCAGTGACTCTGCTGAATACCCTAGTATGCCAGAGGCTAACGCTGTAGGGCTACACAGTTTTAAACCGCAAATATCAACAGTTAACAGGTCATTCTTCAAGGAATTTTACCACCTGAAACATATCCATTAAGGCTATCGTATTAATAGAAATAAAGCTTCTTAGACAAGAAAATTAAGTTTACAAGTACATATTTGATAAGATGATTTAGTCTATTATGTTAAATATAATTTTTAAATAAGAATATCTTATGCATTAGGTGTTCTAAACTTTAAGAGAGAACATAATAATGCAGCAGTCAACTTCTACAGATAAAAATGCTTGTATTGAGAAGGCAAGTAAAGATACAGAAACGGAAAAACCAAAGTTTCTAAGCGGCCGCATAAAGTTTGCTGCAATTATCGCAGGGTTAACGGTTAGTATAGTAGCTTTATTTTTAATTTCGCAGACTAATTATTTACTTTTTCACGGCATAGTTGAAGTATTCGCTATAGCAATAGCAGTAGCCATTTTTGTTATTGCTTGGAATTCAAGAGGGATAATGGAAAATAATTATTTACTTTTTTTAGGTATCGCATTCTTGTTCGTTGCAGGATTTAGTTTATTGCATACATTAGCTTACAGGGGCATGGGTGTGTTCCCTACTTATGGAGCTAACTTGGCAACACAACTCTGGATAATTACAAGATATATATTTAGCATATCTTTGCTTGTAGCTGTACTATTCGTATGCAGAAAAATTAATGTTAAAGCTACTTTTGCTAGCTATAGTTTGATTTCGATTTTGTTACTTGCCTCAGTATTTTACTGGGGAAATTTTCCACAGGCATATGTTGAAGATGCAGGATTGACATTATTTAAAATATCTAGTGAATATATTATTGCAGGTATTTTAGGAGCATCTATTATTGCTCTATTTCAGTACCGTAACGAGTTAGGTAGAAGAATTGTCAACCCCATAATATTATCTATGGCGCTGTCGATTGTTGCAGAAATGGCTTTCACATTATATGTTGACACATATGGAATAACTAATGTCGTTGGACACTTGTTAATTGTTGTATCATTTTATTTAATTTATAAAGCATTAGTAGAAACGGCGTTATCTAAGCCATATCAGTTCCTTTTCCGAAGTCTTAAGCAAAGTGAAAATAAACTAGCCAACCGTGCAGAAGAGTTAACTCAGACAAATATGCAACTTGAGAAAGCCTTAGCTGAGCGTAAAGTAATGTCAGAGCAACTTGAACAGTACGGTAAACGTTTAGAATTACTTGTTGAGAAGAAAACTATGCAACTCAGGGATGCAGAACGCTTAGCAGCGATAGGTGAAACAGCAGGCATGGTAGGTCATGATATACGTAATCCACTTCAGGCAGTAGTTAGCGAGTTATATTTGCAAAGACAAGAAGTTACTGCATTACCTGATGGAGAAGCAAAACTCAGCCTGCAAGAAAGCATCCGAAATATCGAAACCAACCTATATTATATTGATAAAATTGTAGCTGACTTACAAGACTATTCTCGCCCCATAGTACCTTTAAAACAAAAAATTGAAATTGAAAAAATAATAGAGCATGCATTAACAATTGTAAGTATTCCAGATAATATTAAAATCCTAATCTCACTTGATAAGGAACTACCTATGATTGAAGCAGATGCTGTTATGATGAGGCGAATAATTAGTAACTTAATCCAAAATGCAGTTCAGGCTATGCCAAAAGGAGGAGAATTATCAATATCTGCTCGCCATAAAGACTACCAAGTGTTAATCAGCATCGGCGATACAGGAGAAGGCATGTCGATGGAAGCGCAAGGTAAAATTTTTACACCATTGTTTACTACCAAATCAAAAGGACAAGGTTTTGGGTTAGCTGTAGTTAAACGTCTCACAGAAGCACAGGGTGGAACAGTAAATTACCAAACTCAACAAGGTAAAGGCACCACATTTACTATACAGCTACCCACCTGAATTGGCGATAGATAAATGAGGATATCAAGATAACGAGTAAGGTAGTATTTTTAATATCCAAATTAGGTTTTTATTTATAAAAAGAAAGTTCAGTTATTGTGTTATTGAGTTATTGAGTTATTGAGTCTATTTGTATTGTTGTATGGTCAATGTTGAATTTTTCTTTAAGTATATTATTGATTTTATCAAGGAGTTCTTTTGTTTTTGAATAATCATTAATTTCTGCTTGAATATGGGCCGTAAAAGAGTACATACCGGAAGTTATTTCCCAAACGTGCATATCAGTTATTTGGATAATTTCTGGTACGTGTTCTTTAAGTTCATCGCTTATAGTGTCAATGTTCATGCCTTTTGGTGCAGTTTCAAGTAGAACATTAACAGAGTCACGTAGAAGGCCATAGGCCCATATGAAAATAAGAACTGAGATTCCAATGCCTAAAAGTGGGTCAATTATGTACCAATTTGTAAAGAAAACTATGACTGCTCCGATTATGATAACTACAGATGATGCAGTATCGGCAAACATATGCATAAAGGCCCCTTTAACATTTAGGTTGCTTTTTGTGCTGCTACGTAAAAGCACAATAGCAATACCATTAGCAACTAAACCGGCAATAGCCACAAGTAGCATTTCAAAACCGAAAACTGGCTGTGGATCGAGTAATCTGAGTATACCTTCATAGAAGATATAAGCGGTTACAGCGAAAAGGAAAAGGCTGTTGAAAAGAGCAGCAAGAATCTCTGCACGATAGTACCCATATGTGCGATGGTGACAAGGTTGTTTACAGGCGATAACTATAGCAGTAAAACTAATAATAAGAGCGAACAGATGGGTGAACATATGTCCTGCATCACTTGCTAATGCTAAACTGCCACTTAGAACACTACCAATAACTTCAATGACCATAACTAAGCCTGTAACAAGCATTGCCAATAAGAGCCGATTTCTAGCTACACCCCTATATTCATGAATCTCAGAAAGTGAATCTGAATCTTGCTTGGGAGTATGGCTGTGACTACGAGGATTTGGCATTATACATACTTTCAACAGACCTTACTAATATTCATATTACTAAATTCAAACCGGTTTTAACCATTATATTCAGTGAGCCATAATTTTTGTTGTTTAAAAACAAATATTTTTTGAAAAATAGTTGGGTTAAAGGTCTAAATAAAGAGAAAGTAATATTTATGGTCATATTTTTTTCATAGCTTCGCTTCTAAGGTCGTTGGGCATTAGCTCAATTGCGTAGCGTAAGGCAGTGCGAGGCATAATTTTTCTATTCTTTAGAACATAGTTTAATACTTCTTTTTGATGATTACGACTTTCTTCTTTTAGCAACCAACCATAGCCTTTTTGGACTATATCATCTTTATCGGTAATAAGCAGATCAGCAATTTCGAATGTCTCTTGTAAAAATTTTCCATGCTTAGCAGGAATTATCAATGAAACTGCAGCTGCGCGTTTAAGCCAGCGATTCTTAGATGTTGCCCAACGTTTAAGTTCATTAATAGAATTTGGAAATTTTTCAATAAAAAGTCCAACAGTATGGTTACAGAAGCTATCGCATTTGGCCCAATTATTGAGATAAAGATTAATCCAGCGTTCAAAAATTATCAAATCGTTGGGTTCAAATTTGTCAGCAACGTTTGGTAGCCATTGTGAGACCACAAATGCCTCTTCAGTTACATCTGAGCTTAAAAGTTCCTCACATGCATCAAATAGTTCCTGTTTGCTTAACAATCGAACTGTCTTCCAGTATATCTTAGCAATTTTACTCACATTAGAAGTTTTTACACCATAGCAAGTAACAGGGTCTTTGAAAAACCTTTGAAAAGTAGCGCATGTTTTTTCGTCTACACTTGCTTTAAGATCATTACGTATTTGGGCGACTATTTGACTCATATGTAATCATAAAATGTGTGAAATAATAAATGTTTTATTAAATCACACAAACAGCATAAAAGGAACATAAATTACAAGTATTATAATAGTAAAATGGGGATGTGGTGGCGACCTTAGAGGTCTTCCATCTGGTATAGGTCAACGCCCAAATCTATGTTTAGAGGTTTTTCTGGTTGGGCTGTTGGCTCAATATTGCATAGTTTATTCATGATTTTCTCGATCCTTGTTTTTTCTGTTTGGACTTTAGTTTTTGATCTGGCCCTTGTTCGGACCATGGTGGATTTTGCTTTGGCAGTACGAGCGGATTTTATTGGGCTCGCAGTTGTACTGCAAAGGGAAAGAGCATTTTTTTCAAGTATATCGGTGATATCAGGTTCGACTTTAGTATCACAATCTAGTGGCAATGAAAGTCCTAGTGGCGAATCTTCAGGGGTGTGTATATGTTTAGTCAACGCCTTTGCGCCTCCATACTTCTGCGCTGATTAAGTCTCTGATGGCTACTCTGATAGCTTCGGCACGGTTTGGGTAGAAGCACTCGTCAACTAACTGGTCCAAAGCTTTTATGTAAGTTTCAGGCAAGTACAGAGTGATTAGTTTCATCCTGCTGGTTCCTCGGTAGGTACTCACTGCACTTCTAAAGTTATACTTCTATATATCATGAGACAAATATGCACATAACATGTTCGTTCAATCCACTTATAAATACAATAAAGAGTTAAGACATGTTTCTGTATATTTTCACTAATACAGACCTGTAAGTTTTTATTGGATGCATACCTTTCTCCGCTACTAACGAGGATTGCTATGCGCATTTTTATGCGAAATTATGGATGCAGCGCTAACCTAGCTGATGGTGAAGTCATATCAGGTTGTCTATCAGCAGCAGGATACACCATAACTGACTCTGAAGAGGATGCAGAGATAATCATATTCAACAGCTGTGCAGTCAAAGGACCAACTGAAAATCGCATAATCGATGCCATAAAGCAAACAGCACCTAGCAAACGCATAATTGTTACCGGCTGTTTACCACTTATTAGTTTAGAGCGGTTGATACGTGAAGCTCACTTTGATGCAATAACTGGTCCGGCTGCAGGAGAAAGCATTGTTGATGTTGTCAAACGGGTAACTGGCGGCGAACACGTTGTCACATTAGAAGATGCGTTAGCAGCAAAACCGAAATTGGATTTACCGCACACTCAAACTAATTCAATGGTCAGCATTATTCCGGTAAATTATGGATGCTTAGGATCTTGTGCATACTGTTGTGTGAAACATGCACGAGGAAAACTAAGAAGCTATACGTTAAATGAAATAACAGAACGTATAAAGCACGACTTAACTGCGGGGGCAAAAGAGTTTTGGATTACAAGTCAAGATACAGCTAGCTATGGTAAAGATATTGGTACAAATCTGGCTGAACTATTGCAGAAAATTGTGGATATTCCAGGAGATTTTCATGTACGTGTAGGAATGATGACGCCAAATCTAGTTATACCGATGCTTGAAGAATTAATAAAAATTTTTGAACATAATAAAATTTTTAAATTTGTACATTTACCGGTGCAAAGTGGCGATGATAATGTTCTTAGAAGCATGCGCAGACTCTATAACGCTGATGAGTTTATTAGAATAGTTAAAAAGTTTAGAGGCGCATTTCCTCAGATAACGGTTAGTACCGACATAATATGTGGATTTCCAGGTGAAACTGTTAAGGCACATAATAATACGCTTAAACTGCTTGAAGAAGTACAGCCAGATATTGTAAATGTATCAAAGTTTTTTGCACGACCAAAAACAGAAGCCTGGAATATGCGAAGCCTCTTTGTGGACCGCGATGAAATTAAGCGGCGAAGTACTCAAGTAGCAGCATTGGCTAAGCGCATTGGACTTGAACGTAATCAACAATGGATAGGTTGGCAAGGTAGCATATTTATAGATGAAAAAGGCAAAATCCCAGGTTCATGGATTGGCAGAAACTTTGCATATAGGCCTATAACAATTAGAAGTACTGATAACTTGTTTGGAAAAACTCTACAAGTTAGAATTATTAAAGCTTTCACAACCCACTTATCAGGAGTAACTGAACAATAATATGCTTCATTATACATACCATGTTCAGCTAAGTAATTGGCAGATTAGGATTTCCTGAAGCAACAAAGGTCTTAATTGGAGATTTTACTGGATTTTGTTTTGCAGCGCGTTTCCAATAAGTTTCAAAATAAGTTTTACATAAACCTACTATGCAAGGAATATTTGACCAGTAAACAGGCGACTGCATAAACTCAGTTTTAACAGGAGCGTTAATTAGCGCTTCCTTCCCATCAGATATTCCAATGCACGCAGGTATCTCGCCAGAAATAAACCTGATTTTTAGTAGAGAACTCTCTGGAAGGTCGTTTAAAGTCAATAAAGGATATTGAGCACCAATACAGGATATGACAAATCTAAGTGTTACACCCCTATCTAAGAGTGGGCAAAAAGTAGTGCGGTTGATAAAATTCAAACTTGAGAATTTGTGACTTGTAATTACAACATCTAAACTATTTTTTACTGCTGCAAGCCTATCTTTTGTAAACCATACATGCTGCTCTCGTTCTGGAACTAACATTATTTTGAAATCATCAGTAGGGTCTGATTTATGTTGTAGTGAAATTGAAGCAAGCAACTCAGCCGATTTATTTTTTAGTTCAGCATTTTCCCTATCTTTTTGTTCAAGCAGAGAGTCAATTACTACATCAATAGGAACGGCTTTATATTCAACAGGCGTCTTAACAATTTTTTCAACTAGCCCCATTTTCTGCAATTTTGGCATAGATCGATATACTACTTCACTAGCAAGATTTGCTGTTTTCGCAATTTGATATGCGGTACAAGGAGTAGACTTCACAAGCGTAAGATAAATTCGCGCCAGATTTGTTGTGAACCCCAATCGGGTTAAAAACTGTAACTGCTCCTGAGAGTTCAACACCTAGCCTCCAGGCGTTATCCAGTATGTTTGCCATAGCAATATAAGCTTTTTACTGCACAGTACAATCTGATCATAGACACTCAATATATAAAACCTATTAAGTAGCAAAATATTAAAAAAATAAAAATAAACAAAGGCAAATGTTTGCTATCAACTCTTTTGTTGTTGCATTTATGCAGTCACGTAGGCTTAATAATTTTCCTATAACTATGAACGTTGGTGTTATACATGCAATCAGTAGATATAAACGAACAACAAAGCACAGAATTATGTGATCAAATCGGCAAAATGCTGGTTGAACAATTAGAAACAGAATCAATTCAAAACAGCATCAATGAAGTAATTAAAAACTTTATAAGCAAAAATAACTTGTCAGTTGACCCTGAAACCTTAGGTAACAATATCCAAGTATCAGTTAAAGTAGAAATGACAAGATAAACACTACCTAAAGCAAAGAGTTCACAACTTGAAAGATATGTTATTGCAGACAATAACAAAAAAATTGCATATATTCTCACATTTTTACATACAGACACATAGAGTAATTTTACCTTCAACCAACAGAACCATTCTCAAAAGTATGCATCAAGCTATGCAAAAGAGATAAGTTATCATTGAAGGTTTTTGCCATTATTGCTAACTGAATAAATTATGGCACAGTTGATTGTTGACATATAATTTTCTGCTAAAACGATGATATGGTTAATTTTTAGATTTAAAAAAATCATCAATAGATAACGGTAGATAATGCAGTGATTTGAAGCAGATTCAGAACTATATGTGTTTCAATATAAGAAGTTGAATATGTCTTAAAAAAAAGTAGTTAGGTGGCGTCTGTGGAAGCATTAATTATATTTCTAATCTCGGCGTTCAAAGCGTCGGGTAAGCCTAGTATGCCAACATCCATAAACCCGCGTATAATTAGAGATACGGCTTGATCACGAGATAACCTGCGCGTCATAAGATAGACAATTTCTTTTTCGCTTATTTTTCCAACTGCTGCTTCGTGAGTAATTTCAACACCTTTCTTTTTTGCTATCAATTCAGGTATAGATTGCATAACTGACTTATCATCCATAATTAGACCGCGACATTCTAGGTGTCCTTTGCACTCAGAGCTATCACCTTCTATAAGTCCGCGAATTATCATTTTACAACCCTCTCTAGCTATTGCGCGGCTTACCATTTCGGCCTTGCTGTCCTTGCCTGATAGTACTGCTTTTGATCCTATGTCTAAAAAGCTGTTTTGATGACCATATAGGATGCTATTGAATATGGCACGCGAATTTTCACCTTTGCAGTAACCTGTAGGATACATTTGAACGTCACGAACTGGCCGCATACAAACATAATTTGAAATAAAAGTGGCGTTATCTTCAATTTCTGCACCACTTCTCGGGCGTACTAAAGTATCTTCGCTCCATTGATGCACCATAGTAAAGTTTAGTGTCGCATTTTTCTTTACATAAATTTCACTAATACCTAGGTGTGAAGCATTAGAAACATTTGAGTGCTGAAGGCAACTACTTATGATGTGCGCTTTGGATCCTTCTTCAGCAATTATTATATTATGAACCCGTTGTTCAAGATTTTTTTCAGTAATCATTAAACAAGATTGAAGTGGAAAAGTAATTTCGGCACCAGGTAGAATTCGCATAAAGTAGCCGCCGCTAAAGTTTTCAGCAACTTTTTTAGTATACTCGTCCTTGTCTTTGCTTACAAGTTTCCACATATAATCTTTAAGCCAAGGATATTTTTGTAATGCAGTTTTTGTATCCATAAGTTCTAGTTTGCCATCATAAAGAGTGTTGATTTTTGATTCTATTGTTTCTTGGTTTAAGTGAAAGAACGTACCAGCGCGATTATCTTCATGGACATCCATACCTGCTTGGGCTGCTTCTTCTAGAATTTGGTGCGGAATTTTAGTTAGTTCATTCTCTTTGCTCACTTTTCCATCCCTCGCGTGTTCTACGTCTGCAGGCTACACAGCCTTCATAACCTAACCGTTTAATATCTTCATAAATAGCGTTAGGTTCAGTGAAACAGTGAAACTGACCGCCTAAAAGAATGCAAGCATAACCAGCTTTAACATATTCTAGTATATCGCCTTTATGCGTAATGATTAGTGCGCTGCTGCCAGTTTTTGAGATATATCGTTGAATTTCGCTTGCAATTAATTTAAGGCTTTCAACATCTACACCACTGTCAGGTTCATCAAGTAGTAGAAGTTTGGGCTTTAGAAACATAAGCTGCAGTATTTCGCTACGCTTTCTTTCTCCACCTGAAAAACCCAGATTGATATCGCGATCTAAAAATCCAGTGAGACGGAATGCATCGATTTGTTCTTGTTCTTCAGAGCTAAACTCTGCATCAACAGTTTTTCCAAGACATAGCTTAAGTAAATCACGTAGTTTTACACCGGTAATTTCAGGAGGATTTTGAAAACTTACGGCCATGCCTAATTTTGCTCTTTCGTCTACACTTTTTTGGGTGATATCTTTACCGTTAAATAAGATTTTTCCAGATACAACCTCATATCCAGGAAGACCAATAAGAGTACTTATCAGGGTCGTTTTACCTGAACCGTTAGGTCCAAAAAGTATATGGCTTACCCCGTCCCTCAAATTGAAAGTCATATCTTTCAATATGAGTTTATCACCGACTTTAACGGATAATCCTTGTACCTCAAGTATGTCCATAACGCTCTAGTTTGCATTCGTTTTTAGCAACATAAACTTTCCGTGTAGCGCATAGCTCAACTAACGGAGCCAAGAATAATCTCATCGATAGTGGATAGAAATGACTCTTCCAAGTTTATGCCATGTCGCTCAGCCAGAATAAAAATTGTAAAAAGCAACTCTGAGAATAGCTGACCAATAGCGGACTTATTTGAAGTTTCAAGAGCACGAATCTTTTGAACAATATCTTGAATTTTATTAACAAGAGCACTAGCAGAATCTGAAGCTGGCATCGCTTGACCAAAATGTTCAAGTTTTTTATATGTTTTCCAACTTAAATACTGTGCATCACGTATTGTAAGAGACAATAATTACCACCACAAAAAGAGTATATAAAATACAATATAACGTTTGATAAAAAACTAAAACAAAAAACCAGGTTAGCAAACTTGATTATAAGACCAGAGCATTACAGCTAGAAATGTTTAGAATTAGCAGTAGCAATTAGGTAAAAAATGTATTCAAAACCTAAAATATACTTAGAATAATAAAATCAGAAAAACAATATTTCACAAACAAAAAAAAGACCCCACAAGAAAGGGTTAGATATTTTTTCAAAACAGATCAAACAAACTAATCATTACGATATACGACCAATAAAATCCGATAAATACCACTTACACCATCAATAATCCGGCACATGTACAAATTTTTGAAATTGAATATAAAAACAATAAAAAGTTTTATAATTAAATTAGAAATGTTGTTGACAAGCAAAGTAATGATAAATCTGATACAGGGCAACAGCTATTTTTATGCATCAGTGCCCGCAAATTATTAATCAGTAGCCATGTACACGAATCTGCGAACCAATTGTAGATTATTTATTGCTTTTTGCTTCTTCTTGAAGGAACTTTTCCCATTTCTTTCTTTCACTAGCAATTTCTAAGGGACACACTACTCTAGCCACGCCGTCGACAACACCTTCATTACTGCCATATCTGCAAACTAGGTTTCCACCATCATCAATTCTGATGTCACAAGTCTTTCCGTCAAAGCACATGCATTCAATCTCGTCTCTAAATTTGGGCATCATACACAACATTTGGTTATTAAATTGTGGGATTCCCATTAGCTTTGACCACCCTAATTTGCATTCTAGTAAATATAAGTAATAAGCCTTTGCTATTTCACAGCAACCATAACATTTTAAAATAAAAAGCAGAATCAAACAAAAAATTTAAAATGCAAAAAACATAACCCAAATTTACACATAACTCATCAAGTCACCAAGATAAAGAATCAAAACCGCCAGATAATCAAAGCTATGGGATAATTTCGCATTCGTTTTTGGTGGTGATGTCACCATTCCGCGCACAACCCACTCTTTTTCCATCTGAGTGTAAAGAAATGCGTTTTTCGTATTCTTAGCCTGTTTTTCGTTGAATTACGCGGTAATAAGTACGCTTCCATTACTAAAATTATGTAATTATGACATAATTCGGACAGCAAAAATGGAAAAATTACTAAATACAAGTGCTTTTTTGAACATACTTCGCGTTTTTCGTATCCATATTGAGAATGAGGAGAATCGAACTGCGAAGATTGGAAGCAGAGCTTTCTTTTAGAATACGAGCTCAGGAGGATGGTGCGCATTATAGTCCAAGATTGCATAGTGAATTAAAAATTAAAGTAAAAATGAATTTGAATAATTTGCTGCTTGGCTTAGACGGCGAACTAACTATCTAACGACGTGAAAGAAAAATATCGTCAATGAAGTTGTTAATTCATGCCCAGTGTTGTAATGTTTTTAAGCTCTTTGAGAGGTCTAATCTTTTTAGCAAGAAATAAATACAATTTTCAGTCATGTGCAACCCCAAAACAGCTTGTTCTAAATCAGGTTTTACCCCCGTAGGATTAGTATGGCTCCCTAGAGTTGAGCAATAGCCATAAAGAGTTTTGATGATCTCAGCATCTTTCTTTCTGTTTTTATCGCCTTGGGCAATCACGCCTTCTTTAGCTAATTCAGCTATGCTATCTGAAAAACCAGCGGTACAATTTGTGAGTGCTTCTAACGCTTTTCTACAATCGTCAAGAACATAGTCATAACGTGCACTTCCCAAATTTGCTTTAGCATCTCTTAAATGAGAAAGTACACTCTCATTAGCGTGTTTCTCTATCCAAGAGTTTTCAAACTTCCTTTCCTCCCTAAATAGGCTTGAATGGACTGGAAAAATTTTAAAGGCACCATTTTTTAGAGCTATTGATAACCCGTAAGTTGACAGTATTCTTTTTATTTTCCTAATCGTTGGATGCCTTTTCTTAGGCGGTTTCAATCCAATGTCATTCCAGTTAAACGTCTTAGTCACTGTTTGACTTAATGCTTCGATAAATTCCGGTCGACCATTAATATATTGAAGGAAAGAGTATAACCTCTTGTTTAGCAAAGAACCCTCTCTGCAGGTCTTACTTATTGGGACATCAAAACGCTTGGCCAATAACTCGATTTCCTTATAGCTTGATGAAGAATATTTGTCATGAAACACTTCGCTAAGGAGAAATGACAGGTCTTGAATGTCTCCTTCGCTCAGTTTTAAGAATTGCATAACCAGAAAATACTTTTCCAAACTAATCAAATTAACGCTCTAATTAGCCTTTAGATGCTGCCCGATTTTATGTCAATCAACCGTTAACTGTACACAAAGACAGTGCCCAGGAAGAGAGAAAAAGCCAGTTATCAATCAAAAAATGAGAGATATCGGCGCCAGATCCAGCAGCCGACAATCCATTTAACAGCCACTTTCCTGCAGCAGCTGAAGCCTCTAAAATCCAATTATCAGCTAAGCAGATTCTTTATGACTCGTTTGAAGACATCTAAGATACCTGTCTCAACGGTTCTTTGAATCTCTGCCATTCGCAGATAAGATTTTGTTGAGATCCCTATTCTGCTCGTAGTGGTCGATTAAACGCCTTATAGTTTCGCTGTACCCTTTGCCACCAATGTACAGTTCAGCCTTCACTTTGTTGAGGCGTTCGCCAAGTGAATCATCAGCATCTATTCGCAATCTTTTGTCCTCACAGTGTCAAATCATGCGTATTTCGTGGGCTGTTAAATACTTCACGATATTTTTCGTTTAGCATTGACTCTAGGACATGGCCAAGAGTGCCGCTTTTTAGGGAATGGTTTAATGATCTTTGGAA
>CAYSWL010000033.1:19035-21795 GCA_964434745.1 uncultured Candidatus Bathyarchaeia archaeon | reverse complement strand
GCGAATAATTTAAAATAATATTACTATTCATTAATTGATCTATTTGGATTATTACGCGTTGGTTTGGTGGCAATACAATAGGATATATTATAGAGCGAGTTCCCATGCCCATCCATCCGCTTTCCCACCAAACTCCAACAACAGGCAAATCAGTCCCTGAAGCTGAAACACTATTCAAAATAAGTGGTGAATTACCCGTTTTTAGATAAACTATTGTAGAATGGTAGCCAGACCACCAGTATTTATCTTCGATCTTAGGAAAAGTATATGGGCATTCGTCAGGTGAATCGAATATCAACATATCAGAGTCGCCAGTACCGGTAACACTTATGATTCCTTTCCACCCAAGGTAATTTCTGGCTACATAGTTGTCAATAGAAATAGATGACCAATCAATGGGGTTAATTCGACCATCCAGTACGGGTAAAGATACATCAACAGTTTCATACCTTATTATGTTTAGTTCAATGTCATCTAAAGAGCTCAAAGTAGCGGGTTCAATTAGTACAGAAGAAGAATAGTCTAAAGCACCTGTCGCTACAAGCGGGAGAAGCTTGTTATTTTCGGCAATTATGGCATTAGATGATGTATAAACCCAAGGGGAAATATTGTCAGTATTTACCTCATAGAGGTTTAACTCACCAAACTGGCCTACATGAATTAGTTCAGGTTGATCTTGCAATAACGTATTTACTTTGTCAGGTGAAGCGCATCCAGTATAGAATTTGTGGTCTACATCACCGCGTAAAATTATATATTTTACATTTAATAGTGAAGCAAAATTTATCAGTTCAGAAAAATCGTTCTGAACAGATAGCTGATATAAATATGAGTTGATTCCGCCTTGGAAGTAATTAGGTATTATATAAGATTGTGAAAGGTAATGCCATAACGGATCGACGCCTAAATAGCCCCAAGTATAGGGAACCCACAATGAAGGCACCCCTTCATAAGAAGGCAACCCGAGAACACGAAAAACACCTGGCTGATTGTTAAGGTATTCTGCAATCTCAGTATAATATGAAGGAATTGAAATCTGTCGGGGTGGAAAACCGTCACCGACAGAGTAAAGATCACCTGTCCAGAAAGGCCACGCGAAAAGATTAATTACTATCAAAAATAAGGCGACTACAGTTCCAACCTTTACTATCGCTAACTTAGTGGACCGTAAAGAGGATACTTTAGTAAAAATAAATTGTAAGGAAGTCCCTAGCAAAGCAGCTATTGCAATTGTATATAGTGCACCAAATTTTGGACCGTCGAAAGCTAAAGATCCAGGGAGCGTATAGAACCAGGTATTAAAAGATGCAAAAGGTTCAATCTCGCCTTTCTGAAGAAGTAAACCAATAATACTTACTAATCCAAAAAATAAAGTGAGTTTGTTTGGTCTCTTACTAATAAGTAAAGATAAAAAAGCTACTATCGGAATTATGAAGCCTAATAGTACAAATGTAGGAGTATAGTAAATAGGATAATATGGAAAGTATGGGCTTCCTTTATAATCAGCTGAGAAAGCCCACCAGCCTAAAAATCTAAGCATTTCAGAAAAGTTTGAGTAGTTATTAATTGCTGCACCGCTATTTCCGGTAAGCCACACAGAATACTGTTGCCATAAAGAAGTTAGCACAGGCAGAATCCAGAAACTATTAACTAAAATAAAAACAGCAAATGTTAGAAACGCTGTTATTAAAATATTTAATGAATTTTTTTTAGTTCTTCTAGTGATAAGTGAGAGAAAGCTGTAAAGCACAATTAGTATTATAAGCGGAGCATAAAATGAAGGGTTATTTGCTGCTGGAGAGACGAGGAAAAAAAGTACACCTAAGATTGCTATGTATTTTTTATTATCTAAAGATAATGTGAAAAAGAGAAAAATCATTGGTAGTAAAGCATACAGGTAAAGAGCGGGAACTAATAATGGCTGATAAAGGAAGAGCAAACCAAACATGTTAAACATGTAAAAGTTAGCGGAGATAAAAGAGGCCACTGAAGAAAAGCGTCGGTTACGAATTACAAGTTTTTTCATTAATAAATACATCGATATTCCGGAAAAGGCAACTATTAGGCAAAAAATTAGTTGTTGTATGGAAGATAATGATAAACCAATTGTGTTTAGAGCTAACTGAGGAAAAGTATAGAGGGGAGCTAAAGCTAAACCACGTACATTAGAAGCACCTAGCCCACGTTCCCACCAAGTAAAAACTGAACGTTCAAAATCAGCATTGGGAGTTATTGGATAATCAGCGTCAACACCGTTTAGAATATTGTCACCTTTGAACCAAGAAATCGCAATTAAAGACATTAGTAGAATAATTAAAAAAATGACATAGTCAGATTTATCAAGAGCAAATAGTCGATGGCGCTGGAAAGATAGTTGTGTCATAGCGAATTGATCCTCTCAGGCGATTTTTGGCGTGTAAGTATACTAAGTTCACGTTTAGCAATAGAATCCCAAGAATAACACTTAGAGACATGAATTGCTTGATCAGACAAAAGGTCTCGAAATTTCTTATTTTGCAGTAAATGAGTTATTTGGCTAGAAAATTCGGTAACGTGGGTAATTGGAACATAAAGTATGCCACCTGGAAATAACGGCTTATAAACAGGCAAATCCCAAGCAACAACAGGTAAGCCACAGGCCATAGCTTCTAAAATTGCAATTCCAAAGCCTTCCTCATGACTAGGAAACACAAAAACTTGGCTTGATTTAAGAATACTAAAAGCCTGTTTATCTTCCAGATAGCCAAGTACTAAAATGTT
>CAYSWL010000033.1:12188-18935 GCA_964434745.1 uncultured Candidatus Bathyarchaeia archaeon | reverse complement strand
GCTGAAAAATTGCCCACTCTTATAAATGGATTAGGATAAAGATGATGAATTACCTGAACCCATTTAGCATGTTTAGCTTTTCGCTTATAGAAAAAAGCAGGTACAACATCAGGCAAAAAATCTGAAGTAACATAAATAGTGTCACCATTTTTAATTTGAATATTTAATGAAAGTGCCTTAAAAACACGGATAAAATATGTACAAAGTATATTCTTAAAACATGTTTCACGAGTTGTTTGGATATAGGAAGCTGTTAACTGCTTTTCTCTACATACTTGTTTACCTTTAGCAGATGTTATCACGACCAAATTTAGGCCGACAACGCGCCTAAATATTTCAATAAAACGGACATCTCCACCCGCTAAGCTAACAAATGAATTGAATAAACAAACGATCTTGCTTCCAGGTATGGTTTTAATATTTAATTTAATTTGACTTTTCAGAAAGCATACAGCCCCCACATTAACAACTAAAAGTATAGTGGCAAAATGATGGTTATTCAATTATTATAAGCGCGATCGCAAGTAAGCTATACCTACTAGTAATCTTAGAAAATACATTCCAAACGATTTTAGAGGATGTCTAAGTAGTTTTTGCCATTTTGCGTTTTCTGTAAAAACACCAAAAAGACGATATCGCATTCCCAGTTGCTTTTTTATTTCAGGGTCATCTCTGCCCCATTTGGCAACATATTTGTCGAGAGTTTTTGAATATTTACCCTTCTTTCCTACATACCACCTTAAATTAAACTTTCCTTCATTATGATAGACTGGAGAGGTAATTATTCCAACATTAGCTACCTCTCTAATCCGTCTATTAAAATCCCAATCGTCAGCTCCAAAATCTATCTTTTCATCAAATCCTTCAATTTCTAAAAAACTATTTTTTCGCACAAACCGCACTGCGTCAATGCAAGTGCCATTGTAAAAGCTCCGTTCAAAAGCTCTAACACTTATCCAAAAACCATTACCAACAATTTCCTCAGGTAGGTATAATGCATCATATAGTTCGTTTTCACATCTATTTACACATTCTTCAATGACCCTCTTAGACAAAATCATGTCTGCGTCAGGATACAAAACAAATTTGCCTTTGGCAAGTAATACCCCATAATTAAGCTGTGCTGCCCGTTGTGGGCCTTTAAGATAGATCTTGTCAGTATACTGTTTAGCGATTTCAACGGTTCGGTCAGGAGAATAATTATCTACTACAATTACCTCGATTTTTTCTGCAGGGTATGTTTGATTTTTTATTGAATTAAGGCAATTGGCGATGTTTTTTTCTTCATTTTTTGTAGTTACAACTACGCTAACAATAGGAAAATCACTTGATCTACGAAACAAAGATTCACTGTTTATTTCATATTGCATGAAGATATCTCCTTGATTCCGATTAATGTACTTCCAAAACGTGGAAAGGACCAGGCAATAGAGTCATATAAGCCCCAAAGAGAGCCTAAATTGATGTATTTTGTAGAAACCCAGCCAATACAGCCATGAACTGCAAAGCCTATCAATTTTAAGTCGTCTACGCCAAAATGAGAGTGGTGCTTTAATTTTTCATCAGATATTATTTCACTCCGCGCTCTATAAAATCCTAACCTTTCTAAAGTGTGCCTAATTGTAGATACTAATTTTCCGGTATCGTTTGGAATATCAACCAAAACAGTTCTGCGGCTCATACTTACAAAATGGTTAGCAACATCAGTAATTTCATCTTTCATTAGGTGCTCTAAAACATTTGAGCAAAGAACCATATCGACAGACTGCTCTTTAAATGGCAGTTGTCTAACATCGCCTACTAGTACATGTAACGTTGAAGGTCCTTGATACTCGTTTAATAGTTTTTTTAGGAAAAATGGTACTAAATCCAGACATATAATTTCTTTACTTTTAAAAATGGAAGTGTATGCTCCAGATCCACATCCTGCATCTAATGCTATATCAGTATCTTTACTGTATTTTTCCACTAAAGCTTTCACGCGGTTAGTTGATTCTAAATTATACTCTAAATATTCAGACGAAACATCCCATTTTGCCAAAACTTCTTTTTGAAGAGCCGCATTTACCAAAAGTGGAATTCCTTCAAATATGGGAAAAGTTGCGTTGCACATATGGCACTGAATTTGGCCACGGTAAATTTGACCGTTCAATTCTTCAGCTACATCAACATCTAAAGTGTTAGATCTACATAGAGGACATTGAAGTAGTGATAAAAGAGATTTATGCATATACTAACCGCCTTGTTGTACGAAAATAGTTGCTATACCAGTTGACACATTTTTCTAGGCCTTCGTCTATACCCACCTTCGGCTGATAGTCTAGATGTTTAATTGCTTTAGAAATATCAGCTTGAAACTTAGCTACTTCGCCTACACGATTTGGGGCTATTACAATTTTACTTTTGCTAGATAGCAAAGAGGTTATTTTGTTAGCTACGTAGTGTAGCTGTTTACCTTTACCAAATGAAGCAATATTGAACGTTTCACCGGTAATATTATCAAAATGTTCAATTGTTTTTAGAACACCGCTAACAGCGTCATCAATATAGGTAAAATCAAGTATCTTATCAGCACCATAAATTACTATATCTTGGTCAGTTAATGCACGTTTAATCCATATTGGAATTACGCGGTCACTATCATCATACATGCCATAAACGTTAGAGAAGCGAACAATCACAAAGTCCAATCCGAACGTTTTTTGGTAAGCATGAACCATTGCTTCCCCACTGATTTTGGAAGCAGAATATGGATTTTCACATCTTTCAATGCCAGCCATGCTTTCAACCATTAGTGTATCATCAATACAGTTACCATATACTTCTCTAGAAGAAGAAAAAATAAATCTACGAATATTATGTTGCCGTGAATATTCTAAAATATTCGAAATTGTTTCAAGATTTTCTAAAGCTAATCTGGGGGACTTCACAAGTTCGTAGACTCGCGCATTTGCAGCAAAATGAATAATAGTATCTACATTTGAAGGGATTTTTGAGTAATCAGTTAGTTGAAGTAGATCTGCTTGGATAGTCCGCTTGTTCAAATTTGGGTTCCAGTAATTTTCACGCCTATCTAGACCTATAACATCATAGTCTAATTTGAGAAGTGTTTCAAACAGCCTAGATCCTATTGTACCTGATGATCCGGTTAAAAGAATAGTCATTTAACCTTAACCTCTCTTTTAACCAGGGAGCCGTTTTCAAAGTTTTTTTCACAAAATATGTAAAACATACACGCTATCTACCTATAAGTTAAGTTTTACCAAAATCCTTTACATGACCTAGCACTTTGGCCATACCTTTTACTGAATATTTTACGTCTCGAAATGAACGCATACGGCCAAGCTGGCGAATAAGATATTGCGGTGTTAAGAATACTTTGTATACTTGATCGCATAGGGCCATAACTTCTTCAGGAGACATATCTGGCGTTTTCATAACAGGCTCTTTCATGTCAAAACGTTCATATTGGTCAGGTCCAACACGAAGCCAACCTTTCTCTAGGGCTTCAGCGTAAAGCTTGCTTCCCGGATAAGGTATAACGACGGTGGATTGTAAAGTGTTAGCCCAGCCTTTCTGCATAAGAAGCTTTGCAACATTTAGCGTGCTAAGAGCGTCATTGCGAGTTTCCCAAGGATAACCAACCATGATAGTTATATGAGGTTCTAAGCCTTCCTCTTTTGGTATTTTGCATTCATTAATTATACCTTCGACAGTGGTACCTTTGTTTAACCTATCAAGTGTAGCTTGGCTTCCAGATTCAACGCCAAATAGAAGCATTCGAAAGCCTGCTTTTTTCATTAACCGGTAATCTTCTCGTGTTAACGATCCAAACCGCATATTGCAGCTGAACTCTATTTTGCGGTTGTAGCCGTATTCAATCATTAGGTTGGCAAAACGTCTTAACCATTGTCCGACAGGAAAACAACCGGTGTCATCAAATACTGATTTGACACTATATCGATCAATTAAATATCCAATTTCATTAACCAATTTTTCAGGAGACATAACACGAAATGTTGGATACAAAGTAGGCCAAGAACAGAAAGTACATCCACCATCTTTTCGCCACCAACAATCGCGGCCAGCCATTGTGTAGACCCCAGGAGTAACCTTAAAATTGCCATTTTGCTCACTGTAAAGCTGCCACTTAGTTAGTTCTCTGTTAATATGTGGTAACTCACCTAAATTATGGTCCAGTTTAAAAGACCCAGTATTTTTTATGTTGCCGTTTTCTCGATACCAGATTCCAGGCTCAAGCAAAACAGATTGCCCACTTAAAAAATTCACTAGGTTTAGTAACAAAAAATCGTAGTCTCCGCCGGTTAAAATAAAGTCAACTTGACTTTGTTGCATAGATTCCAATGGTAATGCGGTAACATGGTCTCCGACTAAGACAACCTTAGAGTCAGGTAATACTTGTTTTATATCAGTTATTTGTGACCAGTGTTTTTTCACCACAGGCGTCTTAGTTTCAATCATTATAATGTCGGGACTTATGTGCGCTATGCTACTTAGCCACTGACTGTAGGTTTTTTCTTCAGCAATACTATCATCCCAAATAATTTCATGCCCAGCATTAAACAGCAATGTTGCAGCATAAGCTGGAACGACTGGATAAATATAGGTAGGTGATTGAAAGTATTGGAATTGACGGTTTTGCGAAAGCAGAGGTACCCCCTTCTCAGAATTTATTGGCGGATAAGATATGCTAACCTTCATCGTTTCAACTCACGTTTTAGTAAGCCAGATATAAAGTAAGAACCGTACACCAAATGCGTTACAATTATGCCAGACCATACGGAAAACAAGAGTCGGATACTTTTCACCTGCAATAGTGATGCAATTAGGCTCAAAGTAAGATACATAAAAACGCCAAATACGGTTACGTATAGGAAAACTGGTAGAAATATTGAAAGCACTATGCTGGCAAAAAATGAAAGCATCAACAAAGAAGGAAAGAAATAGGTTAATTTAGCTGAGTTCTGGGGATATTTTTTAACAAAAAACCCACGATGCTCGCCAAACCTTGAGACCTGTCGAATATGTGGACGAAATAGAGAACGCCTATGATGATATACAACTACGCTGGAAGATTCAATGAGTTTTTTTCCCAAATTTTTAATTGCCAAACACATAAGTGTGTCTTCGCCAGGCCAATACTTCTCGTTCCAGCCACCTGCAGCAATAATTATGGATTTTCGAGCCACAAAATTGCATGAATGAATATCGTCTGATTCAAAACAACGATTGGTTTTGTACCTACTTGATAGGTTACCTACCATAAAGGAGGATAAAACATAGCCTCCTGCTTTTTGCATCATGCCATCCTCTTCAGGAGTGACGCCAGGCCCACCTACTCCTGCAACATTTGGGTCAATAAAGAAAGGCAGCGCATTTCGCAGCCAATCTGAACGGGGATATGCATCATTATCAATAAATGCACAAAAATCACCACGAGCATTACTTACCCCAATATTTCTTTTCGTTCCCGGAGGTACGGGCCCAGTTGGGATTATTACTATGTCTTCTATGGGGTCAACTTCATGATCGGGTAATAAAATTATTTCAAAGTCAGTGTAGTCAAGATGTTTACAGTAGTTAATACATTCTCTAGTGTAGAGATCTACCTCTTTACAGGGAATAATTATTGAAACAAGACCAAACAAGTTAGTCCTCACCAAGAATAATTGAAGCCAAACTTTGGAGTCGATCTTTGATATGAATATCACGCTGGTACCAATGGCAAACTTTTAGCCGATATGCGATTCCTAACAAATCGATAAACATAAGCCAAATCTGTTTAAACTTAAATGAGGCATCTAACTTGATATTTACAGGCATCTCTATTACTTTTAATCCAAAGAGTCTAGCAACAGCTAATAGTTCAACGTCAAACGCGTATCGTTTAACAGCTAGGCGTGGAAAAATGTCAACAAAGGCGCTTTTTCGCATAGCTTTTAAACCAGCCTGTGTATCTCTCAAAGACGCGCCTGTCAAAATCCTAACTAGGACATTGAAACTATGACTTAGGATTTTACGCACTAAGGGTACTTCTACATGAGAATCTGGATGCCATTTGGAAGCAATCACAATATCGCCATGTTCTAGGGCTTTGACAAAATTGGAAACGGTACGTAAATCGATCTCCATATCGCCGTCGGCAAAAACAACAACATTTCCGCTTGCCTGCATAAAACCAGCCTTAACTGCAAAACCTTTTCCCATATTGCGGTCAAAACTTATTATTTTTACATGGCCATTTTTTTCTGCATATCTAGTGACATTTAGCAATGTTTTATCTCTGCTACCATCGTTTACAACCACTATTTCATAAGTTGGCAATTCATTTGCCACTGCACTGTTTAAGGTATCAAGAGTATTTTCAATAAAATCCTCTTCATTATGTGCAGGAATTACAAACGATAGCGAAACTGGACTTAACAACTATTTTCACCAACCTCGGTGGACCTCATCTTGATAGATCGTAAGATACGCCGGCAAGCAGACTATAGAATCCATAAACAACCACAGCATCAGCTAACCAAAAGCAGCCAAGCGAGACAAAGACAGGCACTTATTATTCTACTGCAAAGTTAAAAGAGTCTAAAGGTAAACAAATTCAGCTCTAGACCTTCTCATCTCCAATTTTGCTATATTTTAGGAAGCAAACTAACTGGAGAAACACTCCTGCAAGCAGACTATAGAATCCATAAACAACCACAGCATCAGCTAACCAAAAGCAGC
>CAYSWL010000033.1:0-12088 GCA_964434745.1 uncultured Candidatus Bathyarchaeia archaeon | reverse complement strand
CAAGCGAGACAAAGACAGCTGCAACAGCTAAGAGTATTATGAAGCCAGCAATGAAAGGAGCGCCCCAATTTTTTTTCAGGTACCCTTTAAGTAGGGTAGGAAGCAGAGTAGCCAAACGATTAGGCACGCTTCAAAACACGCCCTTATAGGTTTCATCGTGGGAAAGTACTTAAGGATTTGATGTTGCAGGTATACAGCAACGGCACAATGTAAAATTTTTATAAAAAATTATTTTTTATAAAAGAAATAACCTTTACTATTTTTATGTTTGAGCTTAATTATCGACTGGAACATTAGAAACGAGAAAATACAGCCCAACACTACTAAAAAGATAATTCTCAAATACTCTGCACTTAAAAACATATTCGTTAAGGATAAAAGTTGATTTTGAGCCCAAGGCGCTAAAGGTAAGAAATAAAACGGCAACGGACAGTTAAGTACACTGTAAAGTAGGGCGGTTAATGATGCCCCCCAGTAAAATGTGTTTTTAAGATGCCCTCCAACATGTAAAATTATTAAAAATGGTAAAATCCAGACATAGAATTGTTCACAAATAACACGATATGACAAAAACACTGCAACTATACTAATTAGCATAGCCATAGTTAAATCGATATAGGGCTTACGAAAAGATAGCTTACTTGTTTTCCAGTAAACTATTATTAGAAATACTCCGACAAGAATTATTGAAAGGGCAGGTAATAAAGTAGTAAGATTAGTATCAAAAGGAAGAGAAATTATTCTGTTTAGAAGAGAAATTGACCAATAGGTAAGCCCAAAACCGATAGGGTTTAGCACAGGGTCAAAACCTATATCACTTCCTCCAGATCCGCCAGGCAAGAAATAGCTATTAAAAAAATCTGCCACAAAACCAAAGTATGGTAAAAAAAGTAACAAAGATACACCAATAAAAGTCAAATAGAATTTTTTACTTTTCTGCCATCGTTCACATTTAGAGTTATGTTTAAAAATGTAAAACGTAAAGGGCACTAAAAACAGCAATGGATATAGTTTAGCGGCCACACCTAGCCCTAAGAAAAATCCGGAAAATTTTACACGGTTTTTTACAAGAAAATAGAGGGCAACTATAGAAAAGATTACCGGTAAAGTATCCCACATACCCCAGACTGCTGAAACCCAAATTAAGAAAGGATTTAAAAACCATAACAATGCAGCTTTTTCAGCAAATTCTTTTTTCCCAGTTATCTCTACAACTATTTTATAGAGTAGAAAAGTCACAATAACATCAGATAAAAAAAATGGAAGTTTAACAATAAAATTGAACAGAACCCCTGGAACTACTTGAATATTTAAATCAGGATAAAAATCTAGTGATGGCGAAATTGAACTCATAGGTATTGTACCTGTAGGGAGAAATTGAGCTAACCAACTATAGAGGTAACTGACTGGGACTAGAAAATAGTGGCCCCATAGTGGAGGAAAATTTTGCAAGTTAAAAGGTCCATTTTCGGTAATATCTTGCATTATTAGATACCAAGCATATACATCAAAAGGGTGTGCAGAGATTGGCATCAATAGTAACCTGACAAGTATTCCTGCTACCAGTATAGTCGCTAGTTTGTGTTCACAAATAGCCTTGCGAAAATGCATACTAAAACCCGAACTATATTACATTATATAGTTTGGAACATAAGAAGATATGGCAATTATCTTATTCGAATAGAACTTATTTGAAAATTAGAGAGCAAACAGCCTCGGACATAGTTGAACATATTAGAAATTAACTAAATAAAACAATTTTTAGATATGTTTTGAAAAATAGAACTTCGGATTACATGTAACGATTGAAGATACTGTTTTTTATAATGCATACAAGAAAATGATACCTTTGAAGCTGCACTTTTTGGTAAAAAATAGAATGCTATGAAGGGAAATTGGAGACAGAATTAGAGGTAAAATATTTTCTGAAGGGTAGTTTGTGTTGGGAGTTGAAAAACAGTATTATTACTGCAAGTAATACCCCGATTATTAGCAAAACAATTAGCAGCGGTTCATTATACCAAGGTAGGCCATATTTGGTCAATTGGTCTGAACTTGAGGATGGATCTATTGATGGTGGTACCAAAAAGGTAGGTAAGGTAGTTGGATGATGGGATGCTGTAGGTGAAGGAAAAAATGGAGATATCGTAGCGTATGGAGAAATAATTGGAGTTGGGGATAGAATAAATGAAGGGAACGAGAGGGTTGGAAGTGCTCCTTGAGTTGGTGGATATGATGGTTCAGAAATATATGTGGGTGTATGTGAAGGAGTTGAGGTTGGTTGAGGTCTATAAGTTGGTAATTCAGTTGGGTTCAATGTTAAAGTTGGCTTAGGAGTAGGGCTAGCTTGAGAAGTTGGAGTAGGTGTAAAAAGTCCAGTTGGAGTTGGTATTAAAGTAAAATTGGGGTATTGATTTTCTATGGCATATCGAGCGGCACTTATTATTAGGCCGTTGGTTTTGTCGCTTAAAATGTACATTCCAGCACCGTCTTCGCTTTTACCTTCAAAATATCCATAATTGGATAACATATCAGGCTCTAGCCAGTTTACCATACTTTGAGTAAAAGGTGTGTTGTACATTGAAGCAAAGCCCATTGCAGTTTTTAAGAATACTGCCTGGGAAGGCATGAAAACTTCTGTTTGCTCGTCACTATAGGTAACCCATGTGCGACCATCGCTACTGATTACCCATTCCCAAACGTATCCTAAAATTATGTCTTTAGGGTTGCCTTCGCTAAACGCAACGTATTTGCCAGTTGTATTGTATCGAGCTTCATGAGCTAAATATACTTGTGACATTAAATACAGTAAATTATCATTGTTATCGAAAGCAAATACAGAAAGCATCAAAGGTTCGCAGCCTATCCAAGCGTGTGGCAAATTTATACCTTGATATGTAGTCGTAGGTGCGCTAAGAATATTATTAAGTAAAAATTCTGCTTTTCCACTAAACCGTTCAGGCCAAAATGTTGCAAACCCAGCAGTAGTAAAGTAATCATATGTATTGAGTTGACGAGTTGGAAGCGTTAGCTCATCTACTGCTTGCTTTAAAGGCTCATATGTGGTTTTTATATTTACAATATTATCGATTCGTTGGGCGAAAATGGGTCGATATTCGGACACAATTTTCAATGATAATAACAAAAATGCAGCGTCAGTAGCATATTGAGTTCTGTCAACTATGTTAACTCCGCTAGTTGAACTATACCAAACATAAGGGACCCCATTACTGGCTAGAGGTCGTGTTTCAAGAAAGTTTAATATTTTATCGATACGGTAATCAAAACCCCAATCGCCTTCAAAATTTATCAAACCAAGCTTAGCTACGTCTACAATCGCGAGAATATATGTACCTAAATCCCAATCTGTGAACTGCTCAGGGTCAAGACAAGTATTATGTAGTCCTGTGATTTCATTAACACCAACTCCAGGTTCATAATATCTCCATGCGTTCTGAGCGACAGTTTTCCAATAATTAGCAGTGAAAGAATAATTTGGCGCCAAGTTATCTACATTTGCTTCAGTTACATAAGGTCCAGCTGTAATAGATAGTAATTGGGAAAAAAATAGTATACTAATAAGAGCTAAAGAGAGCACTATAATGCATCTATAATTCATTATGACGCCCTCTAATTAATTGGCCACATCGCAGAAGATTTAACTCAGGAGTATACCTAGTCGATATCACATTTATAGTAACAAAATAATTAACTATTTATTTGTTAAAATTAAAAATCACAAAAAGAACAATTCACATAAAGATAAATAGTTAAGCTAGCCTATAGCCACATGTACAGACAGAAAGCAAGACATATAGCATTATGCAGATAAGAGAAAAACACACTACATTATGTACTAAACGTTATTTGCTACAGCTAACAAGTTAAGTGACTTCATACGTTTGCCTTTGTGAGTTTCTTTACTTTGTGACTACCTCTCTGAAGCTATAAACACAGTATTTACTTGGAGGTATAATAAATCTTGGAGATACTATGTACATTTTAGCTTTTTTGAAGGCTTTCTAAAAATCCATTATTCTAAGCAGGTAGCCTTATGCCATCACCCAACAATAATTAAAAGCTTATCAAATAAGATATGTTACGAAGCTGGTTTGATACTTGCGTAAATGGCTAAATAATAAAAATCAATCCGCAATTTTTCTACCGTATTTTTTAATTACGAGAGTTTGCGAATAGCACGTAATTTAGATAAAATATTAGCGCATGATAAACATTATTTTGTTACATAACATGGTAAGGTACGGCATGGTTTGTACAATGAACTGCTAAATGAAAATAATTAGTGCAGTGTTAATCAAGAGATATAGGAATATATGGCGATGTTTCCGCTTCGGTATTGTTCATGAAATTCTGAAGGCACGTTAGGTAAACCATACCATCCGCGGCCATCAATCCACCAAATTAGGTAAATCTTGTTAAAGCCCGCATTTAAAGTCTCATGTGCTGTCTCGGCAGGGTCGTCGTATTCGTAAAGTTTGACTTGATCTTTATCAAGTGCTGTAAGTGCCCAACCATAATAAGCTCTATGTGATAGTAAGATAGAATCGTCGGGACGATTTTCCTTAAACCAAGATATAGCATTTGAAACATCAGGACAGTCTTCTTTTGATACAGTGTTTTGAAGCATTGATGTTGGAATTTGGTAAACGAAAGCATTCCATTGATCAGATTTATAGTATGGAAAAGGATTTTCAGGAGGCATCATAAAGCCTAAGCTCAAAATAGCTGTAACTAAGATAAGATATAATGTGCCAATACGGAAAAATGTAATTTTGTAACGATTCCACTTAATTGACTGTAGCTTGCTTAAGCCTTCTACAGCATATATTGCAAAAGGGTATGTTAGAAGCATTAGCAAACGAAAAATGCTTGGGCTAACCATTGGAATAAAAGCAGCAATTAAAATTAAAATAATCCAACATCTTAACTGAAAATTCTTTATTCGTTTTATACTTAAAAGTGCTAAGGGCAGCAGAGGCAAAAAACAATAAAGCAAAAAGAGAGCTTCAGAACCTAAAAACGCAGAATATGAGGAGTAACCAAATAGTGCAAGCCATCCATCATTAGTATTAGGAAATCCAAATATCAAACGGTATTCAGAAATTGCGGGGCTTAAATACCACATAACAAAAAACAATAATAACGCAGGCAGTGAAGATATAATTAAAAATATACTATCTTTTCGATTTTTGTGAACTACATTATTAATTATTGTGAAAAGGATTATACCGAGCATTAGTACAGCAACAACTTGGTTAGATAGTATAACTGCAATGATTGCTAAGGATAATGCACTTAATCGCATCCAAGAGAAGTTTTTAGATCGCCCTGCAAGTAATGTAAGGGCAATAAATACAAAAATTATTGCAACTACTTCGCGTAATGCATCCCAAGAAATTCGAAAGGCAACAAAATATAACGTTCCAACCAAGGCAGATAAAAGACTCTTTTTAAATGACCAGCATAAACCTAACTTTGTGTATCCATATATTGACAAACCTAGAAATCCAAGAAGTATTGAGGGAAGTATCTTAAGTACTAAAAGCAAAGGGCTGCCTACTAAAACCAATCCTACAGTTAAAGTATAAAATAATGGGGCTGTTGCAATAAAACTCCATAAGTTAATTCCCCCGTCAAGCCACAATAAAGTAGTAGGAAGGTAATGCGCCATAACGTCAAAACCGACTATATATTCACCCATTAAAACTTCAGGTATAGCCCTAACTAACAAAGGTATAAGAAAAGAGAGAACTATATACACATACTTCTTTGAGATCAAGATAATAAAGGGTTAGATTCACAAAAATTAAACATTTCCTAACATGCAAACACACCTTATTTTATTTTAGAATATTTCACGCTAAAAGTAAAGATAAAATGCATATACGATTGGGATTACTTTAAAGCATACTAACAGTACATAAGAATTGTTGAAAATGCACATCAACAAATATTTTTAGCTAAATAAAATGTAAATACAAAATTTACTAACCACAATTAGCCTAAATATTACATTATTAAAAATTATTTTGTTAGTTCACTGTATAAAAGTGTGTATGCTTCAGCTACTTCGCTCCAGCTTTCCTTCTGGGCATACTTTAAGTTTTGTTCACTCATAGCAGCAGCTTTTGAGTCATCAGAAATGATTGATAATAGACCATCAGCTAACGCATTTACATCGCCAGGTTGAAGCAAAACTGCAGCAGCCCCATCAGCTACCATTTCACGTATTTCAGGTAAATTTGAAGCAACAACTGGTAACCCATAGCTGCATGCTAAATGAAATACGCCACTTGTACCAGGTGCGACTAAGTAGGGCAGCACTACAACATCAACACTATTGAAAAGAGTATTGAGCTGTTCATGAGGCACATAACCTAAATAGCTCACTCCGGGAACACGAGTTTTCATAAAATTTTGCAGATAGTTTGGGAAATTTGGGTGATTAGAACCTGCAATCATTAATTGAATATTGCTGGATTCTTTTTTCAGCTTATTGAAAGCATCTAGCATAAGAGGTAAGCCTTTATAGGGACCCATATGTCCAAATAGTAAGATAATTTTCTTAGAACTATGCACTTTAGGAAGAAGATTAGCTGATGCTCCATGAGGGATATATCTAACGCCTTTATGACCATAACGTGTTCTTAAGCAGTCGGCATACGATCGTACTAGCACTACTACTCGTTGTGCTGAAAGGACAAATTTTGTTGCCATTAATATGCCAACTCGATTTATCACAGTAGGCTTAACATTAACTTTAGTTAAATCAACTTGTTCAGCTAGAGTATGAAGGCCAGCCAATACCTTAAAACCTAGTATGCGAGAAATTAAAATCAAAGATAATCCTGCAACATTAGAAAGTTTACTTTTTCCAAAACTTTGAAAGCCAACATTAAAATGAACAACATCAGGTCGTAACTTCAATATGCAAAGCATAACACTTAATATAGAAAAAAAATTATCAACTTGCCAAACGCGCAATACTTCAATTTTTGAATTTATACAAGTAAATAGGTCGGGTCGGTAGCTTTTATCGGCTAAAACATACAATTTTTCAATAACAGGCTTATTAACAAGCTCATTTACCAGATTCTGAGCATATTCACTTAAACGTGCATGGTTTGGTGGATAGGCAGAAATAAAGCAGATTCTCAAACCTCGCCCTTCTCCCGTGGGTCAAGGACGGTAATTGAACCTAATTTTTCTGTTTTTTGCCACACTCTTCGTCTTCTGAGTAATATTTGCAGAAAAGCCCAAGTGGCGATTAACATTTGAAACATCCAGTAAAGATATACAAAAGGTACCCACATAATGCTTTCAAGTTTAATAGGTCTAACAAAGAAAACCATCGCAAGCCCTAGAGAAATTAACGTAACTGAAGTTAAAGCGACAACTAGAAATGAAGATAAGATTGGAAGACTATTTTCAGCAGCAAATAATATACTCAAGCCCCAGTTAACATAGCTAGCTAAGCAGATAACCATTACAAATGGGCCTATAAGAGAAATTTCAGCGTCAATTGTTTTTTTATTAATTCGCTCAAGAAGACTACCATACTTAAAAGCAGCCTCCATGTAGCCGCGGTACCATCGAGTTCGTTGAGAGAATAAGGTTTTAATTGTGCTTGGCGCCTCTTGCCCTGAACAAATGTCAGGAGCAAAGGTGACTAAATAATTCTTTTTTGTAAGTCTTAGGGAAAACTCTACGTCTTCAGCTAGTGAAGATTCATCCCAACCACCTAATTCGCCAAGAATTTTTCGCCTAACAAATTGGCAACTTCCTGTTAAAGGAACAAAGAGTTTTAGTTTTTCTCTTCCACCTAAAAGACCTTGGAACCACCCCCTATCCTCCATAGCGGCAGTTCTAGTTAGCATGTTCTGTGATTCATTTATACAACTAGTACTTCCTTGTAAAGCCATTATTGATTGATTTTGAAAATATGAAGCAACTTTTTGCAGCACTGCGCGTTCTGGTACACTATCAGCATCAAAAACGCCTATAATATCACCTGTAACATAAGGAAAAGCCCGATTAAGAGCTGCAGGTTTACCTTTAGATGCTTTTTCACAGATTACTTTTACAATACCTTGATATCTTTCAGAAAACGTTTCACATATTTGTTGAGTATCATCTTTTGAGTTGCCATTTACAACAATGATTTCAAGTTTGTCTTTTGGATAATCAACATTTAATAATGAATCTAAACAGCGGCCAATTACGCTGCCTTCATCTTTAGCAGGAATAATTAACGAAAACTTTGGCAAGTTTTCTACATTAACATAAGAATATTTTTTCTTATTTCGCAATCCAGCAAATAATATAAGCGCATTGTAGACTGCCCAAGAGAGTATTATACTCAGAAAGACAATCGAAACAAGCGTAAAGACATTCATATAGATACCAGAGGGCAACTATTTAGATATATTATTTTCCAGACATTTATTGTGAAGGTAGTGATATTCAGAGAGAGTATACAGTTTTTGTAATTTTAAGTAATTGATTTTTGATATGAATTTTGCTAGCGTTACACCCTTATTCAATAGTTGTGCCTACTTTATAATAATTTATTTTCACATTCTGCAACCACAAACGTTCTAGCCATCACAAGGCTATTTGGTAATGAATCATTTGAGTTTGAGCATTATACTATTTGCAAGCACATATGCCAGTTAACTCTTATTTGACGTTCACATACTTAAAAACTCTTTTTAACTATGTTTCAATATTTAAAATTAAACATAATTTATTTATTAATGAATATTACACATAAATATTTTCCATAAAGATTTTTAAATAAAAAATGCAAAGTATAGATTATAGGTGAAGAAGCTTCATTATTTTTTCAACTATTGAAAGCAATCGAGTAATTATGTGACCTAGAGGACCAAGAGCGCTAACCATTGTGTTGATATTGTTTAAGTCTTCTCGAGTTACAGTTCGGGTAAGTAGTGCAACTAAAACGAAAACCAAGATGAAAACAACAGCTCCGATTATCAGTTCAAGCCAAGGTGAAATAGTTAATTTTGTAATAAGCAGATATGTTATAATTCCGGTAATTATCGAGGATAGAAGGATTTTTGCAGAAGAAAGCCAATCAACTTTCAAATCGTACTTCTTCTCTATCCATCGCAAAGAAATAATTAGGCTAGGTAATCCAGCAGTTAATGATACGCCAATTATTCCAAAAACACCAAAATTTAAAATTAATACAGCACCTAAAGGAAAACCAATAATTGAAGTAAGTATTGAAAGTTTCAAATTATATTTTGTTTGACCTTGGCTATTGATTAGGTTACCAGTTGTTAATCCACCGGCTGCTGTATAGAGATAAGTTATTGATAGTAAAACTAGAAATAGAGGCGCATAACTGTAGGCATCATTAAATAGTGCAGTTACTGCAGGTTCAGCTAATGCCATAACAAGCAAACATACAGGAGCTACAAGTAAAGAAGCATATTTAACTGAATATTGGTAAACATTTTGAAATGCGGCATGATCTTTTACAGGATCTAATTTTGAAAAGGCGGGAAACAACATTGTTGTTATTGGGATTGCAAAGAATGAAATCAAGACAACAAAATTCATAGCTATGTTATAATTTCCAATTATTGCATTATCTTCTGTGTATAAAGGCAGCAAGAAAGCATAGTAGTAAGCTAGAAGGCTTGATAAGAACCCTGCAATAGATAGAGGTACTCCGTAGACTAGCATAGCACGTATATAGGCTTTAACTTCTAGCTTGAAAGTCTCGGCTTTTGGCAACTTTCGGTATATTGACAATATTAAGATTACGCCGATAACTCCAGCCACCAATGCACCAGTTATGAAACCTATTGAGGCGCCGTATGCACCTAATCCGAATAGTGGGCTAACAAGCAAAAGTATAAGTGCAGTTTTAATTACTGACTGACTTATTAACATTACACTGTTTAGTTCCATACGTTCGAGTCCTGTGAATGCTGCTGTAGCGGCATTGATAATACCATTTGCAAGAATAACGATAGACACTATTTGTATCAAAGGTGCAATAGTAGGACGATTATATAGATCTGCTAGGAAACCGGATAGTAAGAATGTAATAATTGACAATAGTAATCCTATTACGATTTCGAAAAGGAAACCTGAAACCACTACACTTCTAATTTCTGATTCTCGGCCTTCTGCGCGATACTGGGCAATGCATCGCACCATAGCCATATTTATACCCCAATCTCGGAACATTCCAATTAATGAAGGAACACCTAATGCAATACCATATAGACCGTATAGTTCTGAGCCTAGTAATCCTGCAATGACAATAGTTCCTACAGAGGAGATAATTGTAGAAGCCACTAGTCCCCATAGATAGTGAAAACTGCCCTTTGCTGAAACCTTACCTACGTCTGCAGCTTTGCTCATAACGTTGCATCTCATCGATACTTGTTTGTTCGAATCACCAGATGTTGATTGAAGATACGTTTATCAGTTGCGGTATTTTGGTTCTTCAACTACACGATAAGGATTGAAAAAGAGGTTATGAAGCATACAAACTGAGTTAGTACGTAAAATTTAATGTGTATACTTCAGCTCTTTCTATGCCAAATGTTTTGAATCGACAACGAAAATGAATTCATTTTATATGACCGTATGGAGTTGGGCGTCTTTTAAGGTGTAATCTATGCGTGTAGGTAGCTTTTCATGCAGGTCAGTTGATGTTGTAATGACGGTAACTTTTTGTTCTTTGTTAATTTTGCTAAATAAACTCATAATTAGCTTAGAGTTTTCGTCATCAAGACTTGAAGTTGGCTCATCAGCGATGATTATTTTTGGATTATTGGCTAGCGCCCGGATAACTGCAATACGCTGACGTTCACCTCCGCTAAGATTAGCAGGAAACCTCTCAGTCAACTTTTCTAAATCAAAGTAGGTGATAAGTTCAAGTGCACGTTGGCGACGTTTTGATTTACCTACACCAGCCAATGCAAGAGGTAATTCGATATTTTCACCAACTGTTAAAGAGGGTAAAAGATTAAAGAACTGGAACACAAAACCTATACTTTCAAGTCGTAGCTTAGATCGCTCCTTGTCGTTGAGCCGATTTATATCTTTGCCTAAAAGTGAGACTTTACCTGAGTCTGGAGTTTCTAAGAAACCCATAATTTTTAGTAACGTTGATTTACCTACGCCTGATTTCCCGCGTATAGAAATAAAGTCACCTTCATTGATCGTAAGGTTAACTTGTCTAAGCACTTCACTTGTGCCGAATTTCTTGCTTACATCTACTAGCTCAATCATGGTTTAGCGACTCCTGAGTAAATATTTGAGTACCCGTTCGAGTATACAGAGTTCATATTGTCTGTTTTCTGTGTCCAGTTTGCAGGTAAAGTTATACCGTGAGCGCTTAATATGTAGCCGTTTTTCTCCATCAACTTATAGGTAAATAGTAATGAAGGCTGATTACTGCTTTCATTATTTAAGTACTTAAAACCTGTACTAGTACTAACTTTTATTTCGAAGTAATCTTGCATCATATAGGCTACTTTAATGTCTGCAGCGATGGTAAGATTATTGTCAATAGTATAAGTGTCTATCCAATAACCAGCGCCAAATTCTTGTTCATGATATAGCCAATGATACCCCATGTAGCGGTCCTGCAAAGACACAGAATCATAGAGGCTGTAAATATTTATAGCTACTACTGTTACGACAATCGTTATCACTATAGGTTTTATTAGTTTTCGAATATGAGATCCTTTTGCCACTCCATAAAGCCAGTATAGTCCGGCAGAGGCTAGAATCGCAACTGGTAGAAACATAAAGTTGGGTGTGCGAATCCAAAGTACTGACCCTATGAAGGTATTACTAACAACAGCATAAATCAACAGGGCTGCAAGCGGAATAAACCAGAATAGAGGTATGAGAAGACCTTGGATTCTTTTTTGATACTCAACGCCTAAAACTTCAAAAGGTATTATTATAAAATATGGTAAAATGAATAGCAATAGTTGATTTTGCACTGCAGGGTCAAAACCAGGCACTAAAGTTGCATTCAAGTTCACTATTAATAGGATTCCTGCGAGTATAG
>CAYSWL010000032.1:12793-21912 GCA_964434745.1 uncultured Candidatus Bathyarchaeia archaeon | reverse complement strand
ATCGCCTTAAAAAAACAGTAAAGAGGTTATGGTAATGTCGTTGACATTCAAGAAACCAAAGAAATCATGCGAAGACCGCAATTGCCCATTCCACGGTACTCTCTCAGTAAGAGGCCGTGTATTAGATGGAATTGTTGTCAGCTCAAAGATGGATAAGACAGTCATAGTCGAACGAGAATATCTGCAGTTCTCTACAAAATATTCAAGATATGAAAAAAGACGCGGTCACATTCCATCCCACAATCCCCCATGTATTGACGCTAAAGAAGGCGATCGCGTAAAAATTGCCGAATGTCGCCCAGTAAGCAAAACCGTATCCTTTGTCGTCGTAGAAAAGACGGAGGAAAGCTAAGATGGCGGCGAAGGCAAAGCAGAGAGCACTAACAGCAAAAGGTATGCTCTCACACGGACAAAAAATTTCCCGCGGTTTATTAGCAGGCTCAATTATGCGCTGCGCTGATAACACTGGTGCACGAAAACTTAGATTGGTCCAAGCAAACTCTTACAAAGGCAGACTAAGACGATATCCATCTGCCACAATAGGTGACAAAGTTACCGTCTCTGTACGACAAGGCGCACCTGATATGCGAAAGAAAATCTTCCAAGCAGTCATTGTAAGACAAAGAAGACCATTTAGACGAATTGACGGCGTTTGGGTGCAATTTGAAGAAAATGCAGCAGTCATAATTACACCTGAAGGCGAAATGAAAGGCTCTGAAATTCGTGGTCCAGTCGCAAGAGAAGCAGCTGAAAGATGGCCAAGAATAGCAAGTGCCTCTAGTACAATAGTATAGGTTGAATGATTATGCAAGCAACAAAGAATCCACGAAAACAGCGCAAGATGCTATTTACTGCACCTGCGCACATACGCCACAAACAGATGACCGCTCCTCTGTCACCTGAGTTACTTGCTCAAAAAGGCGTCAAAGCTATTCCAGTAAGAAAAGGTGACACTGTCCGCGTTACACGTGGCGACCATAAAGGGTTCGAAGGCAAAGTATCCCGTATAGACCTAAAGCATTACCGAATATATCTCGAAGGTCTATCACGTGAAAAAGTTGATGGAACTACAGTATTTGTAGGTTTACATCCTTCAAAAATCATGATTAGAACCCTAAATCTTGACGATAAAGTAAGAAAAGCAATATTAGAACGAAAGAAACCAATAGCTAAAAAAGGCAAGAAACCTGAAAAGAAAGCTGAAAAAAGCACAACCACTTCAGAAACTGAAGGAGGCCAATAAATGGGTAAAAAAGGAAAAACTGCACGATTGAAACGTAAGCCAGCACCTAAATTCTGGCCTATTCACAGAAAAGAGGCACCTTGGGTAATAAAGCCATCTTCAGGACCTCATAGCCTTGAGAATTGTCTACCTATGACACTTGTTCTTCGCGACATGCTCGGTTTAACTGAGACGCGAAAAGAAGCTCAAACAATTCTTCATCAAGGAAAAGTTCTAGTTAACGGAAAAGTAGTCCAACAAGAAGACTTCCCTGTCGGTTTGATGGACGTAATTTCTATGCCTGATGCAGGCCAATACTTCCGTGTTATACCCTCCCACAAAGGTCTCTATTTAAACCCTATCAGCAAAGACGAAGCTAAATACAAACTTTGCCGAATCGATGACAAAACAACAGTATCTAAAGGTGTACAACTAAACCTACACGACGGAACTAACTTACTAATAAAAATAGCCGATCCGAAAAATCCACAAGAAGATGTTTACGAAACATTCAACATATTAAAGCTAACACTTCCAAACAAAGAAATCACCGGTTGCATGCAACTAAAAGAAGGAAACTTTGTAGTTATCACGGGCGGAAAGAACATTGGCGTACAAGGAAAAATCACTGAAATAGAGAAAACAATAGCAAAGAAACGTAAAAACGCCCTAGTAATTGTTGAAGATGAACAAGGCGACCGTTACCAGACAATTCTCGACTTCGTATTTACCCTTACTGAAGTAGCTCAACCAGTAGCACCACAAGCGGAGGTTGCATAATTTGTCAGAAGAAATACTTCAACAATGGGAAACGCAACCTATGCTTAAGCCACGTATCGAAAAAGTCGTTGTCAATTTGAACGTAGGCAAATCAGGCGAACCATTAGAAAAAGCATTCAAAGTACTCAAAGAAATCGCTGGACAAAAACCAGTTAAGAAAAACGCCAAAGAATCAATCCGAGACTTTGGCATCCGTAAAGGTGAACCAATCGCATGTGTCGTCACTTTAAGACGTCAAGCAGCGGTTGATTTCCTCAAAAAGATTCTCCCAGTAGTCGAAAACAAAATCTCCAAACGTTCCTTTGATGACCGCGGAAACTTTGCATTCGGCCTTAAAGAACACATCGAAATACCAGGCGTAAAATATGACCCAGATATCGGTATCTTTGGTATGGATATTTGTGTAACAATTAACCGTCCAGGTGATAGAGTACATGACCGCCGAAGACGCAATGCATCAATTGGCCGAAAACATGTCCTAACAACTGAAGAATCAATAGCATTCACTAAACAGTTATTAGGAGTAGAAATCGTCTAACAGGGGAAAATTGAATGGGAAAACAACAACTAAAAAAAGAAAGAAAATTTGGTAAAGGCGCAAGGCCCTGTCAACGATGCGGCGCCTACGGGCCCGTCATCAGACGCTACGAACTAGACCTATGCAGACACTGCTTCCGAGAGGCTGCGCCAAAACTAGGTTTCAAAAAATACGAATAAGAGGTAAATAAAGCATGGACACCCTAACAAATGGATTAACCACGATAATAAATAATGAAATGCGAAATAAACGGGAATGTGTAATTAGTCCCGCATCCAAACTATTAGGTCGCGTCCTGCGCATCATGCAACTGAACGGATACATCGGCGAATTCGAATTTATCGATGACGGCCGACAAGGAAAGTTCAAAGTTCAGCTGATGGGCAGAATTAACAAATGCGGCTCAGTTAAACCACGCTTCGCAGTTAAAGTTGGTAACTTTGAACTTTGGGAAAAGAAATTCCTACCCTCACGAAACGTGGGTGTACTGGTTGTTTCAACTTCTAAAGGTGTAATTGCTCACCGTGAAGCTCAAGAAAAGAACGTCGGAGGCCGACTTTTAGCCTTCGTATATTAGATGGTGTAACAAATGCGATTGCCAGAAATCTCTAGAATAATTGAAGTTCCTGAAGGTGTTACCGTTAACATCGATAAAAGCAAAAAAGTTACTGTTAAAGGTGAAAAGGCAACTTTAACTCGTGACTTTTCATTCGCAAACATTTTGATGGAAACTACCGGTAACAATGTTCGCATATGGGCAGAGTGGCCAAGAAAGAAAGAAGCCGCTCTAGTCGGAACAATTGAATCACATATTAAAAACATGATAACCGGTGCCACTAAAGGCTATACATACAAAATGAAAATCGTATACTCCCACTTCCCAATATCCGTAAAAGTCCAAAATAAAGCAGTCGTCGTCGAAAACTTTACAGGCGAAAAGCGACCTCGCAAACTCAAAATACTTGGCGATGTCAAAGTAAAACTAGAAACTGAAGACATAATTATTCAAGGCTCAAACTTAGAAGATGTAAGCCAAACAGCTGCAAACATTGAAAGTGGCACCCGAGTAACCAACAAGGATCCACGTGTATTCCTAGACGGCATATATGTATATGAACGCAACGAAGGAATGGAGTAAAATGACCGAAAAGAAAACTTCAACGCAGAATGCGCTAAAAGTACGCGCACGCGCAAAAGGAAAGAAACCTGCGTTTGTTAGACCTGAAAGTTGGCGATATGCCAAATTCAGCGTTAGCTGGCGCCGACCTCGAGGCTTAGATAACAAAGTTCGCAGAACAATCAAAGGCTGGCCTCCAATGCCATGTTCAGGGTATATGGGTCCAAAAATAGCCCGTGGTCTGCATCCTTCTGGTTACGAAGAAGTCCTAGTGCACACTACTGCACAAGTAGCATGTGTTAAACCTGATACTCAAGCTATCCGCATAGGTCACACAGTGGGTATGAAAAAACGTGTACTCATCATTGCTGAAGCAAGAAAACTAGGTATAACTATACTTAACGCCAAAGAAGTAAAAGCTACTGAGTCAGAAGAAAAAACTGACGCAGACGCAAAAGATGCAGAAAACAAGCAAAATAAACCCAAACAAAAGAGATCTATATTTAGATTAGGAGCTAAGAAGCAATGAGTAACCTTACCAGTCAAAGACGACTAGCCGCTGAAATCCTAAAAGTTGGTCGTAATCGTGTCTGGATTGATCCACAGCGAATCGAAGATGTAGAGTCAGCAATTACACGTGAAGAAATTCGAAAATTAGTACATGAAAAAGTTATCGCTACTTTACCAGTACAAGGTGTTAGCCGCGGTCGCGCTAAAGTAATACAAGCGCAAAAACGCCGAGGCAGACGCAAAGGTGCCGGTAGCAAAAGTGGTTCACCCCGTGCAGTAATTTCCAAAAAAGATGCTTGGATGGCAAAGATTCGTTCGCTACGCCGCAAACTTCGCGAATTAAAAGCAAGCCGTGTAATTACGGAAGCTAACTACCGCGATTTATACATGATTGCAGGCAGTGGCAGATTTTCATCTATCGCAGACATGGAACGTTACATAAAAGCTCATGACATGTGGAGGAAACGTTAAATGGCAAAAAGTTCACGCTACCGCGTAAAACTACGCAGGCGACGAGAGAAAAAGACTGATTACCAAGCACGTAAAGGCTTTGTTGTTTCCGGCAGACCTCGGCTTGTAGCCAGGAGCAGCCTGAAAAACACAATTGCTCAAATCATCGTAGCTAAACCCCACGGTGATGAAGTCTTAGCTTCAGCTCACAGCAGAGAATTAATCAGAAAATATGGTTGGAAAGGCGCCACCGGCAACGTTCCAGCAGCATACTTAACTGGATTACTCTGCGGTCTAAAAGCCAAAAAGAATGGCATAGACGAAGCTATCTTAGACCTCGGCTTGGTTTCACCAACAAAAGGCTCTAAAGTATTCTCAACTATGAGCGGTGTTGTAGACGCAGGTGTTGAGATACCTCACGATGAAGAAAAAATCATAAAAGAACGCACAAGCGGAGAGCACATCGCAGATTACGCAGAAGAATTAGGTGCACTAGACGAATCTGCACCATTATTCTCTCAGTATCTTGCGAAAAAGCTATCGCCTGCTGACTTATATGATCACTTCGAGCAGGTTAAAGCAGCAATAATGAAAGAATACGGCGAAGAATATACGCCAAAACCTAGAACAGCAAAAAAGCCTAAACCAAAACCAAAAGTTGAGGCAAAAGCAGCCCCAAAGGCCCCTGCCCCAGCTAAAGCAGCTGCACCCACAGCTCCTGCCGCCAAGGTAGAAGCTCCAGCCGCAGAAGCAAAGACTGAAGCAAAACCTAAAACACCTGCAAAAGCTGAAACTGAATCTGAAATGCCTGTAAAGAAAGCTGAGAAACCTGCCAAAGCTGAGAAAGCAGAAAAAGCCGAAAAGGCTGAGAAAGCAGAGGCAAAACCTGCTAAGGCTAAAACTACCAAATCCGAAGATAAAGAAGAAGCTGAGGAAGAGGAGAAGCCAAAAGGTAAATCCAAAGCTGATAAGCCCGCTAAGGCTGCGGCTGCAAAAGCCAAGCCTGCTAAGGCAAAAAGTGACGCTAAATCTGGTGGTAATAAAGAATGATGTCCCGACAAAGACAAGATAGAGATCGTCCGCGTGTAAACTTAGAGGAATGGGTTCCTAAGACTCGTTTAGGTAAAATGATTCAAGAAGGAAAAATTACTTCAATTGAAGAAGTTTTCCTAACTGGCCTAAAAATCAGTGAACCCCAGATAGTTGACGCATTACTTCCTGACCTTCAAGAAGAGGTCATAAACATCAACTTAGTTCAGAAACAAACCGACGCAGGCGAAAAAAGCCGATTTAAAGCAATTGTCTGCGTAGGAAACCGTGATGGCTATTTAGGCTTAGGTTCTGGAAAAGCAGGCCAAGTACGAAATGCCATAGAGAAAGCCGCAGCTGATGCACGCCTAAACATCGTACCTATTAAACGTGGGTGCGGAAGTTGGGAATGCGGATGCGGACGTGGCCACTCTGTACCTTTCCAAGTTGAAGGAAAATGCGGTAGCGTACGAGTTGTAATGGTCCCTGGACCTAGAGGTTTAGGTATGGTAGCCAGCGAAGTCGCAAAAGTAGTCTTAGGATTAGCAGGCGTTAAAGATATCTGGACAAGAACTTACGGTTCCACTCGCACAGTTCCATCATTTGCATGCGCCACCTTCGATGCACTTAAAAAAACCTATAACCTGATTACACCAACCGATTGGGTGAAGTAAAATGGCACAACAAACTGAAACTTACAAAGTCATAGTCGCAATTAAAATCCGCGGTGAAGTCAACGCTCTACGTGAAGCACGCGAAACACTAGCATTATTACACTTAAAACATACTAACCACGCAGTTATGATCGACAGCCGACCCGCATTCAAAGGCATGCTACAACGAGCACAAAGCTACATCACTTGGGGTGAAGCTTCAAAAGAGACTATTGCACTCATGCTAAAAGAACGTGGCAAACTAATAGGCGGTAAACCACTTACTGAAGAAGCAGTCAAAAACTTAGGCTTCGATTCAATAGATGCACTCGCAGAAGCTATATACAACGGCAAAGTTAGCCAATGGAAATTTGGTGGCATGCAACCACTATTTAGACTACGTCCACCAAAGAAAGGATACAAAGGTAAAACCAAGAAAAGCTTCCGTGCTGGCGGCGAATCCGGCTATCGCGGCGAAGCAATCAACGACCTCATTAAACGCATGGTCTAATCAACCAGCGTCCAAACTTTTTCCTATTTTATAAAAAAATAATATTTAACAAAATTATTCAATTTCTATTCTTGCTTATATTTCAGTAATTTAAAATTTTTTGCTTCAAGTACGTATAAAAAAACTTGCTAAATGCCCTGTTTTACTTTAAAAATATATTTTCCAATATCTCTTAACTTGTGTTATCACATAAACTACTTGTACATGAAATCGCTATGTAAATTTTAAATAGTGTAGGGTATGAATTCTTAACATAAAATCAAAATGAATAATTGTGGGAAAAATTTTGCACTTTAATAGTAAACAAATATTTTTCAAAATATTTAGTAGACTTAAAACGCATTGTGGATAGTTTTACTGAAAATACGTTCACAATGTAACAATTGTATTTGCCTTTAAATCTTCTCACCATTGTCTATATTATGATTGATATCCCTATTTGGTATTGATCTCTTAAATAATCAGGTAACTTGGGGTCACCAACACTTCTTGTCGCTTAAGGGTTCGCTTTATTTATACACTTTTTCAATTTAACTAACTACTATGTTGTTCATAAATTGTATAAAAAATTGTGCATAGTATATTTTACGTTCTTTATCTAACAATAATTGTTCTAATTATATTTTTGTAAATATTTTGTGCTCACAAAATTTCCTACTTTATTAATAGTTGCTGATTCATTTATTTGCCTTTAACCTATCCAACGCGCTCTATTTTTTAGGTAATGTCTTTATTTTTTTATTCCTCCAAGTATTTACAATTATGTCATCAAATAGGTTATCTGAAATATTCACAGCTTTTCTGCCTTATACTTTCTACTGTTGTTGCTATAGCTTAATTTCTTTATAACTGGATTTTTATTAGAAGTTTTCTGATAATCTTGAATGTAAAAATTCTAAATGTTTTGTAGCTATCGGCTAGACTACCTGTATAGTTGGTAAGCCATACATAATTTCTTGCATACAATCAAATCATTAATCAATATGTAGCTAAAACAGAATTATCCTCATTATTAGAAATGAGAAAAATACTGTACTATATGCTTTATCCAATATGTAATCGCAAATAAATTATTGAATAAATTAGTTATAGCGTTGTAAGACTATGCTAAATTAATGAAGGTTGATGTAAAAAGTAGTTTAAACCAATACTTGCTATGTCTATTGGAAGTATTGAAGTCCATGATATCACTGTTCTTTAAAAATTGAGTAATTATCGCCAGAGCGCATATTCGACTCATTGTTCATGTGATATATTAGTAAAATCGTGAAAACACAATGTTGGCTATGTATCGAGCTAAATTAATCATTAGATTCTTTCAAAAAATACTGATTTAATTAACAATAATAATGCAGGCTATGTATGTGTGGAAATATATTCCCTAATTTTCCATCCTTTAATGACCCAAATTCAAAAGTTAAAGCTTGGTTTAGCTGTTGTCAAAGAGACTTAGCAGCGCAAGAAGGACAATAATATTTAAAAGTCAAGACTAAAACGTCACAGAATTCACTATGCAACTACTAAAAACTACAAACTAACAATTATTTCATAATTTTGTTGTATTGCGCTTTTTTTAGGTATCTTCATTATTATGGATTTTTAAAATTTTTTTTGATAATGTTCTGAATCTTTCCCTCTTTTTTGTTTGTGCGCCTTACAATTAATTATGTTAAAAATTCATTTTACGTGTTATACATTATAAACTAAGTAAGTTTATCTGATTTTCCATAAAAAGTTTGAATATTCACTAGAAAATTGTACGTTGTCTTTTGCTATATTGTATTTTTTATGCCTATATTGATATTTTTAGTGTATCTGTTTGTGTTTTCTGGTTTATTAGTCATGATACTGTTACTGGTTTTGCTGTGCGATACGTTTTATAATTACGGTTGAACATGGCTTTGTATCTGGGGAATAATATAATGAGCGCAAGATGGCGAAGAAGCAAAAAACAACAGAAGTGGCTTGACATAAAAAATACTAAAATTACAATTGCCCCCAAAACGCACTCGCCTAAAATAATCAAATCAGAAAAAATTAAACCAGTGAATGCAAGAAATCAACAGCCACAAAAATATAGATTACCAAAAAAACTTAGTAAAAAACACTTGAAGGCTCCTAAACCTCTTATTGATATGTTCCAAGAACCAAATAATATTACCATAATTGCAGATATCGCTGGTTTCAACCAAGAAACAGTAAAAATTACAGTAAAAAATCAAAAATTAACCCTGTCTGCAAAGTCAAAAGATCGCAAATATTATAAAAGTTTAAATTTACCGAAGGTAGTCATTCCAAGCATTGCACAC
>CAYSWL010000032.1:0-12783 GCA_964434745.1 uncultured Candidatus Bathyarchaeia archaeon | reverse complement strand
GAAGAAACGATAAAAGAAGAAGCAGGTTTAAACGATGCCTCATAAACTCAGAAAAACAAGGAAACATCGAGGTTCACGAACTCAAGGTTGGGGTAGAATAGGCCAACACCGTGATGCGGGATCAAGACCATACCGAAAGGTTGGACGCCACAAACATAAATGGAGTCTAATTCAAAATATTGACCCGAACTACTTTAACAAGAGTGGCTTCCGTTCACCTAAAGCGCTGCACACTATAGTGAATGTTATAAACATCAGCAAGCTTACTGAAATAGCTCAAGCAGCAAACGCCACAACCGTTGACCTAACAGCAATGGGTTACACCAAACTTTTAGGTACTGGTAAAATTACTCAAGCACTAACAGTAACAGTCCCGGCATGCTCAGCCGCTGCAGCTAAAAAAATTGAAGCCGCTGGCGGTAAAGTCATTACTGAAGAGACAGAAGATGCAGTCGCCGAGGAATCTGGAGAGTCACAATAATCTATGGCCGGTAGATTCCTCAACCTCTTTAAACCCTTAGGCAGAATTCTACCAGAAATTAAAAAACCAGAACGAAAAGTTAAATTTAACGAAAAACTGTTCTGGACTGGCCTTGTTCTAATAGTTTTTTTTATAATGACTGAAATTCCACTATATGGAATTACTGCCGACTCTGGCGCTTCACTTGGCGCTATGCGCGTCATTTTTGCTTCAAGTCGCGGAACCCTTATGGAACTAGGTATTGGTCCTATCGTCACAGCCGGACTTATTCTACAGCTACTTAGCGGTTCATCACTTATCAAATGCGATATGTCTAATCCTCAAGACAGAGGGCTATTTACAATTGCAAGCAAAGTTTTCTCCATAGTCCTTACAGCCATTCAAGGCGGCGCATACATACTAGCCGGTATGTATCAAACAGATACTCAATTAGCACTTATCGTAATATTCTTCCAACTCGTAGCCGCAGGCATAATTGTAATACTACTTGATGAATTAATTCAGAAAGGTTGGGGTCTAGGCAGTGGTATTAGTCTTTTCATCATGGCTGGTGTTGCACAAAACGTTCTCTGGATGTGCTTTAACCCTGCTTTCGGTGGCGGGCTATTTGTAGGTGGCTTAAACGCGCTACTAACACCTGAATCAGGTTTCACAATATCTACTTGGATATTCGGTAGCGGCTCAGCTGGTTCAGCATCTCTAATAGGATTCATTGCAACAATAGGTACCTTCCTAGTCACAATATATCTTAACGGAGTACGCGTAGAACTTCCAATGTCATATGCAGGCTACAAAGGATTCCGTAGCAAATATCCAATTAAACTACTATACGTTTCTAACCTGCCTGTAATCTTTGCCTCTGCACTATTCGCTAACGTATTCTTCTTCAGCCAGCTTATCTGGAGCTCACTTGGTTCACCAGCACCAGGTACAAACTTTGTAACAGACATCCTAGGCCAGTACGAATCAGTTAACGGTACTACTCAAGCTGTCGGAGGACTCTCATATTACACGTCATCACCATACAGCCTAATGGGTATCGCTGAAGACCCAATTCGAGCAATTATTTACCTTGGCATACTCATCGCCTTCTGTGCGGTGTTTTCCTTGGTATGGCTAGAAGTAGGTGGTCTTGGTCCCTCTAAAGTTGCACAACAACTAATGGATTCAGGTATGCAAATCCCAGGCTACAGACGATCAAGCAAACCCATCGAGCTAATCCTTAAACGCTATATACCCGTAGTTACTGTGCTCGGCGGTATAATCATTGCACTCGTTGCTGGCATTGCAGATTTCTTAGGCGTCTTCGGTTCAGGCACTGGTATCTTACTTGCTGTGGGCATCATCTACCAATACTATGAACTACTAATGCGTGAACGCGCAGCCGAAATGTATCCTGCCTTTAGAAGAATCCTCGGTGAATAATCTCCAATAAAGAGATCGATATCCTGCTTAAAATGCAGGTTATCCAACTTTCTTTTCTTTTATGAATCGTAAACATTTTATTCAAGTACTCTAATAGCACCGCAGAGGATTGCAATAAATGGTTGATATATCCGTTATACCAGTTGCTACGCTTATGATAATGCTAATCGCCATAGCAATTTCATTTACTAACCAGACTCTTAACCGATTAATTATTACAAAGATGTTTGGCTGGCACGAATATAGAACAATGCAAAAAGAGCTCGCAGAATACAATGCGGAAAAAATGAAGGCTCTACGTGCAAACGATACTAAAACCCTTGAACGTCTAAAGAAAAAAGAAGCGCAAATGAATGCAATGCAAACAAAAATGTTTAAGCCTCAACTAGTTCAAATGCCAATGATGCTTGTTTACTTTATAATTTGGCCTTTCCTAATGGGTATCTTTCCTAGTACTGTAGCATACATACCTGGACTCGGAGAACAACCATTCTACATTTGGTATCTGATATGTTCATTCTTCTTTGCAACCATTGCTGGCCGAATAATCGGTACAACACCTATCCAATAAAAATTCAGCCGAGGAAAATACTATGAACAAAGCTAGGGAAACTCTAACTGTCAAAGAAAACAAAATAGTTATCTGCATATCCGGTATGGCGGGAACCGGCAAAAGTACCCTAGCAAAACAACTAGCAAAAAAGTACCACCTTAAATACTTCTCTGGTGGTGATGCACTCAAAGAGTTAGCTGCTGAACAAGGCTACAATTCATCAGTAAATGGCTGGTGGGAAAGTCCAGAGGGACTAAAGTTTTTAGAGCTTAGAAAAACAAACCCTGATTTTGATAAAAAAGTTGATCAAAAACTGCTCGAATATGCCGATCAAGGCAACGTACTATTAGACAGTTGGACTATGCCCTGGTTGGTAAAGAAAGGCTTCAAAATCTGGTTAGCTGCCTCTGTTGAACGTCAAGCTGAACGTATAGCCAAACGAGACCATATGACAGTCAACGACGCATTAAAAGCACTTAAAGAAAAAGAAGCCAACACTAAAGATATTTACAAAAAACTTTACGGATTTAATCTAAGTGCCGACTTTACACCTTTCGACTTCATTTTAGATACAGATAATCTAACAGCAAATGAGGTCTTCGAAATTTTATGTATGGTCATCGACAATGTTGTACTCACACCTCAACAAGCTATATCTAACAGCTGCCAAACTTGCCCATAGTACCTTACATTTTTGTCTGACTTCAAAATAATAACACCTAAACCCAGTTTTTAGAATTAATCAGATTCTAACAAATCACAAATATGCACATTAGATTAATTATGCATTTATTATTTATTGTTGCATTTTGTTCAAAACGCTTTTAGCTGGTTATCATTACGTTACTTATTTAACATAAAAAATGACTTAATAACACATTTTTAATTTGCTGTAATATACAAACGACTAATCAAAAGTTATTTTATGAGCTCTATTTGTATAAACATTATAACTTAGTCTAAGTTCAAAATAGAAAGGTAAGTGGCCTTTTGGCAGGCCTATTTTTGTAATTGACTGTTCCTGCTCTTATCGATGTTATGCCTTAGACGGTTTGGTTTTAAGGAACATTTTTGCATTTTTCCATTGTTCTTTTGCTAATGCTAGATTTCCATAAGGTCCACTATGTAAAGAATAGAATATGTAGCACAAGTAAGTGCATTGCGTACATTCTTGGTATGTTTTGCGTAGACTGTTGAATTCTTCACTGTCCCATGTTTTCGGTAAGTCAAAAACTGAACCTGCAAATTTGTGATTATGACAACCACCGATTCGTCCTTTATGGTCGACTATAAAGAAGTCTTTTAGAGCACGGCATTTCCATACTCTTTTATTATCACTGTAAAAGCTTCTAAGGGCCTTTAAAAGTTTAGTTGTCATGAGTATGTTCTTGTTTTTCTTTTTCATAGCTATAAGCTCATCACAAAGTTTGATCATGGCTTCTTTATCTTTTATTACGAATTCATTTTGTGCCTTGCCAATGCGAAAAAGTTGGTTTACATCTGAAATCATATCGTATGAATAAAGGCAGTACCATACTGGGACACCTCTATGAGTGAAATAGTTTGTAATATCTACAATTTCGTTTAGATTCAACTGAGATATTGTAGGCGTTACTGCTACTTTTATTCCCTCTTTCTGCAAAGTTTCAACTGTATTTAGCGCTTTTTCTAAAGATCCCTTAACACCTTTTATATAATCCATCTTGGCAGGGTCTAAGCTATCTATCGATATAGCTACAAAGTCTACATTACGCAGCGAATCTAATTTTTGCGCTGCCATACTTCCGTTGTCATAAACAGTAGTGACAAAATATTTGGAGGCATACTCAATTATTTCTCCTGCATCTTTACGCATAAGAGGATCGCCTCCGGAAAATACTATTTCAACAACGCCAAGGTCTTTTAGGATATTTAGTCCTCTTTTTATATCCTCAGCTGATAGTTCTTCTTGTTCTTGTTCTGCCCAAACGTTACAGCCAACGCATCTATAATTACATTTTCTGGTGATGAGCCACTGGGCATGATGAGGTTTATTTGGAGTTAGCGAACGCGCTGCAATGTTCGCAGCTTTACCGAGCTTCAATTTGTCACTCAACCGCTTCGTTAATACCAACTGTATTCAGTTCAGAGCTATAAAAACTATATTTCGATTTTAGTTGTCCTTGTTCCTCAATTAACGTTAGAACGGCCAATTATGCCTTAATTGTCTGACAAAAATGTCCTACAGCCCAAGTTACTGTGTGTTGTCTTTAGCATGTGGCAAGCGGGAAACCCTAGAGGCTTTTGCTCTGAGATGAAGCGAGTATAACTCTTATGTGGTAGGTTATCACTTGCTCTTTTGGTTATATGCCAAAAGGTTATTTTGTCCTCACAAACTTCAATTTGCTTTCTAAAATATCGTTTCGCTTAGCCTAAAATAGAGAAGAAAAGTCCTCATTAATGCTATCAGAAAACAGCTTAAAGCTCATTTAGAAAAAACGCTAAAAATCAATGTGAAGTATTCGCTTTAACCATCAATTCTAACCACATACACTTGTTTGTTAAAGCAAGCCTACAGCTTGTACTCGACTAAATAATAGGAGAAATTACAGCTTATAGCTAAGATGCTGCAACAAGAATTTCTCCGAATTAAAAAGCAAATTGCCAACACACTTTTTATACAAAAAACTACTTTACTTTACCTCTGCACACAAACACAACTTAGATGAGATAGTCTAAAAAATTATATTGGAAAACAAAAGAAAATATAGCCATGCGAGCTTACCGGTTTCGACTTTAACCAAGCCAGATGCAGATTGAGGCTTTGAATAGTTATTTGTGGCTTTCTGTAAAGCTTTGGAATTGGATGCTTGAGACAGTAAAAAGCAGACATAAGGTTGAAAAAAAGTTTCCAACCAAAAAGAGTTACGCAAACTAGTGAAGCATAGGTGTCTAGGTTGCGGTTTGATTGTGGAGTGTGGTTTGCATGCTTAGTTTAATATTTTATCGTGCCCTAGGAAATAGGGTTATTGTGCTTGTGGAGTTAACTCAAATAGAGTTAACTGTAAAGCAATAAGCCCACAACCCTTAAAAGGTGAGAGCATGTCACAGAATTAATGCTAAGGTTTTTAGGCTTGATAAGTTAAAGCCATACAGCATCAATTTAACGAAAGTGGGCATTTGAAATCATCAACAAAACATTTAGACAAAACAGTCATGTCATCTTGCTATAATGTTGATAACGAATGTGAATTTACAAAGGTTGATGTTGTATTAATAACAATGAATAGTGAAAGGATGTTAGAGAAATGTCTCAATTCAGTATATAGTAATGTTCCTGTTAACAAACTTATTGTTGTAGATGGTGGGTCCACTGACCAAACATTGCAGATTCTACAAGACTTCAACACAATATATCACAACATCCAAATTATACCTGATAAAGGAAACCGAGCAACTGCTCGCCAAAAGGGTATAGAAAACGTTACTGCTGAATGGTTCATTTTTGTAGACAGCGATGTAGTTTTATGTAAAGACTGGTACAAGAAAGCAGTACAGTATCAGGATAAAAAAGTAGGTGCAATATGGGGGATCGAAGTATGGTCAACTATTACAAGTCTTGCAACACTCAAGTTATTCCTATGGGTAACTATGAAAATTTTTGATCTCCGCGGAGGAACTCATGACACACTTATTCGAGCCTCAACAGTTAAAGATATAAAAATTCCTTCGAATCTACACGTTTTTGAGGACGCTTACATTAAAGAATGGATAACTAAAAAAGGGTATAGAGTGGTAGCTTGTTATACTCCATATTGTATGCATCATAGGCCTAAACAAGTATGGACATTAAAAGGTAGCCTAACCTTGATAGCTGATGCTCTACGTTACGGAAGTCCTATTTTAATTATAAAATTAATATTTGCATATGGCTTTTACACAGCTTACTCAGTTTCACAAATGTTTTCCAAAAAATCAGATTAATTTTCTGTTTATGCACTACTATTTTTGAGTGTTTGAGTACCTTTTTATTAGGTGATGACTCAATACATTGTGCAGTTGCTGGTTTTTAGTTTATTTTAAGGAAAGAACAACAATGCACACAATCGATGTTGTTATGCTAACAAAAAACAGTGAACACTTACTTGATAAAAGCTTAGTTAGCATCTACAACAATGTGCCAATAAACCGACTCATAGTAGTTGATGCATATTCAACTGATCGAACATTAAAAATTCTAAAAAAATTCAATCATCAATACAGTAATGTCACTATAATACGCATGAATGGATCTCGTGCTAAAGCTCGAGAAAAAGGAATTAGCCAGGTGACCACTGAATGGTTCTTGTTTGCAGATAGCGATGTAATTCTAAGTCGAGACTGGTTTAAAAATGCCAAAAAAGAAATGCGTGATGATGTTGGCGCAATTTGGGGTGTAAATGTTGATGCTATCCCAAATTTGTTGAATGGCTATATGCTTAAGCTGCAAATTTTAATTGCTAGTGAATGTTTTAAACTTCGCGGTGGTACTCATGATACACTTATGCGTCATGATGTCGTATCTGACATAAAAATTCCTGAACACCTTCATACTCATGAAGATGCATATATTATAAATTGGATAAAACAAAAAGGCTTCAAAACCATAATTGGTCAAGATATATATTGTCTGCATCTTAGGTCACCAACAAATTGGGACCTGACTAACGCAATAGCTGACGCTATCTTAGAATTAAAATGTGGCTTAATATATTTTCATAACTTTGGCTATGTTATTTATTACCCATTTTTTACATTTGCTTGGGTACTTCAGACAGTTTTTCATAAAATCACAAAACTAGTTCCGACTCAGCGCGCGCCATAAATGATCTGATGATGGCCGGTCAAGTTTCTGTGTTCTTCCATTTTTTAATATAAGCATTCGCTGGTTTTTCTCTGTTGTAAATTCTCCAATAGCTGTGGCTGAGATATTTTGTTGCTTTAAACTTTCAATTATTGATTCTGTTTTATGTTTTTCTGCGGCAATTAGCAAGGCTCCTGAACTAATTAACTGTAGAGGGTCAATGCCAAAGTAACTGCATATTTTAGCTGTTTCAGGTTGAATAGCTATATTTTCTTGGAATACCTTTACCCCTAATCCTGCTGCGTCTGCCATTTCGTGAAGACCATTAGCAACACCACCTTCAGTCGGATCATGCATAGCATGGACACCCCCAGTTTGGCGTGCTGTCAGAGCATCTTTAACTACGCTTATTTGGCGGTAGAATTCTTTTGCTTTATTTAAAGCAGAATTGTTTAGAGTTTGCTTAAGTTCGTTTTCTCTATCGGAAGCTAGTATTGCGGTGCCTTCTATGCCTGCGCTTTTGGTCAAAATAATTTGGTCACCTGCTTTTGCCCCTGCAGCTGTAACGTAGTTACCTTTTTGAGTAAAGCCCATCATGCAGCCTACCACAATTGGGTTAACAAGTTTTGGTGTAGACTCACAATGTCCACCTACTATGGCTATTCCTAGTTCTTGTGCAGCATCACTCATTTGAGTGCTAATGGCTTCAACAATTTTTCTATCTGCCCCTTCTGGAAGCATTAAACATGAGAATAGAAAGGCAGGTTCTACTCCGAAAGTAGAAATGTCATTGGCGTTTACATTGACTGCTAGCCAGCCTATGCGTTCTACTGCGCCGGTAATAGGATCCATAGAAACAATTACTGATTTATTTCCCAAATCTAGGACTGCGCCATCTACTCCTGCCTTGGGACCTAACGCCACCTCCTTGCGTACAGCACCTAAGTTTTTGAATACTACTTCTTTAAGTATATCAAGTGGTACTTTTCCAGGCGGTAGCATATTTGCTTTCTTCCATTCATTATGTGTTAGTGGAGCTTTTAGGTTGCGGAAGCACCCGCAAAATTATGTGCATTATTGGTATAGCAATAACTAACCCTACTATCATTTGTGTTATATTAAATGGTACTTCAGCTAACGCGATCGTTATCGGGTAACCGAGTATTATTTGTTCATATGCAAAGTATCCTGTTACCATAAATATACCTCCGCATAATATGGAAATTATTGCTCTTGCAATTTGATTAGGTATATGTTTTTGTATTGTTAGGTAGAGGAGCCCAACTATGGCTCCTTCGATACTTTTAATTATTAAAGTTCCTGGTGCAAAATGTGAGTATCCAAGTATGACGTCTGCTGTAGCGGCGCCAATGCCTCCTGAGAGTGCGCCTGCCAAAGGACCAAAGAACAAGGCTGCAATGTAGAGTATGGTTTCGCCAAAGTTGAAGTAGCCTGAGGTGGCGGGTATATTTATGGGGAAAACTGCTGTTGCTACAAGAACTAGTGCTGCAAATATTGCTGCGGCTGCTATTTGAATTGAAAATCGGAAATTACTTCTGGCTATTTTCATGTGTTGGCTCCTTACAAGCACAGCTTTAGTATAGTTATAACTATACTAAAAGATAAGGTTAACTATAACTTATCCCATAAATAACTTCAAATCATCAAAAGCCGCTATAGCTCTTTTACCTTTTTCAGTAATACGGAAAAACCTTTTTCCGTTCTCTTCATAACCACTAATCAGGCCTTTCTTAGTTAACTCATTCAAATGCTGGTATATTGCAGCTCGAGTCATTATCTTACCCAGCTTTATCCATAAGTCATAACCATAAGTGCTCTCTTGACTAATAATTCTTAGAATTTTTTCTTTAGTACTGATTTCTAAACCTAACCCCGCAGTTTTCTGCTTTTTAGTTAAAACTTGCAGCACATCAGTTGCTTTAAGACCGCTACTTGTAATTACACAAACCACGCTATCTTCGTAAGAGATGCGCCCATCATTAGTTAACCTTTGAAGCGCTGCTACAGTCGAAGCGCTAGCCGGCTCTGCAAATACGCCTTCAAGTTTTGCTATCTGTAATTCTGTAGTAAAAATTTCTTTATCTAAAACAGTTAACGCTATTCCTTTAGACTCAATTATTGCTTTTGAAGCCAAGTCACATTGCACAGGTTTACTTACTAATATGGCAAGGGCGCGGGTGGTCGTACTACACGTATTTTGTTTTGACCCATCTTTACTTAAGCTGTTGACGATTGGGGCACAACCTTCGGGTTGAACACCAACCATCTTAGGCAAAGCGTCAGTCATGCCTAATTGTTTAAGTTCTTTGAAGCCTTTCCAAAGTGAGTAAATTGTTCCGCCACTACCCATCGGTACTATAAGCCAGTCTGGAACGCCAAACTGCTCAAAGATTTCGTAAGCAGCTGTCTTTTGAGCTTCAACAGCAAAGGGATTAAGTTCAGCTGTAGCTTGATACCAACCCGTTTCTTTCTCCACAATAATAGCTCTGGATATAGACTCATCCACAGTATCCCCATATTCCTCAATTAACCCATCATATGCAAGCATCTGAGCTAGCTTGCCTACATCAACTACCTTGGGCACTATGACATGGCAAGCTATTCCAATCTTTGCTGAGTATGCTGATAAGGAAGCACCCATATTACCATTCGATGCACTAACTAACGCTGCAAAACCGCGATCAACAGCATTAGAAACCAAAAGCGATGCGGCTCGGTCACGATAAGAATTTGTAGGACTACGTGTTTCATCCTTTAAATAAAGCTGCTTTAGCGGCATGGTTTTTGCTAGCCTTTCAGCTTTGTGCAGGGGAGTTCCGCCTTCACCTAAACTTATAATATGCTTAACTGGAGGCAGCATCTGTCTATATCGCCATAAACCCTGAGTTGCTGAAAAATTAATTTTTTTCATCTTAGATAGGTCTAATATGTACTCAACTGTTCCCCCACATACTTCACAGCGGCTTATTAACGGGTCGATTGAAAACTGCGTGCCGCAAAGGATACATTGAAGCAAGTTAATCCCAATTACTGATGTTTAAAGCGCCTTTTATGTTGTGTCATACACGTAGGTACTCTTGTTATTTTTTTGTTGTTTTTAAGAGAAAGGGAAAATCTAAAAGCCAGTGTAATCCACTAGTGCCTAATTGTAAGTGAATAGTCATGAGCGATAAATCCATAAAAGAAGACCCAATAAAAATGCACAAAGACGCTAGCTCTTTGATGGAAAGCGGTAATTATGCAGAAGCAATGCCAATATTTGAGCAAGTCGCTGAACTTTACTATAAAGCCCAGAACTATTTCGGCTCAGCAGAAATGAATTATAAAGCCGGAGAATGTGCTTTCAACTTAAAGGAATACCAGAAAAGTGTTGAATACTTCATGAAAGCCGCTGACATCTCTTTTAAGAAAGGATTTGACCGTTACGGAGTTAGTGCATTAGAATGTGCTAGAGATGCCCACAAAGCATTAGGCAACACCAAAGATGTTGAAGAACTAACTACTAGGATTAACGAATTTAATCAAAAACAGAGTCAAAGTCAAACTGAAAACAGCGACGAATCATTTTCAATATTCTCCTAAATCCCCAACTATCTTCTTTAATTTTTCATTTTGCTTCATATGAATTAGTAAAAATTGCTTGATGTACTTGCATTTGGTATGTTCAATAAATAATGCCACTAAATGTATGCATGTATACTTTTTCTACACTATTTAACAACTTTAACAAACAATTTTGGAGTAAAATAACTGTAAAACTTGAAAAAGGCAGATATAAAACTAGCCACGATAGATGGTAACAGAGTAATCTCCCATGACTCCACGCGATAATGTCTTGTTTGCTAATGACTTCTATAGTCGACAAATCATACTCAAAGAGTTTGGTAAAAATGGCCAGCAAAAACTGTGTGCCGCTAAAGTAGCCGTTGTGGGTGTGGGTGGTTTAGGGTCTGTCTCTTCGCTCTATCTAGCACTAGCAGGTGTTGGACAGTTGCGTCTTATTGACCAAGATATTGTTGAAGTAAAGAATCTGCATAGACAAATTCTGTATACTATTGATGATATAGATTACCCAAAGGCGGAGATTGCAGCAGTAAAGCTAAAAAAAATTAATCCTCTCGTAAAGACTGAGCCAATAACGGAAAATGTGAATCAAGGTAACGTTGAACATCTATTAGCTGGTGTAGATCTTGTGATAGATGGCTTAGATAACATGTCAACCCGTTACTTAGTTAACCGGGCCTGTGTTAAATTAGGGTTACCTTACGTGTTCGGCGCAGCTATAGGTATGGAAGGGAACCTTTCTGTTTTTGCAACCCCGAAGACTCCCTGCCTAGAGTGTGTCTTGCCAAATCTTTCAGATAACAATTTACAGCGTTGCGACAGTCGTGGAGTAATAGGTGTAACACCTGGAATAATTGGGTGTATGCAAGCACTTGAAGCTATAAAGGTTCTAACAGGCATTGGAGAACCCTTAAAAGGCAAGCTCATGGTATGTGACTTTACTGATATGTCTTTTAACACAATAGACATTACTAAACGCACTAAATGTGATGCTTGCAAAGGTGCTCTGCCAACAGAGATGCAAGAGAAATTAATCTGGGTTTGCGGTACAAATACTGTTAATATTAACCCCCAAGTTCCCTTAAAATTAAGCCTACCGCAGGTGTGCCAGTTAATTCAAAACTTAGGTTTTCATGTACGCGTTAGGTCTCAATTAGCATTAGTTTTCGACTATAAAGATTTCGAAGTCAGTATTTTTAGTGGTGGACGTATGCTCATAAAAAACGTAGCTGACAAGCAAACAGCCTTAAATGTATATCGGGAACTTAAAAAAATTATTAAAACCGAATAAAAACAACTATTATGTCCTCATTAAAGCTGCAGTTAAAGCTTCAACATTAGTATCTAACCATTGATTATTGCAAGATTTTATGGTCATTAAAACTTTTTTTATAACTGTTAAGCTGATCTTGGTTATGTAAATAATACTTTAATGCTGTTTTAATAGATCTGTAATTTTTCTTTCTTCGACTACTCAAGTTATTGCCAAACAACTTCAATATATTCATTATTTCCTCAATAGAATGCTTGTTTTTTCTTAAAATCCCTAACTATCCATTGAAGTTCGAATATTACGTTTTTCGTCTTTTAGATTGTGTTATATACATTTTAAGCACATATTAAGTGGAAAGTTATCTCATTAAAATTTGATTAACCACTCCATAGATAGATGTATTTTCTATAGCGTTATATTGGGATTTATTGTCATAGACTAAGTTTGAAGGTTCTGGTGTGATAAAAAGGTGTTTTCTTCCAAAATTATTCTATATTAGTCAACAACATTTTTATTAATCACTGCATAGTTTTCCGTTAGCGCTGGGGTGGCCGAATCGCTGAGGCGGTAGCCTGCAGAGCTGCTTTATATGGGTTCAATTCCCATCCCCAGCTCCAAATCATAAATTCATATACTCTGGACAA
>CAYSWL010000031.1:0-22168 GCA_964434745.1 uncultured Candidatus Bathyarchaeia archaeon | reverse complement strand
ATTTAGACTTTTTCTATTGTAATTTTTGACAAAAACGTTCATACGCTTAATTTGATCTTGTTTGTATGGCAAATTAGAAATAACTGTTTGTCACTTAATGTATAGAAGGTAGTTTGTTGTGACTGATGTTGTATTTGTTTTTGAGGTTCATCAGCCGCATAGGCTGCGTAAGAACCTATTCTGGGAAAATAAATTTTTTAAGCGCATTAAAAAAGAGGAACTATTCAATTACTATTTTGATACTGAGCTTGACCGCGAAGTTTTTGACCGTGCCGCAAAAAAATGTTATTTCCCAGCTAACCAGATTCTGCTTGAACAGATTGATGCTCATCGAGGAGAAGAAAGAGAAGTTAAATTCTCATTTAGCCTTTCAGGCGTGTTCTTAGAGCAGTGTGAGCGGTATAGCCCAGATTTGCTAGAAACTTTCAAGCAGTTAGCACAAACTGGTTGTGTAGAATTCCTTGATCAAACATACTACCATTCTGTTTCAAGTCTCTATCACAACAAAGACGAATTCAGCAAACAAGTCTCCATGCACCATGATGCCATAAAAAGTCTGCTAAATTTCACACCATCTGTATTCGAAAATACGGAATTGCTTTATAATAATGCTATTGCCAAGATGGTTGAAGATATGGGCTACAAGGGTATCTACACCGAGGGCGTTGAAAAAATTTTAGGTGATAAATCACCCAATCATCTTTATACCCCTGTAGGCGCTAACAAAATTAGGTTACTTTTACGGAATTATAAATTAACTGATGATGTAGGTTTCCGCTTCAGTTCCAGATGGTGGTCTGAGTGGCCTCTAACAGCTGAAAAATACGCAAAATGGGTAGCTAGTGCGCAAGGTCAATGCATAACTATATTTCCTGACTACGAAACCTTCGGTGAACATCACTGGCCTGAAACAGGTATCCATGGATTTCTTACTCATTTACCCAACGAGCTTTTAAAATGGGGTCATCTGCGTATGGCAACACCATCTGAAGTTATTGATAAGTATCTGCCATGCGGTGAAGTAGATGTACCTGAAAGTGGTGGTGCAATCTCTTGGGCTGATGTTGAGCGTGATAGCAGCGGTTGGCTGGGAAATTCAATGCAATGGGCATATTACACAAATTTACAAAGACTTGAGCCTCTAATACATGAGGCAGATGACCCAGAATTTCTAAAGCTATGGCGATACTTCCAAATCAGCGACCACCTCTACTACATGTTTGCTGCAGGTGGTGGGCCAGGGCAGGTTCATTCCTATTTTAGCCCCTTTGAATCTCCAGTTAACGCATTTGTAGCTGCAGAAATGTCGCTCTTCGACTTCGAAAACCGCGTACGTACAGCCATTATGACATCTAATGAACCATTCATGTTCCATACCGCAACAGGTAAAGAAAACTTTACTGGAACTTCAGTGTGGAGCCTAAAGGGCTTTATTAAGGCACTTCAAACTGTAAACATTAAAGCAATAGAATATCATAATCGCCGCGGTGACTTTGAAAGCTGGGCCGACCTCTCCCTTAGAGATGAAATTCTAAAAGAGAAGCTATCCCCAATTAAGAACCTAAAACTTAAAGGTGAACCTCTTAGAAAAAGGCTGATAACTATTACCACAAAGCATTTCAATGAATCAATAAACCAAGCACAAGCATCAACAAAACTGTTCTAACCAGCAAGGTATGCACATGCCTTTATTAGTTTAAATCTATGAGTAATAATAGCTGTAAAGGGGCAAATGACATGAGAGATGAACTTCCATTCCCAGATAAAGTCTTACAAACGCTACATAATTTATGCGCCACTGCAGCTGACTTGGCTCGGAAAAGTGAAGAAGTCGCACGTATAATTCAACGCGATCAGAACGAAATTGAAAATATATTAGACCAATACAAATCCGAAGGGTTTGCAGAAAGCTTCTATGACAACGAAGGCAAGAAACGTTACTACCTTACTGGAAGAGGTATAATTAAGGTCTGTTCGCTGTTCACGTAGTGACAACTAATGCGCGTTATACTTTTTTGTTGGGAGTACCCACCTAGAATAGTTGGACGCCTAGCCGAATATGTTAACGCTTTGGCCATTCAGCTAGCGAAAAATCGTATCAAACCTTTTGTAGTCACTTATCATGATTCCATTACCGGAACAAGCCAAGACTCTAATGAGGTAACAACCATACGAGTATCAAATCCAATACGAACTCATACAAGCGTCTTAACTTGGGATTTAACTTTAAATCAGGAAGTTGAACGCGCAGCAGCTAATGTATATTATCAAGCTGGAAAACAAATTAGTCTTATAGATGTTTATGATTGGCACTTTATACCTGCAGCTGTAACTCTAAAAGCCGCTTTAGGCATACCCTTTATTTACTCAGTTGAAAGTCTTGAAGATCATCGTTCCCCCGCATCGAATTCTGCATTCAATATGGCTATCCGTGGAATAGAATGGTTAGGTTTCTATGAAGCAGCGCATGTAACTGCCAAAACGGATTGGATGAAAGAAGAAATAATGCGTATATACAACGTTCCTCAAGAAAAAATCACCATAGTTGAACCAGCACCACCCACATGGTTAAAAAATGTAACAACTGTTTACGAATCACTAGCGGAGGTTAACAAGACATAAAACATCAATTAACAGTGATGATGCTTACTTGGGAATACCCTCCGCGAGTAATAGGCGGAATCTCTCCACATATTTACTTCCTTTCCAAAAGCTTAGTAGAAAATAACGTTAACGTGCATGTTGTGACCTGCGACTTTCCTGGTGCACCATTACATGAAGTAATCGATGGCGTAGAAGTACACCGCATAGACTCATATAAAAATCCTGCTCCAGATTTTGCAACATGGGTATACCTAATGAATATGAATATGCAAAAAGAAGCTGCAGCTATAGCCGCAAAACTATCTGACCCAATTGACGTTTTCCATGCACACGACTGGCTGGTGGCTAATGCTGGTATCGGGCTAAAGCATATTTTCCGTAAACCTCTCATTGTTACTATGCATTCTACAGAAATTGGACGTCGAGATGGCCTGCATACAAATACAGAGAAAATGATTCACGAAACCGAGGCATGGCTAACATACGAGGCATGGAAAGTTATATGCTGCAGTGATTACATGGTGCAGCATGTTAAATGGGCCTTTGGTCTTCCAAATGATAAACTAATTATGATTCCTAATGGCGTTAACCCGCACATTTATAACGGTTTAGACAGGCAAAATCTGAAAGCTTTCAGACGTAAATTTGCTTTACCTGAAGAAAAATTGGTACTATATGTAGGTAGATTGGTATATGAAAAAGGTATACATATCCTAATTAACGCTGTCCCCAAGGTGTTATCTAAAGTAGACGCCAAATTTGTTATTGTCGGTAGTGGCTATATGAAAGAGCAGCTTTCAACTATAGTCAAAAGTATGGGTTTAGAGCATAAAGTACTTTTTGAGGGCTTTATGGATGAAGAAAATCTGGTTAAGCTTCAAAAATGTGCCGATGTTTGCATAGTACCCTCACTATTTGAGCCCTTTGGCATAGTGGCTCTTGAAGCAATGGCTGCAAAGAGTCCAGTAGTCGTTTCTGATACAGGGGGGTTATCTGAAATCGTTAATCACGATGTTACAGGTGTTAAAGTTTACCCCAACAATGTTGACTCTCTTGCATGGGGAATAACTAAGGTTCTTACTGACAATAAATATAGTAACCAACTTCAAGACAACGCATATAAAACAATACTAGAAAAATTTAACTGGAACAAAATTGCCCAGCAGACCAAACAGCTCTATGAATTAATTCAAGGTGAATATTCAAAAAGTTTTTGGGCCTAGCATGTACAATTATTATTTACAAACATTGTACATTTTTAAAATCGAACAAAATTATATTGATAAAAAAGAAAGTTTTAGTTTTTGTCTTTAGGGAGTAGTCCTCTTTTGTGTATCCAATACCACATCGTGATACAGCCTCCTCCAGTGGCGCCAATCATCAATAACAGATACCACCATAAGCCTTCTGGTCCATATACCCATACAGAATTGCCTAATACTGTTGCTATGGTGTTCGGTATCAATACTACAGTGCCTAATATGGTAAGATAGGCTGCAAGTTGAGCAAATCTATTGTTAAGAATCGTTAACTGATTATTGGCAATAGTGAGTTGATTATTATAGATGGCTTGAGTAGCTTCTATACCTGACGCAAGAACTTCTGACATGTGTTCAGATAATCCAAGTTGGCTTTTTACTTGGTCAACCATAATATTCACTTGGTTAAGAACGTTTTCTCGATCTGAAAGTAGTTCAGCATCACCATATCTTAATGCGTGAAGCACATCCACGCTTTCCCAAAGTGCATCCATGTAAATAATTAATGCATGCTTCATCTCGTAGATTTTAGGCCCCAACTGTGACTTGTCAGTATGAGGATCCATTAAATCCTTATTAAGTTCATCACCAAATTCTTCAATTACTCGCAGATGCCTAAAGTTGCTGTCATTATTTGCATCAATGATGCGAGCTAACAAGATAGTGAGCCTATCTTGCAAGTCAGCGTCAAGCGGTATGCGACGGAGTATAGTTTCAGAATATCTTCTTAGACGAATGAACCTTTTATCTACCAATCGCCCATGTATAGTGAAAACCATGTTTTTCTTAATTAGGATTAATAACGGGTAGGCTTTAACATCGTTTCCGCGTATTTGTATAGATGGAATTCGCATGAACATTTCAGTATCAAAATCTTGATAATTGAGTTGACTGCCACTGCATAAAAACGAAATAAATAATTCACTAAAACCCATTTGAGCAGCAACTTGCGGTAAATCTTTTGTGAAATCATCTGTAATGTAGTCTACCCAAACAATTGCTGAATGGTTAACAGATTCTAATAATGGCGTGGACGCTTCAGCTTCTTGTTTAAAGGTCTTACCTAACGAATCTAAGCCAACACAGAACCAACGCTTTTGAGATAATTCTAATACACAGTTGCTAGCTGAATCAGACTTAAAAGAAGTCTGTGCTGTTGATGCTGCGAGTTTATCATTTTCGTTCATCTTCCCGTCCCCTATTTTTAATGTACTATACTTTGTGTGCCAATGTTGATGATGGTGCACAGACTTTAGTACATATTATTTGCTATGCTTTTTTGTAGTCTATGCATAAAAGGGCATGTGCTGCGTATTAAAATGGTTATTGATACTTTGTATTGTTTTTTATAGAAAACAAAAAGGGATTATTTACCTATGCTTTTAACGTTTTCAACTAGAACCCAAGGTGACACAAGTTGGCCCATCATTCGCTCATTATCAGCTACAGCGATTACGTTCTTAAGTAACTCAAATATGTTACCTGTTAACATGACTCCGCGGCTGGAATGTTCAATTTTTCCATTCTTAATTTTCCATGCTGGAGTAGCTACAACGCTGAATTCGCCACTGACCGGATTACTGCTATGTGCACCTTGTAAATAATAAATCAGCAAGCCATCATCTGCTTCATTCATTAAATCTTGCGGAGACTTGGTTCCTGACAATATATGAAAGTTAGTCGCTTCTATATATGGTGTTGATAGGTAACCTGCACGTGATGCATTACCAGTGCTTTCTTTATCTTGTTTTTTAGCAGTATAATTATCGTAGAGGAAATTGCGAAGTATTCCTTTATCGAGGAGCTGAGTTTTCTGATGGGGTACTCCTTCAGCATCAAAAATGCCTGTATGAAGTCCATCTGGTAAAAGTCCATCATCATATACGTTAAGTAACTCAGAGCCTACTTGAGTGTCCAATTTATCTTTGAAAGGCGACTGATTTCTTTCCACACTGTCAGCTTTAATGGCGTTAATTAAAGTATGTGTAAGAAGGTCTTGAAGTGCAAATTGTGTTAAGATGATTTTGTATGTTTTAGTTTCAATACGTTTAGGCTTCAATGATGAAATAGTAAGCTGTGCAGCTTCTTTACCTACCCATTCAGGGTCTATATTGTATCTTCTAGACGAGTTAAATTCAAAACAGACGGGTGTTACAGTGCTGCCTTCTTTTGCTAATGTTGCTAAGCTACATTCTATAAATGTGCCTTCATCAAAACCTGATACACCGTTCGAGTTAGCTATTGCATTAGCTGCATAGCCTGCTCCTACACCACCTTCAACCGGGTAAACCCGATTATCCACAGCCACAGCGGCATCAAGCATACGTGAAGCTATATCTACTAAATTCTCTGCATGTAGCTCCAAAATCCGGTTATCGATAATTTTTTCTACATTAGGATATGTTTTTCTTTCCGGTAGTCCCTTCCAGTCTTTATCAAATTTACTTGCGTGAGCTGCACTTAGAGCTTTTTGTATGGTAGTTTCAACAGCGTTAGTTTTAGATAGAATATTTGTATACGCGAATCCTATGGCTTTGTTAACTTGAACGCGTATACCTATGCCACTATCTATTGTTCTTTCAGTTTTCATTATTTGTCCATGTTCTATGCCTACGTTAGTTGTATTGCCCTCGTAAATGAATGCTTCAGCTTCTGCAGCACCATGTCTTAAGGCTAAGTCAACCGCGTTTTTTGCGGTATCAAGCATTTCCTGTTTTTTATGCACTACCACCAACAATCACCTCATTAACTCTAATATGCGGTCCTCCATCTCCTATAAAGGCTGTTTGACCTTTGCCGCAGCGGCCTGAGTTTAGTTCAAAATCTCTACCTACTGCATCAACATGGAGTAGCGTCTCTAATGTATTGCCGCTAATTGATGCATCACGCACAGGGTCTCCTATTTTGCCATTAACTATCTCATAAGCTTCCTGAATGCCAACCTGAAAAGTGCCGTCAAAATTTGCTTGTCCACCACGAAAACTTTTAAAAAAATAACCGAATTTTATATTTTCAAACAATTCTTCAAAGCTATAGTCTCTAGGTGCCATGTATGTATTTCGCATTCGTATAATAGGTTCTACGCGGAAGTCTTCTGCCCTTGCATTGCCCGTAGGTTCAGTGCAGAATTTTTCTGCAGTTTCTCTATTATGCATTAAACCCGTGACTATGCCATCTTTTATAAGCAGTGACTTCTTAGAGGGTACCCCCTCATCATCGTACTTAAAAGAACCAAATGCTCCATCTATTGTGCCATCATCGTAAAAGGTTACAAGATCAGACGCGATTTTCTTACCCATATTATTTGCCAGAACACCGCCTGAAAGAGCTAAATCTGCCTCTGCTAAGTGCCCAAATGCCTCATGAACAAATACACCTACTACGTTAGGGCCAAGTACTACTGGGAAGATACCTCCTTTTGGAGCTTTCGCGTTTAACTGATCAACAGCTCGCTTCACTAGTCTATCACTAATAACTTCTGGCGTTTGGGTATCAAAGAATTCGTATCCGCTAGTAGCACCCATTTCTTCTCTACTGAAAGTAAATATGTTATTTTGCTGGGTTGAGGCAGTAATTCTTGACCATATGTAAAGTTTATCTTGTTCTATTCGTGAACCATCGCTATTCACAAAATAGTTAGTTCCCATTATATCCAAATAGTTTACAGTACAGCTTTTTACTCTTCTATCTTTATTTAATGTAAGGTCATTTATGGTGGTTGCCATCTTTATTTTATCTTCAATGCTGACCTCTGAAGGATCCTTTTTAGGTTTGACTTCTACTCGATCTTCAACAGGTTTGACTGTTGCTAATTTTATCGGCGTTTTTAACCGTACGCTTGCAGCCTTTGCCATTGCACACGCATCAGAAATGGCTTTAGTTAATATCTCTGTATCCATAGAGCTAACTGATGCAAATCCCCATGCACCATTAATCAGTACTCGTACGGCTGTACCATTTTCAATACCTTGTTTTGCTGCTTCCACACGTCCTTCTTTCATCGTAAAACTAGTTTTAAATCGCTCCTGCGCACGAGCCTCTGCATACTGAGCTCCCAATTTCTGAACTGCCAAATCTGTAACTTTAACTAAAACATCATTCAAGAAACTATCCGCCTCCTAGGCAATTCAATATAGAACTCTATGCTGGATAAAACTATTTTGTTCATAATTATTCATGTCATACACCAAAATGGCTTTTGAAAGAAACTATTGAAAAGTATAGACTATACCTGTAAGTTTTCTATTTATTATTTGATTTGTGTTTATAGATAATAGTTAATTTTTAAGTATGTGTTGTTTTTTGATAAGTACTCATTCTCTATCTTAACGATGACCGATTTTAATTACCAAAACTCTGAGAGATTAGATTGTTTTTTTACTTTGCAAGGCGATTTTGAATGTAGCTCATTTTCTTTATTTAGATCGAGTTTACCATATACACCGTCATATCCAGGTGTAACTTTGATTCCGCCTTCTCTTGCCTGTATTATTGCATTGCCTATAGCTGAGTTTACTATACTGCAAATTTCCTCTTTTGAAGCATCTATAAGAACTGCGTATTCGTTGCCAAACTTATCTATCAGCATATTGTATTCTTTCCAGACTGTGCGGGTTGAGGGCGAATCAACATTGAGGACAGCAGCTATTATTTCTGAAAGAGGAAGCAGCTTCATAAACCTAGGTGCATTGCTGTTTATGATGTTTTCAGATCGGTCTGCAAGGTCTTCAATACGTTGCTCTACTCCTTTAGTAAGTTTTTTGCCGCACACAGGGCATAGATTGCCAATTTTACGTGCCTCTTGGGGTGGAAGTGATATCTTACAGTCGCGATGACCTGTCCAATGATACTTACCGTAAGCTGGATCAGTTTCTATTGTGTACTTGAAGTGTTTAGTATCTTTATTACATACTGCCTCTGTAATGTCTTCATAAGTAGGGTATTCAAATTCAAAGACGTTAGCTTCTCTGCCTATACGCCATGGCCAATAACTGTGGCTATCACTGTTTGAAAGTAAAGTGTATTTATCGAGTTTGCTTATTCTCCAATTCATTGGAGGATCGCTACTTAGTCCTGTTTCTAGTGCATGTATGTATTTGGTAGTATCTTGATAGCAATCTTCTATAGTTTCAAAGCCGCTAAAAGCCCCAAATAAGCTAAACCAAGGTGTCCAGATGTGAGCTGGAAAAATCATGTTATCTCTAGATACTTCCATAACTTCTTCAACTAATGCAGGCGCAGTCATGTGAAGTATTGGCCTACCATCCGCGCTAAGACTCCCATATCGGCTTAGTTTATCATTGAGCTGTATTGCATGTTCAATTGTTGGGGTTAAAATAACATGATGAATTTTTTTAGAGTCATTTTCGTAGTTGAAAATAGTAGCTACTTCAGTAGTGAGCATGAACCAAACAGGTAGATTAGGGTTATTATTCAGTTTATAAAGACCTGTGGCGGCGTCTGGTGCGAGACTTTGTTGAATTTCTTTAAGCCATTGAGGATGAGTAAAGTCGCCTGTACCTACCAACTGAAGACCTTTAATTTTAGCAAATTTTGCAATTTCTATAAGGTTCATTTGTTGACTGGTGGCTCTACTATATCGGCTATGAATATGTAAATCTGCAATTATTCGAATCTTTTTCATCCTCCAGTTAGCTAAAGTATTTTTTTTGTTTTCATAAAAGGTTGGTTTACTTTGTGCTTAAAAACTTATCATGGCGGATAAGAAAAGTGAAAGGTGCCCTTGAAGGGCAGTTAGGTGTTTATGGGGTGAAGCTGTAGTTAGCTTCTTCTATTGTTCCGTTTTGCCATGTTCCTTCCCAAATAACTATGTGTTGTGTAGTTGTATAGTCTATGGTTATAGTATAGATTGGGTTTGGAATTATTGGGTACTGAATAGTAACGTTCCAGCCAGAACTTTGATAATTGTACTTTGATGAGCCAACTAGCATACCTTGGTCTACAATTCCGCCTGTCCATGAGAGGTCTTGCATATAAGCATCTGTTTCACTATGGTTTGACTTAATATAATTCATCGCTTCGTCACGTATTTGTTCTTGTATTGTGAGCGTATTCAAATTAGTTGAGCTGTACGTGGTTTCAGAAATAATGTTATTTTCGAAGTTTCCTACCCAATAGACAGTTACTTCGTTAGCAGAATAGTTAACTGTTATAGTGTATATTGGATTTGGAATTATGGGGTATTCAATTATGACAGTCCAGTCTGTACTGGAATAGTTGTAAACTTCTGCACCTAGTAATCCTGTTTCTACACGTCCGCCTGTCCATGAAAGATCGCACATGAGTTCTTCAGTTTCAGAATGGTTAGCTTGTATGTACATCATTGCGGCATCTCTTATCTGTTCTTTAGAAACCCCTGGTTCTGGAGTAGCCTCTAATGTTGGGGTTATTTGAGGTGTCGGTGTATTTTGTATATCTTCATTTTGACTATGATTTGTGAAAATCCATACTGTAACTCCACCGGCAATAATTACTATGGCGGCAATAGTTAATATAACAATGATATTTTTTTGCAAATTATTCACCTTTAAGTATTGGTGGATATATTTTTACCATTCCTATATTTCTTTTTCTGAATTTTGTAGGCATGGTTTACTGCACTTGCCGCACTTTTTTAGTTAGTTTATAGGTAAAATAAGATTTGTTTGCTATTATTTTGTTATAGGCGAAAAGTTGGGACGTATTTGTGGCATGTTTATTGAGCAAAAGTATAACTTGTTTCTGTTATTACCCAATTTGTACATACCCCACTCCATGATATTGCATAAGGTATTAAAATGGTTCCTGGCTCCGGAGTTATTGAATAGTTAATTGTGATTTCATAAGTTGGGTTAGGTGTAATAGGATAGTTTATGGTTACTTTCCAGTCATCACTAGTATAGCTGTATGTTTCTGTGTCAGTTTGTTCAATTTCTTGTTTTCCTCCAGTCCAATCTATGTTGACCATATGCTGGGTAGTTTCTGGGTGACTATCTTTAATGTATGACATAGATAGATCACGCACGTCTTCATGGAGTCTAAGTTTAGGCATATTGTTTGATTGATCTATTTCTTCTGTATCTAGTGCGGATTGTTGTGCGCTTACAAGTGCCCAGCTAATTCCACCTACAATGATAAAAATCGTCAAAAAAACTATTACTGCCTTAATTTTTTCATGTGCCATACCTTTTCCTCAACCTACAAATGCGTAAAGTGTCTAATCGCGCCATGCATTGGAACAAGGTGTGCTATTTTATAGAACATTATGTACTAACAATTTTTTGATACAATTTATTTATCCATGTCTCTTCATCTGCATCTTTTGCCTATTTTAACAGTTTTAAATTGTATTGCACATGTTCGATACTTTTTGGTTACGTTAAAGTTTATTAGTGTTTATCGGCTTGTGCTTGTATTTGTTATGACCCCTTACCAGCTGCATCTTTAATGCAAAATTACTTAGGTGATATCATAAATGTGTGCCATTAAAATATAATATTTTTTAGTTTTGTATCTTTCGCTATTTGAATTGCTTGTTTAACTTCTATTTTAGTAAGTTTTCTGTATAATTTCGACGTTTCTTGTGCTTTCCATTCTGGTTTGTATTGAAACATAAGATTAACTCTTGTGTCTGTACCCAAATTGGTGGCTATCCAATGTAGGATAGGTTTAGTGCAGCATTCCAAGTGGTTTGGTAAAACTAGTACTCTAATAATTATCTCGCCGTGCTGTTTTGCTTCCAGAATGTTCGTGCTAGCAGTTGTCCAATAATTAGGTGCGTCGGCGAGTTTTTGTGCACACTCATCAGGACCATACTTGAAGTCTAGAAGATATATGTCAACGAATCCGGCTAAAAGCTTAGCAGTTATAGAGCTATAATAACTATTGGAGTTCCAAACTATAGGTACATTAACATTTACGTTTTTGAAGACCTGAAGCCAATGTGGTAGCCACGGAGTAGGTTCTCCTCCGACAAGATTTATGTTCTTGCATCCGTGACAACGTAGTTGCTCTACCTCGTAGGCAAGTGCTTGGGCTGTATACTTTTCATTATCTTCTATCCACTGTGAAATTGTCCAATTTTGACAATGAATGCAGCGTATGGTGCAACCCATGGTGAAAATTGTTCCTGATGGTATAAGCTCAGGTTCTTCTCCTGTATGTTCGAAAATACTGCATACTCTTATAGTATTATCGCATCCACAATAGCCTACTTTCCCTATTTTCCGGTTAACTTTGCATTTTCGGTAACAAAGTTGACAATTCTGGAGAATCCTGTCCGTTATCTCGATTTTCAGATCGAAATAGGACTTTTCTGGTACTGGTAGCTTGTCAAAGCTTGATATTTGGTCTATTTTCGATTCAATCTTGTAAAATTTGTTTGTACATTTTGTATGTTCAGACCAAAGTTTTTCTAAAGAGTAACTTTTCTCAAATGCTGTCGGTATTCTCTGGGCTAATTTGAATTTCGCAGGCTTATAATTTTCTTCTACAGCGAAATATCGGTGAAAACTTTTCTGTACTAACTGGTCTTTAGTTAGCGTTGCTGAATTTGGGTGTGAAATTTTCCGCATCTTTAATGAAATAATAAAGGTAGGCAAATATTAAAACAGGGCGTATGGATATTTAGGTCCTGTTTGGTAGAATTTTCCTTTTATAGGTATGTATTGTCCGCAGACTGGACAACGCATATCATCAGTTAAGTTCCAGTGGGTAATTTCAAAGCTATATCGTTTAATGACTGGTTCATCGCAGTTGGGGCAATAAGTATTTTCTCCTGGGTGACCTGAAGCGTTGCCGATATATGGATAATTTAACCCGACATTTTTAGCGGTCATATATGCTTTTTCAAGGGTTTCAATGGGAGTGGCTGGTGTCGTAGTCATTTTGTAGTCAGGATGAAATCTTAGAAGGTGAAACGGTGTATCTCTGCCTAAGTAGTCTTTAATCCATGTTGCCATCTCCTCTATTCTTCGCATATCATCGCCAATTTTTGGAATAATCAGGTTAGTGATTTCTATATGAACATCGTTAATTTTTAGTTCTTTTAAGCACTCATAGATGGGTTCTACTCTTGGTACAGCAGCAACACTCTTATAGAAGTCAGGATCGCCTCCTGCCTTAAAATCAACCGTGACTGCACCAAGATACGGCGCAATAGCTCTGACAGCTTCTGGAGTCATGTAACCGTTAGTTACAAACGTGTTAAAGAGACCTTCTTTACAGGCCAGTTCAGCAGTGTCTTTGGCATATTCCATAAAAATCGTTGGTTCAGTATATGTATAACTTATGCCTTGACAGCCTTGTTCTTTTGCTGTTTTTACTATTTCTTCAGGGGAAAGGTTTTTTCCTGGAATTTCATGGTTTTGACTTATCATCCAGTTATCACAAAATTGGCAACGGAAGTTACATCCCATTGCTGCAACAGACATGACTTGCGAACCCGGATTGAAATGTGACACTGGCTTTTTGCTTATCGGATCTACACATGCAGAAACCGCTTTTTCGTAGTTAAGCGTGAAAAGAGTGCCGCCTTGGTTTTCCCTAACCATGCAAAATCCAGTTGCACCATCGCTAATTAAGCATCGACGTGCGCAAAGAAAGCATTTCACTTTGCCTTCTTTTTCGCGTTCGTAAAGTATCGCATGATGTAGTGACATCTAACCTTCACCTATACAATACATCTAGAATAACTTGAAATAAAATATGAGTTATGGTGCTAAAAAAAAGTATGATGAGCGATTTAACATTTTAAATCATTATGGAAGCATGAGTAGTCTCCAGTGTGGCATGCGGGTCCTTTCTGTTCTACAATATATATTAATGTGTCATAATCGCAGTCTGTTGCCACCCGCTTTATCTTCTGAGTGTTACCTGATGTTTCACCTTTTTTCCAAAGTTCGTTTCGGCTTCTGCTCCAGTAGTGCGCAAATCCTGTGCTTAGGGTTTTTTCTAGAGCTAACTCGTTTGCGTAGGCTAGCATAAGTACTACATTAGTGTTAGCATCTTGTACAATAACTGGGATCATCCCATTCATCTTTTTCCAGTCCATCTTTCCTAATATGTCTGTATTAGTTTCGTTCATGGTCTAATTGTCACCCCCATCTTACGCAAGTAATCTTTTACTACTGGTATTGGGTAACTTTTATAGTGGAAAACTGACGCTGCTAATGCTGCATCTGCTTTGCCTTTGGTAAATGCATCAAGAAAATGTTCAGGTTTTCCAGCTCCTCCGCTAGCTATTACTGGCACGCTTACATTTTCAGATATTGCACGTGTCAGTTCAAGATCATACCCATCTTTTGTGCCATCACGATCCATAGAAGTTAGCAAAAATTCGCCGGCTCCCAGTATCATAGTTTTTTTTGCCCAAGCGATAGCGTCTATTCCAGTGGGTTTTCGTCCGCCATAAGTGTATACTTCAAACCATACTGGGCCATCTGTGGTTTGTATAATTGTTTTATCTTCCTGTACTGTATAGTTACGCTTTGCATCTATTGCAACTACAACACATTGTTGTCCAAAAATGTCAGATAACTTGGTTATCAATTCAGGATTTTCAACTGCTGAAGTGTTCACAGAAACTTTATCTGCGCCACTGCAAAGAATCAAGCGTGCATCTTTTTCACTTCGTATTCCCCCGCCTACTGTAAAAGGTATATTTATTGCTCTGGCAACTCCCTCAACTACGTTGCGTAAAGTTTCGCGGTTATCAGATGAGGCTGTTATATCTAAAAAGACAAGTTCGTCTGCTCCTTCATCAGAATAGCGTTTTGCAAGCTCAACAGGGTCGCCTGCATTTTGTAAGTTAAGAAAGTTAATACCTTTAACAACACATCCACCTGTTACATCCAAGCAAGGAATGATACGTTTGGCTAGGGTCATCGTTTATGCTCCGTTGACTGCTTCGATAGCTTCTTTAAGATCGAATCGGCCCTCGTAAAGTGCTTTTCCTACTACTACACCTTTAACGCCTACATTTTTAAGAGCAATTAAATCATTTATGCCTCCTATGCCCCCTGCGGCTATTATGTCAACGTCAGGTGTTTTGCTTGCTTCACTTAATATTTCTAAATCTGGACCTTGTAATGTGCCATCTACTGCTATTGATGTTATAAAGAAGTTTCTAACATCTATTTCACGGAATTTAGTCATGGCTTTGGCTATGCTGTACTCTGTGGCAGTCTGCCAACCTTCAACCATAATCTTCCCGTCTTTATTATCTAATGCCACAATGACGTGTTCAGGACCAAACTGTTTTAGTATTTTAGTAATTGCCCGTGGGTCGCTGAACGCTAATGCTCCTAAAATTACGTGGCTGATGCCAGTCGCAAGCAATTTTTCTGCAGCTTCATAGCTTCGTATTCCCCCGCCTACCTGAATAGGTAGTTCTGTTGCTTTTGCTATTTCCGCTATAACATTGCGGTTATCTCCTCTGCTAAATGCTGCGTCTAAATCAATTATGTGTATTCTTTTTGCTCCTTCTGATTTCCATTTAAGCGCAACCTCAACTGGGCTGCCTAGGTGTTCATAGATTTTTGCAGTATTAGGGTCCCCTTTGGTTAATCGGACTACTTTTCCTTTCATCAAATCAATTGCTGGAATTACTTGCATATTTTCAGTCATTTTCTTATCATCCTCTCAAAGTTTTTCAGTATTCTTAACCCCACATCACCGGATTTTTCGGGATGAAACTGTGTACCATAAATATTCTTGTTGGCGACGGTGGACGTAAATGTTTCGCCGTACTGGGTTTGAGTACATATTATTTCTTTTTCTGTAGGTATCGGGTAAAGTGAGTGTACAAAGTATACATATGTGCCATCATTGATTTCGTTAAATAATTCGTTCTGTTTAATTATATTTAACGAGTTCCAACCCATATGTGGTATTTTAACCGAGCCTTTTAGTCTTACATTTTTACCTTTGAAAAATGCTAATCCTTCTCCTGGGCCTTCCTCGCTGGATTCAAAAAATAGTTGTAGTCCAAGGCAGATGCCTAATATAGGTGTACCAGACTCAGCTATCTCTACAAGGCTCGCTTTTATGGGTTTTAGGGATTCTGCTGCGGCTGAAAAGTTACCTACTCCTGGCAATGCTATGGCATCTGTATCTTCAAACTTTTGGTTAGGTGTTATAATAGTCGCATTAAGACCAGTTTTTTCTAAAGCGACTTTGAGGCTAAGTAGGTTACCTACTCCGTAATCAATTATGCTAACGTTTGGCATTAAATGACTCCTTTAGAACTAGGTACTCCTTTTCGTCGAGGATCCATAGCTATAGCTTGCTTTAGTGATAGTGCAAACGCTTTAGTTGCGGCTTCTGCTTTGTGGTGGTCATTACCTCCATATTGGACCCATATGTGGATGTTAGCAGTTAATGATGTAGCTAAAGTTTCAAAGAAGTGACCGATATCTTCTGTTGCCATATCCTCAATTTTTTTTCCACGCAGCTTTAAGTCAATGACTGCATAAGGACGCTTAACTAAATCTACAGATGAAAAAGCTAACGATTCATCCATTGGTACTGCTGCAGATCCAAAGCGGGTTATGCCCTCCCGATTATCCAGTGCTTTGTTTATAGCTTCACCTAAGCCTATGGCTAAGTCTTCAATAGCATGATGTTTTAAGTCTCCTTTGACTTTCGCTGTTATGTCAATCAGACTGTGTGTGCCTAGTGATGTTATTAAGTGGTCAAAAAAGGCTACACCAGTTTCTACTTCAACTTTTCCATCGCCATCTAGATTTACTTTGGCTGTTACTTCAGTTTCCTTAGTTTTACGGTATACCTGATTGGTTCTCACATTTTATTCCTCCATATAATTTTTCAATACAGATAGGAGTTTGTTGTTCATTTCTGGTAGTCCAACTGTCGTTCGTAGGCAATTTTCGTAGTTGAGCAGTTTGCCTAATTTTTTGATAACTAACCCTTTGCTTAGTACAGCTTCGTAGACCTGCTCGTAGGGTTTTTCGGTTCTAAAGAGCACAAAGTTTGCTTTTGAGTCGAACGCCTTTACACCTTTTATTTTATTGAGGCTGTTTATGAGTATTCCTCGTTCCTGCTTTAATGCGGCTACAGATTCGCGCATTAAACCTATATTTTCAAGCATTTTTCTGCCCATGCTAAGGGAAATCACGTTAACAGGGTATGGTGCTGGTGTTTTATCGAGTGCTTTTGCTAACCGAGGGTTTGCTATAGCATAACCAAGACGTAGACCGGCAAGGCTAAATGCTTTTGAGAATGTGCGTAGTACTACAAGATTTTGGTACTTTTTAATCAAAGGTATTACAGAGTAATCAGCGTATTCACCATAGGCTTCATCTACAAGCACTATGCCTGGGAATTCTTCAATTAATGCTTCAATTTCCATAGGTTTAAGTTGGTTTCCTGTAGGATTATTCGGTGAGCATAAATAAAGTAGCCGCGCATCAGAAGTGAAGGCTTTGCGCATGTTTTCAACATCAATAGAGAAGTCTTCTTTAAGTGGAACAGAAACGAATTTTGCACCTTGATACTCAACACAGTATTTGAATACGGTGAAAGTTGGTGTAAAAGTTACAGCACTATTGCCTTTTTCTAGAAAGATGCGTATAACCCTTTCCATAACTTCGTCGCTAGAGTTACCGAATGTGATATTATCTATAGAAACTTGGAGGTATTGACTAATTGCTTGTTTGAGCTGTGCTTCTTCTTCTTGTGGGTAAATACGAAAGTCACATTCGTCAGCTACTTCTTTAAGCAGAGGTATGACCTTTTCGCGTGGAATGAAAAGATTTTCGTTATAGTTGAGTTTTACAATTTCTTTGGAAGTGAGCCCATATTCTTTGGCTATGGTTTCGTTTGTTTTTTCAGCTTTATATATTTCTGAGCTTTGAAGTTTAGATAGCTTTTCATCTAACCATTTTTTGCATAGGTCACTCATTGGTTAAACCTCTCTTCCACAGCTTTATAGTGGTTAGGTAATCTTTCAGCTTCTGTAAGTACTTTTATGGCGTCTTTTACTTTTAGCAAACCATCTTTAGAGCTTTCTACTATGTTGACTCTTCTAGTAAAGTCCAATACAGATAGCCCGGAAAATGCGTGACCAAATCCTCCTGTAGGCAATACATGGTTGGTTCCACTACCATAATCGCTAAGAGCAACTGGACTGTAAGGGCCAACTAAGATTACTCCTGCAGAGGTTATTTTTTCTGCTATCTGCATAGGGTCTTTAGTTATTATTTCTAGATGCTCTGTTGCATACTCATTAGCTAGCATTATCATCTCTTCAGTACTTTTACATATGATAATGAATCCATATTCTGAAAGTGACTGCTTGATAATTTCTTTTCTATCTGCATTTTCTACTGCTTTTTCTATGTTTTCTCGAACTTGGTTTGCAAGATTTTCAGAAGTTGTGATAAGCCCTGCAGTACTGTCTGTTCCGTGTTCAGCTTGGCTTATCATATCTGCTGCAATAAATTTTGCTTCTGCGGTATCATCTGCTAATATTAATACTTCACTTGGTCCCGCTGGCATGTCAATAGCTACTTCCTGTGATACTAAAACTTTAGCTGCGGTAACATATTTGCTGCCTGGGCCTACAATTTTTTTAACTGGTTTGATTGTTTGCGTGCCGTATGCTAAGGCGGCGATAGCTTGTACTCCACCGACTTTATAGATTTCGTTAACTTCACAAATGTCTGCTGCAACAAGAATAAGTGGACTGATAGTGCCTTGTGATGTGGGTGGGGAACAAACAACTATTCGAGAGACACCTGCTACTTTTGCAGGGGTTGCAGTCATAACAAGAGTACTTGGGTATGTTGCCAATCCGCCTGGTACATAGCAACCAACACTTTCTATTGAGCGCAGTGTGGCTTGAACAGTGATATCTTCCCGAGTAGTTTTTTGAGGCTGCTGCTTTAATGTTAGTGAATCGATGGCGCTAATTTTTTCTTTCATAAGTTTTAATGCAGCAATTTGCTCAGGTGTTACTGATTTGTAGGCATCTTTGATTTCCTGTATAGACACTTTAAGGGTTTTATCGGTAAGTTTAGTTCTATCGAATTTTTCTGTATATTCTATAAGTGCCTTGTCGCCTTCTTTTTTGACTGCTTCTATTACGCTTTTGACGGTAGTTTCGAGTGCTAAGTTATCCTTTTCATTAAGCGCCTTAATTCTTTTAGACCAGTTGGGAGGAAGGTTTGAGGTTTCCCAGACTTTTATTGTAAGTTGGTTGGGCATCGACCTTCAGTTCTCCGGGCTATCTCATCGAGTGCCAGCACTTGTCTTGGCTCATAGACTACTAAGCCCTGTGCAATTTTGCGAATTTTTGGCAAGAGCGTGATTAAGCAGTCTTTTTCTACCACAGTATTTACACTGACCCAGTTTTCATCTGCTAGTGGTGAAATAGTTGGGTTTTTAAGTGCGGGTAATTCAGTTAGCAGCGTTTGCAGATTTTCCTTTTTAACATTGACAAATACATGTATTCTTTTTGAGCCATCCACGACACCTTTAAGCAAGGCAACTATGTCAAAAATTTTTTCACGTTTTTCAGGATCTTCTAGAGTTTTCTTATTGGCAATAAGTATGGCTGAAGATACCATGACAGTGTTTATTATGCGAAGATTGTTTGCTTCTATAGTTGTGCCGGTTTCGGTTACATCCATAATGCAGTCGCTGTTTTCTGGAGGTTTTGCTTCTGTTGCGCCAAATGAAAGGAATATTTTAACTCGTGGGTTATCGCCTTTTCTCCACCAAGGTGTTACAATCATGGGGTCTTGATCGCCAAAAAGTTTCTTGTACTCTGGTTGGTTTTTAATAAATTCAGATGCTATATTGAGATATTCTGTGCTAACACGGAAGTTTTTACCCTGGCTCCAGATTTGTTCCATAAACTCTCCTAAGGTAATATTTTTATCGAGGCTTTTGGGCACTGCTATTACAAGTTTGATTTTTCCATACTCTAAATTTTGGAGAACTTCTACGTCAGCGCGGTTCTCTCTAACCCAGTCTTCACCTGTAATGCCAATATCTTGTAGTCCTTCGCTTACAAATACAGGTATTTCTTGAGGTCTAAGTACCTTCATTTCGATCTGAGGGTCGTTAATGCTGGGGCGGTATGTGCGGTCTGTTTTCCCTATGATAAATCCTGATTTTGAGAAAAATTCCGCAGTTGCTTTTTCTAGAGAACCTTTCGGTATAGCAAATTTTATTTTATCCATATTTTATCACCTAATATTTTCATTAACTTAACATTTAGACTATCTGCTGTTCGATTGTTTGTTTTGAAAAATTCTATTATTTTAGGGATTATGCGTACTGTAAAATACGTAATTATGTTTACGCGAATGGTTTTTCGACTGCATTTAGTTGAGATGAACGCAATCGCCTTTGATGAACACAATCCCTCATCTTACTCACTAACGCGCACCATAAGTGCGACTCGCTAATAAATGTATCTTGCAGATGGTTGAAATTTAAAGCTTTAATAAGCCAATTTGGTTGTTGATATTTCTTTTTGTTTAATGCACTTGCGGTAATAGTGGGATTTGTCAGTTTTCACCATCTTTTTTCTTTATAAATTAATGAACTTCAAAGAGGTATCTTGTTTTCTTTGAGCTGTTGAATAATTTTTTTACTTGTTGTATGGCTGTATGGAATAGTGTTTTTCGTTCTACCTTGATTATTAAAAAGGATTTTTTGTTTTCTTTATACAAAAGTTCGTTTGGAATATTTTTAGGTTTTTAAATGCTGTTTATTGCAAAAAAGACTTAATAATAGCCAAAAACGTTTCTAGACTTGCCGATGACGTACTTTAAAAAGCTGATTTGGTGATGCACCCTAGGGTATCTGAGGCAAAAAAAGTTTGATATTTTATGTGACTGCTTTCTTTTGTACCAGTAGTCGCATAATTACTAGCCCAATTATAAACAGAACAATGCCTACTGCAAATGAAGCGGCAAGGTTCACATTTAACAACACTGCTAGCCCATAAATAACATATGTTGGTCCTGCGAAGATAAGGAAAACTGATAATATTGTTAAAAGTGTCCTTCCAAATTTTGATGCGATGAAGCTATTTTCTTCGTTTTGTGTCATTTAAACCCGTCTCTGCTTTACTCTTAACTTACTGAGATTCAGCTAATCCTTCTTTTATCTCTTTTCCTAAAGCTTTCATTAAAAACTTGAAAGTTGCTAAACCTGCATTGCGATCCGTCTTAAAACCGGTTGTTGCGCCTAGTAGACAAATTCCATCAATGCCTTTTTCTTTAGCAAGTGCCAAAGTTAATCCTGTGCCGCCTACAATTTTTCCTCGACTGTACGTGGCTGCACCTTTCTCGACAAATTCTCTATTAAGTCTTGGTGTAGTTGTAGCTACAAATACCTGTGCTTTCTCTTCGGTTATAGGTACTCCGCCGATTGTGATAAGTAGGTTACATCCGTGTTTTTCGACTAAGTTAACAACTTCATTACAAATATGGTAATGTGCCAAAACATCATCAAACGATGGTTGCGTTTCACCAGTCATTATTATAAAATTGGTGTTATCTGAGTTGGCAAAGTAGAATTCATAATGCGGTAAATGGCATATGCCCTTGGAGCTGACAGATACATAGTCAGGAAAGCTAGGTGAATATAGTTCTGCAAAAGGTTTTGCTCCTAAATTTTTTATTAACAGTTGTGCTGCAATGCGTCCAACATTACCAAATCCAGGTAGCCCCTGAATGAATACTGGATTATCTAAAACTGGATTTGCCAGTTCGCGCAGGTATGGTTTATCCACTTTTTATCCTCAGCGTATCAATTAATGGCCGCAATTAAAATGCTTTTGCGATTTTTAAAAAAGAAACTATTAATAATCGGTAGAGTGGTAATACTCTGCGAACCCATAAAACAGCATGGGCAAACACATGCAGCGGGGTGGGGTAGCCAGGATTAACCCGCTGGGCTCATAACGGCGCAACGTCGCTGTGAGACACCCAGAGATCAATAGTTCAAATCTATTCCCCGCTACCAATCCTTTTACTTACTTTTTTCTGGAAGTCTTCCTTCTTTTTACGAATTTTCTTTGTGCGCTGATTGTAGGTGGTTTTGGGTTGCGAACATAACTATTGGCTTTGTTTGAGGTAGCTTTTTTTTTATAATGTTTCTTTTAAGACTAGTGTGTACTCTTTGTTTTCACTGGTTGTGGCTTTAACAGTTGCTACTTTATAGTGATTTAGCTTAAAATTTCCTGTTTGTAGTTTTTTCTATTACTTATTGTTAAAGTTGAGAAAAAAATTGTTGGGTAGAATGCATTAAGCCCTTTACTAGTGGTCTTA
>CAYSWL010000030.1:0-22625 GCA_964434745.1 uncultured Candidatus Bathyarchaeia archaeon | reverse complement strand
TACGTTCAGCAGTGCGAGATTTGCTCAAAAAAGAACTTTGGGAAAATAAAAGCAGCGGCGGACGTAATCGCTAAAAACGCCCCACCTATTTCTTTATTTTTATAAATTATTTTTCTAATTTAACTTTGCAAGTTTAAATGCCTGTTCTGCAGGGTTTTGAGCTTGAATGATTTCTCTTCCAACGATAAGATATTGTGAACCTGCTTTAAGTGCTTCTTCTGGTGTGCCACCTTGAGCACCAACGCCAGGCGAATATATTGGCACTTTCTCATTTAGTAACCGATATATTTCGTTAATTTTATCGGGTACGGTAGCACCCACAACCACTCCGTCCGCATTAAATGCAAGAGCTTTTTGAGCAAATGCCAAGTATTGTTTAGTTAATGCACCTGTTTGTGGGTCTTTAATAGTTTGACCATAACCCTCGATAGCACCTTTATGACTCATGTAAGCCAATAGTATGATACCACGTTGTGGTTGGGATTTAATTGCGGTTTCAAACAATGGCTTAAGACCTTCTGTCCAGCCGATAAAAGGGTTTGCGATCAATGCATCAAATCCAGCCTCAAAATAATACTCTGCGATGGTCTGATTTGTTGCGCCTATGTCATTAACTTTTCCATCCATAATAGCTAATAAACCTGCATTGTGTACCTGCGTTATGATTTTTTGAACCCCATCAAATATTCCAAGGGGCAAAGTAAGATGGTGGTTAATTTTTACAGCACAAATATAAGGACTAACAGCATCTATGATATTTTGAGCTTTAGAAAGCAAATCTTGTCGATTCTCTTTGCGCTGGTAAGGAAAGTCTAATGCGAGAACTATACGGGATTGTTTGTCCTTTGCAATTTGCTCGATTTTCTGCTTATATGACACATTAAGGGCTCCTTAAACATACTTCTGTTCAGATGATGATAACTTTTGCTATTTGAAATGCTGTCATAGTTGAATAAGTCATATATCTTTGTATTGCTGCTGGCTCTCGACAAGGATAATGTTAGGTGAACGCGGTAATGCTTGGAGAATTAGCAGCTTTGGTTGGAGCAGCCTGCTGGGCAGTTGCACCAATAATCTACAAAAGGGCGATGTCCAACACTTCGCCTATAGCTGCAAATACAATGCGTAGCGTAAGCACTACTGTGGTTATGATACTTATCTTACTTATTATAGGAAAAGGTAGTGTTATGATAGAGCTACCTTGGGTTGCGGTAGTAATCACAATAATTAGTGGTATTTTTGGGTTAGTTTTAGGTGATACATTTTACATGCTTGGTCTACGAACCGTGGGTGTTTCAGTAGCTGCACCTATTGTGTCTACATACCCACTATTTAGTATGATATGGTCCATGGGTTTTCTAGGTGAACCTGTTACGATTATGGGATTCATTGGTACATTCATAATTATTGTAGGTATTTGGCTGCTGAGTCGTGGAAAAGATAAAGATAATGGTAACCAAGGCAACGATAAAAAGCTGAAAAAGCGCAAGTTTGCATTGGCAGGCGTGACTGCAGCGTTGGCAACTTCGTTTGTATGGTCGTTTAGCATTCTTTTAATGGATATTGCAATGGATATGCCAGGTGTAGAAACTATAGATGATAACTATGCGCTATTAGTTGCAAGAATTTTGGCCATGGCAATAATTATGTTAATGTTAACTCCGATAGCTGATCGTAAATGGGAGTTTTTGAAGATGAAAAGAAGGACAGTAATTGAGTTATGTGCTGCTGGAATAATCGCTAATGGAATAGGCTGGTTGCTTATGAATTATAGTCTTATGGTTTTAGAAGAAACAGCGATTGTAATATCGTCCACCACACCATTATTTAGCACCTTGGCAGCGTTTTTATGGTTCAAAGAAAAAGCAACCGTACCAAAAATTGTGGGTTCTATAATAGTTGTAGCTGGAGTCATACTAATACTATAGTTTATAATCCAGCATATAAGACATTATTTTTATTTAAACGGGTATTTTATTAGCAGCTTTAGGTTATGCAAAGCTAAGTTGATACAATAGTGTTCAGATAATGTTTTATACCTCATAGGTACAGTTCCTTGCTCAGGCTAAGGTTGAGCGCATGTCGGTATCACCAAGTATTAGAGAAGTGTTAGGTAGAAGAATTGCAGGAGAAATTATTCTATCCAGTAAACCAGGGGCGACTATGCGCAAATGGCGAGAACTATTCGCTGTATCTCAAATCAGCCTAAGTGAAAAGATGCTGCTTTCAGCTAGCGTTATAAGTGACTACGAGAGTGGAAGACGAAAAAGCCCAGGTGCAAAATTTATTCGACGTTTTGTCCTTGCGTTGTTACAAATTGACGAAGAAAAAGGTGGTCGATTCATACGAGAATTTGCCAAACTTACTAGCTCACCTAGTATGGCTATTGTTGACCTACGCGAGTTTCCTATACCTGTACGTGTAGAGTATCTATGTAGAGCAATAAATGGTGAAGTAATTGGTAGTGTAGATAAATATGTTAAAGAAGTTAACGGCTATACAGTTGTAGATAGTAAAAAGGCAGTTGAAGCACTTAGTGGCTTAGAATATGCTCAGCTCTTTGGCGCAACTACCGAACGTGCATTAGTCTTTACTAACGTTGACGAAGCTAGCCTGCCTATGATGATTGTACGTGTAAGTCACCTCAAACCTCGAGTTGTTGTATTTCATAAAACTCGACCTGACGAAGAGGCGATTAAACTTGCTCAATATGAGCAAATTCCAATTATTTATAGTACAGCACCTAGTATAGAACACCTTGTTAAATCACTACGCAAACTATACCGCATAGCATTACGTATAAAACTAGGTAGACGCGTAAAACCGCCTCCAAAAATTAGTGCGTAGTATTGAGAATGATTATTTAAGTATACTTAAAACGAGGAAACAATTAAAAATTGATTAGTACGCTCTTTCATGGGTGCCGTGTTCATGTTCAGTTTCTTTATGACGGTCAAGTTGACTTTTTGTATAGAAAGCTTTGCCACATATTTGACAATTGAAAGTATTGGGTTCAATTCCGCCTAGTGGTTCCTCATGCGGCGAAGGTGCTTGAGGTTTTTCTATAGGTTGATTTAGTTCTTTTGAGGAGCGAGGTCTACGTCTACTCATAGTATGTACCACAAACAAATCTTCTATTCAGCGAGTTTATGAGCATATGTGACTGCGCAAAAACAATCACATTACCCACACTATCATTTATAGACCATTTCGATTAACTTGTATTATATTTCGGTCGAAAGTAGAAATAATATTTCTGATAATAAGCTAAAACTATAAGTTCCCAAAATTAAAGTGACATTATAAGCAATACCACATTTCTAGTTAGAGCAATTGTCAGGTTTGGAAAAATGTGCTTATATAAGATATCGAAAAGCTGTTTTTTACTTCAGAATTCAGCATTTAGAATATTAATAGTTTAGAAGTTATGTTTTTCTTTATTATGTTGGATTAGTTCTTCTTTACTGTTTAGTTTTTCTCCGCATATTTGGCATGCTGTATCATGTTTTTCTACAACGTGGTTTATGAGCGCGTCTTTCGAATTAAATTCGGCTCCACAGCCAGGACATTTTATATTTGATGTTTGAGACAAAAAGTTCAACTCCAATGTGTTTATTGAAAAATACTTTTAATAGATTTTTAAAACAATCGTGGTTCAATTTGTAACAACAATTTTCAACAAATTCATTTTTGAAGCACAAAAATTATGGTAATTATTGTTTATTACAAATTAATACATAATAGAATTATTTTACGTTATAGATCTATAGATTACCAGCAGATTTTCTTCTTGAACCATTGTCAACCCATATTTTTCAAGAATAGGTTTAATGCAATTTCGAGTTTTCTCATCTAAATTAGCTTTTATATGAAGCTGGTTTCCTTTTGAATGGACATCATCAGCATTTGGCGGCATCAGCATTATGTGGTATGTATCTAAAGCATGACATAATGCAGAAATCTCTTTAAGAACATTAATTGCCTCATTTCTTTTCATGCTAAAAGCCTTCATAATATTTTTATTATACATATAAAAAAGCTTTCTCACTGCAACATTACTACAAAAGTCTCAACAAGAGCAGTAGTAATTAGCCAACTAGTTATAAAATAAAAATATAATTTTTAACTAGTTTACATTAATTTGAAATACTGAAAAGGAAAGAAAGAAGGTTATTGGAGCCTTTATTGTGGGCAGGGTTCAGTTTTAAGAGCTTTCTTTAGCTCTTCGACCTTATCAGTCTTTTCCCATGGAACATCGATGTCTTCTCTGCCAAAATGACCAAACACTGCTGTTTTACGGTATATTGGTCTTAACAGTTGAAGCTGTTCGATTATAGCTTTAGGACGCATATCAAAGTGTTTGTTGACCATTGCTAGTATGTCATCATCAGAACATTTGCCAGTTCCAAATGTGTTTACTAACACGCTAATGGGTTGGGCAACACCGATAGCGTAGCTTATTTGTATTTCGCATTGATCAGCTAGACCTGCGGCGACAATGTTTTTTGCAATGTATCGAGCCATATAGGCACCGCTTCTGTCGACCTTAGAAGGGTCTTTGCCACTAAAGCAACCGCCACCATGGCTACCTACACCGCCATAAGTGTCTACAATAATTTTCCGCCCGGTTAAGCCCGAGTCAGCTAGAGTGCCGCCTAATACGAATCGCCCAGTGCCATTTATGACATATTTTGTATCAGATCGAAGCATTTCAGCAGGGATAACATAGTTAACTACTTTTTCACAAATATCTTTCTTTAAAGTAGCATCATCTACCGAGCCATTATTTTGGGCTGCAATAACAACTGCTCTTATGCATTGAGGTTTACCGTTCTCGTATTCAACTGTGACTTGAGATTTACAGTCAGGTCTCAGGTAGGGTAGAATTTTTTGATGTCGACATTCGGCTAGACGCTTTACCAGTTTGTGTGCAAGCATAATTGGTAAAGGCATTAACTCTTTTGTTTCATTTGTGGCATAACCAAAAACCATCCCTTGGTCCCCAGCGCCCTGTTCACGATCGGCAGTTTCAGTAACACCTACAGAGATGTCTGGAGACTGTTCAGTGATTGAAGTCAAAATACCACAAGTTGACCAGTCTAAACCATCTTTTGCATTATCTAGGCCTATTTCTTTTACAGTTTGGCGAGCGATTTCTGGTATGTTAACGTGGCAGCTGGTAGTAATTTGGCCGGTAATCATGATTGTTCCTTGCATAACAAGAGTCTCGCAGTCAACTCTTGCTTTGGGTTCTTGACGTAAAATGGCGTCTAGGACACTGTCGGAAATTTGGTCAGCAACTTTGTCTGGATGACCTTCACCGACTGATTCAGAAGTAAATAAGTATTTACCATCTTTCTTCATAGATATAACCTTTCAGCCTTGTATAATAGGGTCAATTACTCTAATTAGTTCTTAAAAGGCTTTCTGCCAAAACGTTACTTGGGTACATTCCGAACTGAAAGCTTATCATATTCTACTAACATTGCTATTTCTGGTAATGCCCATGGAAGCTTACGAAGCCGCAAAAAATGCACTTCAATGTGTCATGGAAGCAAAAAAGGACGAAAAAATAATTATCTTTTGCGACCATACAAAAGCTGCAATCGGCGAAGCCTTTGAAAAAGGTGCAAAAGAGCTACAATTAGATACTAGACTAATTATTTTAAAAAATAACAGAAAACTACCTAGAAGAGAAATTCCTGCGGAATTGGAAAAGTATCTTACCACTGACCGTGCAGACCTCTACATTAATTTACTTCAAGGCGGTAGTGAAGAAACTCCGTTTAGGATAAAACTTATTCATAAAGAAACTGAAGATAAAAAAACTAGACTTGGACACTGTCCTGGCGTCACCTTGGATATGCTTACCAAAGGTGCACTTGCATTGAGCATAAAAGAGCATAAAAAAATGCAATCATTTGCCAAGACGCTAATGAGAAAACTCAAAAAGACAGAAAAAGTGGAAATCACAACAAATGCAGGAACTAAACTAAGCTTTAGTGTTAAAAATAGGCCATTCTTTACAGACACCATGATAGACTGGAAGCTTATGAAATGGATGAATTTACCTACTGGTGAAGTCATAATTGCGCCAGTAGAGGATTCTTTGGAAGGTAAATTAGTTTGTGATGCAGCAATAGGCGGGATTGGCCCTGTAGATAAGCCAGTTAACATTAAAGTAAAAGAAGGAAAAGTTGATGCTGTAACTTCAGAGAATATAGAAGTCCTAAAGAAAGTTCAAGAAGCATTACATATTGATTCAACAGCTAAAGTAGTAGGGGAATTTGCCTTTGGAATAAACCCTAAAGCTAGGTTTTGTGAGGAGTTTTTAGAAACTGAAAAACTCTACGGTACGATTCACATAGCATTTGGCGATAACACAGATATGCCTGGAGGGAAAAACAACTCAATTAACCATATGGATTTCATGATGCATAAACCCAATGTTAACGCGATAACCAGCGACGGAGAAGTTATCAAAGTACTTGAAGATGGAAAATTTCACTTAACTAAATTGAAAACTAAAACTGTACAAGAGCCACAAGAAGAAAAACTACCAGTTAGCGAAGTCTACAAGGTCATCGACCACATAACAATATACAAAAACGATCTTTGGTGGGAGGCAATTGTTATATTTGAAACATATGGAAGACGCCAAATTGGAATGTACTTATGGCAAAAACGAAATGGACAATGGAAACGTAAAAATAAATTTGGTATCCGCACATTAGAGGAATGGAACAAGCTTAAAACATCAATTGAGCAACTAATACCGATAATGGTTGAAAAATAACAACCTAACTTTAATTTAATAGATGAAGCACCATTTTTCCATAAATTAATTATAATAAGTAGCAACCTACATAGAAAGGTGACTACGTATGACTCCCACAATTAAGGATTTAATAAAAGGGCTAGCAGGAACTAAAGCGCCAGGGCCATCAGCGAGCTTTACTGTGTTCCACATATTTTATGCTCTTGCGCTTATGTCTAAAAAAACAATAGGACGTAATAAGCTAGCTAGGGAGCTAAATGTAGGTGAAGGCGCGATACGTACAATAATTAGCCGATTAGTTGATGCTGAGTTAATTGTAACATCTAAAGAGGGATGCAGCCTTACATCAAAAGGGTTATCTTTGTGGAAACAATTTGAAGAAGTATTTCCGCAAAGAACAGAAGTTCCTAAAACACAGTTGACTACTTCAGAGTACAACTTTGCTTTTTTAGTTAAGGATAGAGGAGATAAAGTAAAATCAGGAATTGATCAAAGAGATGCTGCAATTGTTGCAGGAGCAAAACGGGCATTAGTTATAGTAGAAAACCAAGGACATCTACGCATTGAATCCGTAAGTGAAAATATTGAAGAAGAATTCCCAGAGGCTACAAGTAAAATTCTTAAAGATATTAAACCTGAAGAAAACGATGTAATAGTTATTGCTGGCGGTGAAACATTGTTAAAGGCTAAACGTGGAGCGTTTGCTGCTGCTTGGACTTTACTTGAAGGCGAAAAGAAAATGCACTAAAAAATGCAGAGTTAGGTTGTATATTTTTCGCCTTGCATTAAAAGACGTTCCAATACAGTATTTACCGCTATTAAGCCATCATTAGTTTTCGATGAAACAGGTGTCAAATGAAACTGTATGCCTAGCTGCCTGATTGCTTTCATCATGTTTAAACTAAAGATACGCTTTGTTTCTTCGGCCTTAGCATTTAAAGCGTCTTCAAGTGAACGTGTGTTACCTGACCATTCAACGATTTGGGAGACTTCTTTCTTAGGTAATAAATCAACCTTGCTAAGTAGATGAAGTTGGGGTTGAAAGAACCGGTTGTAAATTGCTGCTGAAAGAAACATGTTTGAAACATAGTTAAAAGGGTTAGCACTAAATATCGCATCAAATAAATAAACCAGAGCCTTTGGCTCTTTTGTTAACTCGTTAACAATGTATGGGCCCGAAGCACGAAAAGCAAAAAGCTCCATCTGTCCAGGGGTATCTACGATAACAAAATCTGCATGTGCCTCGTCTATATCACGAGTTATGTTTTCTACCTCATCTGCAATTAGGTCGGCAGCCATTATTGCTGCACCATTAGGACCTAAACCATACTTTTCCATTATATCACTAGCGTCAACGTAATTTCGAACGTCAACATCAGGTGAATATGGCAACTTTAAGACACCTGGATCTAAATTCACTACAGCAACATCTTGTTTATTCATCTTCAACCATTCGCTATATGCGGCTGTAAACAAAGATTTTCCTGATCCTGCAGTACCCATGATAAATACAACTGGCATTTTTACAACTCCTCAGAATCGCTTGTGTAACCTGAATGCTATTAACCTTACCTTTAATAAAAGTAAACTATGTTGTTTATTAGCAATTATAGTTAATGCCACTATTATTTAGATTGAAAATTTTAGTTTCCTATTTGAATGTGTTGTTCTTGTAAGCACCCCCTTTTTAAGTAGGCAATAAAAGAAATCTAATTAGTTCTGACTTAAACATAATCAAATAGAAAAAAACTTGGTAAGATGGTTTTATATTACCACATTGTTTTCGCTACCTATTATTAGCATGTAGTTTCAAAATACTCATTTGACGAGGGGTATGGAAAGTCAGAAGATTGTTTTTGATTATTTTTTTGAGTACGAATAAAAACTATTATGCACGTTACGACTGCTATAATTGCCACTACTATTAAACCGATAAGGTAGTATGGTAGGATAATGCAGTTTTTTGAGTCACTTGTGGTACCTGCGTATTGCATGTTACCTGGCCAGCTTGCTCGTACTTCAAGTTTTCCAGTACTATTAGAAACCCAGGAATAGCTAAAACTTCCGTCAATTAATGTTGTTGAATAACCATTAATCTCCCAAGAAGAGCCAGATGTACTACAATATATTGTGATATTTTGGTTAGATATGGATGGAAAAATCTTGCCCGTCATAGTTATTGTGCTACCTTCAACTGTAAAAGCGGGTTTGATATCTAATGACAAAAATGTTTGATCCAGTTCTTTAAAGCTAGCAGATACTTGTCCAGGCGATATTATTGAGTTTACAGCAGTCGGAATTACTACTACCTCAGCGTCATAAAGGTCTTCGGGACATTCTCCAACTCTCCAACTCTCTTGCCAGTTTGTGCTTGTGCTTTCAGCAACATAATAAACGACACCGGTAAGGTCTTTTACTGAAAAAACAGCTGATCGTGCATCATTTGGTGACTCTTCAAGATGTACTCCGATGTTCATGTGTTCTTTAGTTGGGTAATGTAAAAGTACGACATCTAAGCCGCCAGCTTTCATAATTGAAGCGCCTAATATGGAAAACAGATCACAATCACCTTTGTCGCGCACTAATATTTCAGCAGCATAATATGCAGGGGTGACTGCTTCGTAGGGTATTTGGTGAACAATTTTTAGAACTTGGTTAGCAAAATCTTCATCGTCGGAATATAGCGTTCTTAAACAGTCAGCTATAGGTTTGACTGCATAGGGGGTAACAAATTTTTGAAAGTCACCACTGGTTGCAGATACATGACTAAGACTATTGTAGTATTTAACTAGAGAGTCTGGAACTACAACGTTAAGTGTATGGGTAAAAGTTCCATCATTTAGGTCGATAAGCTGATATGATAGAGCAGTATCCTCCGCTGAAACCTGTGGCATTGCAAAACAAAATGTCGTAACCAGCAGTATGGCAATTAAGAAAATCGTACTATGGGTAGATTTCATGCGTGAATACAGCTCATAGCGCTAGTTGGAAACACTTCTTTATTGACATTACGCAGCAAAGGTTTAAGCTAATACTTTTTTTATATGAACAGAAAGGAAATTAGAAGGCAACTTTGCCACCTGACGTTTTAATTAAAGCAGATAATTCAGTTACGGCTTTTACGAGACGTTCGTGAGGTTGATCATTTGGTTTACCTGAAGTATAAAAATGCAACTCTATATGTGATTTGTTTTCCTGATGCTTCGGGTGAGACTTTATGTAAACTAGTGGGTTATCATGCATAACTTTGTCTATCATTGGCGCCAGTACAGATTCCATAATATGGTCAACAAAAAGGCTATTTTCATAAAATCCTACATCGCCAGCAGTTTCGCGTAATAAAGGTGCAATTGCAGTTTCAAAGATTGCTTCCATCTCCGAAGGAACACCAGGTAAAACTGTGATAATAGTCCCGTTGACACATGTTTGTACACCTGGAGCAGTACCTACGGGATTAGCAATAGGCAAGGCACCTTGCGGCATCATAGCCATTTTAACTCTTGGAGGGGTCAACTCTGCCTCATTGATATTTCGAATTTTTGCATAGGCGGCATATCTAATCCTTACCATCTGCAAAGCTTCAGAATTTACTTCAAGTGGACGATTAAGCGCTTTTGCAAGGCCTTGTAAAGTCATATCATCAAATGTAGGACCTAATCCACCAGTAACTACTAGGAACTTGGGTTTGCGTGCTAATACTTCACAAAAAACTGTAACCATTTCAGCTATTACATCTGCAACAACTGTAATTCGTTTTACGGTTATCCCAAGAGACGTAGCTCTTTTGGCCAGCCAACTTGCATTTGTGTTGAGAATTTTTCCGATAAGTAATTCGTTTCCTACACAGACTATCTCCATATCTACAGCCAAGTGTCCACACTCTTTGACTAACAATATTACTAAAAAGTAGAAGTCGTTTCTTTTATAATGTTTACTTCTTTAAAGTCGAATTAACTGGGTACAGAGCGTAGGCTAATAAAAGTCAGATTATGATTTTTAGTAGCGGTTATTTTTTATTTAGCCACCATTTTAGGTACTCTTTTCGGCGAGCTTCTTTAGGGTCATCGTCATCATACTGAGTATTTTTCTCTTTAAGTTCTACTAGCTCTTGCTGAGTAACAGTTAGGCCGCAGCTTTGGCAGATGTAGTTTTTGGTGGTATATTTCATGTCTCCGCCGCATTCAGGGCAATATGGCATTTGTTATTCACCTGTTTAGGTTACTGTCAAAATATCAGGTCTTGGGAGATATTAGTCTTCGCATCTTTATCGGATGATTTTTGCGTAAAATAAGTTAAATGTGATGAAAAAAGTTTCAGCTTTATACATGAGCATATACTCGATCGTTACCATATTGACCGGTAGTCATTTCGTTTTCTATTTCGCGTAGCAGTAGAATACGTTTGTATGTTGCAGGGTGGGTTGCAAAGAGGTTGTTCATTTGTGCCCAAGTGGATTTGGCTTCTTTTTCCATAGCATGTGATAGTTCTTGTTCGTCTAGTACACCATCTTGATCTAAGTCGTATTCGTGTTTCTTCTGCATAACTTTTGAAATTTCATGTCTAGCCGCTGTGGGGTCTTCAATGTAGAAGCTACGTATAGTAGAAGATGGGTTAGGTGCCATAGATAGACCATATGTAATTTTTGCCAATGCACTTTGTAGTCCGCGAGGATTCTGGGTAAGATATGCACTATATGAGTCAGCGTAGTGCTCTCGTAATCTGCTTAGGCGCATTACAGCAAGAAATGAGAGTATATAGACTATAAAAGAAACAATACCTATTATTAGAAGAATTCCGCCAGCGTTATTTTCATCTCGGCCACGACGAGAACGACCTCCACCAAACCAAGCAGCTCTAAAGGCGATTTGTGATATCCAGTAAGCTAGGAGTGGCAAAGCGGAAAGGATAGTCATTACAATATAATCTTTATGTTTGATGTGACCGAGTTCGTGTGCTATAACTGCGCGGACTTCGTCTTGATTTAGTTGCCTTAAAAGGCCTTCATGAACAGCTAGCACTGCGCTGCTTTGAGATCTTCCAAATGTAAAGGCGTTAGGAGTTTTATCAGGCACTATTGCAAGTTTTGGCATAGGTAAACTGCTTTTATCAGTAAGTTCTTTAACGGTAGTTTCTAACCATGGACTTTCACCTGGTTTAACGTATTGCAGATGCGTGGTGGCACTTACTATAAACGGACCAATAGCATACTGGAATAAAATGAAAAGAGCCGTACCGCCGATAGCTAAAATTACGCCTATCAATGCGTCAAACCCTACGAAGTAGGCTTGAATTAGAAATATTGCTCCGATTAAGAATATTCCGAAAATAAAGCTCGCAATAAATATACTAAGTCCCATAGCGAACTTCAATTCAGATAACTTGGCCAAACACATTAGCTCCCATTATTGTCAATGACCATCATTTGCAGAATTAAGTCTTTTCCCAATAATATGGATTCTTTAACAAAAATTTTATAATTTTTAAAAGAAAAAAGTAAAATTAGATGGGGTATGCGCCACATATTTTACAGAAGGAGATTTTAGTTTTAAGATGACCTTTGCAGTATGGACATTGTATTGCGCCTTCTTCTTTACTGTAGACCTCTGATGGTTTGCCGAAGTGTTTGCGGAATGCTTGATAGTAAATTAATTGCTCTTTATCTTGAATTTTTACATCATCTTCAGATAGAATTTGTTTCTTTAGCTCTTCGAACTCTTGGTCAGTAAATTTGTTATTAAAGTGTGTACGTAAGACTTCTGTGCCGGTACCTGCCTCTAAAGGCGCTTTAGGTCGCCAAACAATTTCTTTAGGCCAGTCGTTTTCGTATGCTTTTCGCAAAATCCATTTACCGAATTTTACACCGTTCTCTGTATTTACTTTTAATTTGAGAGGTAACTTCTTTGAGTATTCCATGAATTCAGGGTCAAGGAAAGGGGGTTTAATATCTATTCCAAGAGCTTTACCCATAGGTATTGATGAGAAAGTCATTTCTACCCACATAGCTTCAAGCCGTTTTTGCAGTTCCTCATCTGATAGGTGGAATAACCAAGGGTAACCATAGAGTTCATCAACACCATCACCAGTGAAGAGACTTTTGACGCCTTTTTGTTTCATTAAAGTTAATCCGATATAGACAGGCAGGCTGTTGCGTACTTCCATGGGGTCAAAAGTTTTCAATGCTTCTACTACTTTTGGGGCTGCTTGGAGGGCTTCTTCACTATCAAAAACGTGTGTTTCATGGTTTAACTTTAGGAAGTCCGCCATTATTTTGATATATTGTGCATCCTTAGAGACACCATGTTTAAAGGATAAGGACATGGCAACTAAATTTGGGTTGAGCTTAATCGCCTCATAGGCGATAATTGAGGTGTCGGTTCCGGCTGAGAATAGGATTCCGTCAGCCATATTTCTTTGCACAACATTTTTGATTATGGTTCTAAGCTCGGGTATAACGTTAACATATTCTTCTTTTGTGAGCGTCATTATATTTCCCCGTAATAACTGAATGTTTTACTTGGCAAGTATTTAAGTTTATCCATTTGTCACCTGACAAGTATTTAGTGAATCCATATGCACATAAAATTACATAAAAAATAAACATGTGTGGAGCAGGTGGATAAAACAATGAACATACTAAGCCCATCACTATAAAAATAATTTTCAGGTACCTTTAAAAGACCAAAAATGCCGTTCTTAGTTTACATTAAGTAATGAACGTTTAAAATTAACCAGGTGTAATATTTGAAAGTAAGCCTTATCCACCTCAGAATCCGCAACAAACTTGAAGATAATCTTAACGCAGCTAAAGAAGGCATTCTGAAAGCTGCAGAACAAAACCCACAGTTTATAGCCCTACCAGAATATTTCTCTGTACCCAACTCCATGGCAGAATTTACTAATGCCGCCAAAATCAGTAGTGAAACTTATCAAGCGACAATTGACATGCTCACTGAAGCGTCAAAGAGGTTGCCCATGACACACATTTTAGGCGGAACTGTACTAGAAGAGAAAGATGGCAAATACTACAATACTAGCACACTTTGGTGCAATGGACAACTTATCGGCAAATACTACAAGCGAAACCCCATAGCTATTGAGATTGAAGCAGGAGTAAGCCGAGGTGATAAACCAGTAGTGTTTAATACAGAACATTGTAAAGTGGGCATGCTTATTTGTGCAGACATGTTTGACCCCCCAACTATAAAAGCGGTAGTAGAGTTAGGCGCTGAACTCGTATTCTTACCAGTCGCAGCCATGGGAACTCACCCAAGTGTTAAAGGTCATCCACTCACTGAAAAACTCGCAACCCAAAACGGCATTTATGTCATAAAAGTTGGCAACGTTAGCAGCAGCGCTCGAGGCGGCAGAAGCGCATTTATTACTCCATGGGGCATAAGTGAAGAAGTCACAGACGCTATTGAAGACTCAGTCATAACAACAGACTTTGATATGCAAAAATTACGAGACTATCGTAAGACCATAGAAAAAAATTAAGAATCATAACTTTCTTTTTTAATCTCACATTATTTGAGAATATATTAACAAATTGAAGCATAAAAAAATATGCGGAAAGTGAAATAAGATAGGATGATACTGACTGCCACAACAGTTTTTAGTAGAATTTTGCCCAGTTTTCTATAATGCGATTCATTTCGGCGAAGTCATTTTTGGTGATCCAATCACGAAACTCTTGATTGTGTACAGCATAACGCGCAATTTGTCGCGCATTTTCGGAGTCGTGAACCAGAATAAGTACACCCATTAAGTTATGTCTACTTAAGTAAGCAATTGTTTTTAGCAGTGCATCGGTTTTCTCGTCGGTGGGCATTTCTCCGCTCAATTCCACTACAACAGGTTTTTTAAGAATTTTTAGAAAATCGCGTGTAATAAGGTCAACCCAGTAGTTAGTGAAGTAATCTCTTGAGGAAAGAGGGACATGGAAATAGTCTACTAATTCAGATATAGCTTCGAAGTCTATACCAAAGCGTTCCTTGGCCAACAATGGATCAGGGAACATTTCTACTGCGAATGTCCCTTTGACAAGGGTTTTGGCTTTTTTTAGAAAGCTAGTGATTTCTTGAGCACGCCACTCAGTCCAATTTAGGCCACTTCTTTGCCATCGAGCAATACAACGTGGACAAGTGCAAAATTCTTGCTCAGGAAAATGATATAGGTTAAGTGTTATCCCTTCAATTTCTTCTTTATCAAGACTTTTTATGTACTCAAAAAGTTTTTCTTGATATGAGGGATTTGTAGCACAGACGTAGTCAAAAGGTGAGTTAAACCTACGATTTTTTCGTAAAGCTGGACCGTAACCAGAAGTTGCCACTATACTTGGATCTTCCCGGATAGCCTTTGCGTCAACGAAACAAGTAACATCGTTCTGCATACCTTTAGCTGCAGGAAACGCCTGACCATCGGCCCATTTAGAGTAGTAAACGTGAATATCATATCCTTCAACTTTTTCTGGAGCATATGTAACTAGCCCTATCTTCATGTCAGTTCGCCTTTTCGCAACAAATATATTAATGGCACTTATTTAATTGTTGACTTGTTGGCTTATATGGACAAACAAAAAGCACGCATATCAATTGATTATTCAAAATGCGCTCCTTGTTCAGCAGCTACGTGTATGGGAATTTGCCCACAAGGCATTTTAGAGCCTGATATAAACAAAAAACCAAAAATTACCGACGAATCTGAATGCACTAGATGCTGTGTTTGCGCAGATCTATGCCCCACAAAAGCCATAACTATAACTCAAAAATAGCAAGCTAAATAAATAAAATTATCGATTCGACCTAAGGTGACTATGTTGAAGCAGACCAATCTGGCTAATGGCATTAAGTTTTTTGAAGAAGAAAATATCATTGCAGTAGTTTCTGAAAAACCACTTACTACAATCAGTTCAGCGATTCATAATGGTGGTTATACAAAAACTAATGTGATAGTAAACACTCAAGTCACTGACGAATATGGTGATGTAAACTTACATGATGACCCTGAAGCGTTCATAGTAAAAACCTACAATAAACTTGGGTTAAACGAAGACTTTGTTGGCATGGTCACCTATGCCATGGTTAAAGACTATGAGCTTGTTTCAAAAAGCAATCATGAAGCAAATGTAACAGTTATCGCCACCGCAGGATGCACTCATGCAGAATCATCAGGCGAACTCATTGAATTTAAACCAATTGAGGGCACTATAAATATAATAGTTTTAATTGAGGGAAACCCGACTGACAGCTGCCTTGCAAGCACAATAATTACAGCTACTGAAGCAAAAACTGCAGCACTTAGAGAGTTAGATCTGCGAAGCAGATGGTCAGGCGATGAAGCAACCGGCACAATAACAGATGCAATTGTTGTAGCAAAAACAGGTCAGGGGCCAACAGTTGTTTATGGTGGCCCAGCATCTACACTTGGTCAGTTGGTTGGATACTGTACTAGAAAGGCAGTTAAAGAAGCAGTAGTAAAAGCCAAAGTAGGCGGATACTCACCTAACAGACCAATAGCAAATAGACTCCAAGAAAGGCAGCTTCCGATAACTAAACTTGCAGCAGAATTATCCAAAATTAAAAGTTTAAATGCAGATGAGAAAACAATCGCAAATAGAATAAACAGCTTCTTAGAAAATCCATCTACAGCTGCGCTGATTTTAGCTTCAGCAAAACTAGATGAGGATATTAAAAAAGGGCTTATTCCAGCCCAGATAAAAGATATAAATTACGTTAGTAAAAATTTTGTTCACAGTGCATCAAATCAAAACTGCGACTGCATAGGGCAAGAAGACAAAAATACCACTGTAAGTGAGGCATCACAAGCGGATTTACCGCCTTTCCTTAAAGAAACATTGCTAAATTTGCTTAAAAGTTCATGCTACTAAAGCAAAAACTGAAAACCTTAAATAACCTGTGAAAATCAATTCCGTTACTAATAGGACATATAAATGGTGAATACTTTGAAATTCGGAGTCTTCTTATATCAACCAGAACCGGTTGAAGGCGTAGACTATAACTTCTACCGTTTGAAATCAGAATCAGGAATTGTTGGTAAGCCAAATCCAGAAATGTATACCAACATAGCATGCTTTGGCGATAACTTTATGGCTGAAAAACGCCCAGAGTGGGTGTCTACATCCAGCAAAGGACCAGCACTTCGCACCAACAAACGCTACAACCTACGCTGGGACGTCGTATGCATGACCAACCCAGAAGCTAGAGAATATAACCTAAAAATTATTGCCGATAGCGCTAAAAAGACCCCGGGAATTAGCATCAGCAGCCAACACTTTGCAGACGAAGGTTTCTGCACATGCCCACGATGCATTGAGCAACAACGTAAAAGCGGTCTGAGCTGGCTTGAATGGAGAGCAAAAACTGTAACTGAATTCTTAGGCGAAGTCAAAGAAGTAGTCCAAGGCAAACCACTGTTCGTTAACTGTCTACCAGACCCTCTACTAGGTTATACTAGATTTGGATATGACTTTGAAGCCATGGCAGACTATGCAGACTACTTTGTCATACCTATGTTTAGCAAAGCATACCCAACTCCATGGTACTGGGAAACTATTGCACGCGGCTTCAAGAAAGTTCTTGACAAACCAATGTTTGTGAACTTCTATGTCCGCGGTCCTAACGAAACTTGGGATACAGTAGCACCAACCAATCAAATTATGACCGTTGCCACACGCGTTGCCAGACAAGGAGTAGACGGTATAATCTTCTTAGCAGAAAAAGCAGATTACATCCGTGAATTCCAGAAAAATGCAGTAAAAGACAAAGAAACACGTGAATTTCTCAAAGGTCACGACGGCGACGAAGTTCTCGAACTCTTCAATCGCTGGGAAAAGATGCAAAAAGCATAAACCTCCCACCCCATTCTTTCTTTAAATTATTTTTTTACTTTTTTAGCGTTAATTAGAAAACTATATAATCCATTTAGCCGTAGGAATCACTCTGCAGAAGGGCACAGTCCTATGAAAATTACTTTAGTTAATCCTCCTTATCCTCCAAGCGCTCATGCGCATCCACCGTTTATACCGTTGGGTTTAGCCTATTTAGGCGCGGTTGCCGAAAAAGAAGGCCACCAAGTCACAGTAATCGACTGCCAAGCTGAAAAACTTAGCTATGATAACTTTCGCAGTCGCATTGCACAGGTTCCTTCTGATATTGTCGGCGTAACTTCAACGACCCTTTTGTACAATTCAGCAAAAGAAATCCTTACAATAGCCAAGCAGATTCATCCTGATGCAATCACCATGATCGGTGGAAGTCATGTAAGCTTTTGGGATGAAAATGCCCTTAACGAATGCCCTGAAATAGACGTCATCGTACGCCGCGAAGGAGAAATTACATTTATCGAGCTGATAAAAGCGATAGATGCAAAAAAGAGCTTTGCAGGTATTTTAGGCATTACATTCCGCTCTAAAGATGGTAAAATTGTCCGCAACGCAGATCGACCTTTCTTTGAAGATTTAGATTCACTACCATTTCCAGCATTCCATCTGCTTCCTTTAGATGCATTTCACCGCATGGGTAAAACAATATTTCCACTGACAACAAGCAGGGGCTGTGTTCAGTGGTGTGACTTTTGTAGTACAGTACGTATGTTTGGACGCCGATATAGTACACGTTCACCTAAAAAGGTAGTAGACGAAATGGAAATGCTCTACAACAAGTATGGTGAAAGTCAGTTCACTTTCTATGATGACGCATTCACTGTAAATCGAGATCATGTACTTAAGATGTGTGAAGATATCAAAGCGCGTAAATTAAACATCTCATGGGACTGCGAAACCCGCGTGGACATGGTAGATCGAGAACTGCTTGAAAAGATGTACAACGCCGGTTGCATAACTGTTTGGTACGGAGTAGAATCAGGGTCTGAAAAAATTTTAGGCGCCATGAATAAGAAGATTAAACTTGACGAGACTCGCCAAGCCTTTAAAGTAACGCAGAAAACAGGGTTAATGACTATTGCTAGTTCAGTAATAGGTTTCCCTGGAGAAACTGAGGAAACGGCTTGGGAAACTATCAACTTTATCAACTCACTTAACCCAGACGACATCGGCTGCTATATTGCAACTCCTTATCCAGGAACACCAATGTATGAACAAGTAATAAAAAACGGCTGGCTAAGAGTAACCGACTTTAACAAATACGACACTGCTACGCCCACATTCGAGACACCTTGGCTGAGTATGGAAAAATTGCGAGAAATTAAATACAAAGCACACCAGAAATTCTATCTCCGCCCAGGCTACGTATTCAAAATGATGCGACGCGGCGGAACATACGGACGATCAGGTCTTAAAACCAGTGCAGCCTACGCATTAAGAGCTATGCACATAAAACTTTCTTAAATCATACAAATTTCTTTTCTTTTATACATTAATGCATTTTTTAGAAAGCATTATATTCGATCTAACATTAGAAGTTCCACTGGAAAGGACCAAGACGATGAAAATTACTTTAGTTAATCCTCCTTATCCTCCAAGTGTTCACTCACATCCGCCCTTTATTCCATTAGGAATTGCTTATTTAGGCGCGGTTGCCGAAAAAGAAGGCCACCAAGTCACAGTAATCGACTGCCAAGCTGAAAAACTTAGCTATGATAACTTTCGCAGTCGCATTGCTCAAATATCTTCAGATGTAATTGGAGTAACAGCTACGACTTTGCTTTATAAGTCAGCTATGAAGCTAATTACAATTGCTAAAGAAGTGCAACCTACGGCTGTTACTATGCTGGGGGGTTCGCATGGAACGTTTTGGGATGAAAACGCGCTTAATGAATATCCAGCGTTAGATATTGTGGTTCGCAGAGAAGGTGAACAGACGCTAATTGAGATTCTTGAAAAGCTAGAATCTCAAAGTAGTCTTAGTAATGTATTAGGTGTAACTTACCGGGATGGAGAAAAAACGGTACGCAATGAGGATAGGCCATTTATTGAAGATCTTGATGCTTTACCGTTTCCAGCACATCATCTATTACCACTTGAGAAACTTAAGCACAATGGTAAACTTCTTGTGCCTTTGGTAAGTAGTCGCGGATGCGTATTTTGGTGTGATTTTTGCAGTACGGTACGTATGTTTGGTAGAGGTTACCGCATGAGAAGTCCTAAAAATGTGGTCGATGAAATGCAGTATGTACATGAAAAGTTAGGCGTTGACCAAGTGACGTTTTATGACGATGCGTTTTCAGTTGATCGTAATCGTGTGGTAAAAATTTGTGAGGAGTTACATAGCAGGAAGCTAAAGATCATGTGGGACTGTGGCACACGCGTTGACATGGTAGATCGTGAGTTAATGCAGATAATGAAGGACGCAGGTTGCATAGCGGTTTGGCTAGGCGTTGAATCTGGCTCAGAAGCCATGCTAGGTGCAATGAATAAAAGTATTAAACTTGACCAGACAAGGAAGGCATATAAAACCGCACAGAAAGTCGGTCTGATAACAATTGCAAACGTTGTTTTAGGCTTTCCAGGTGAAACAGAGCAGACAGCTAAAGAGACAGTTCAATTTTTAAAACAGTTAAACCCTGATGATGTAGGCTTTTATATTGCAACTCCTTATCCAGGAACACCAATGTATGAACAAGTAATAAAAAACGGCTGGCTAAGAGTAACCGACTTTAACAAATACGACACTGCTGGCCCAACTTTTGAAACACCTTGGCTGAGTATGGAAAAGCTTGCTAAAATCCGTTACAAAGCATATCAAGACTTCTATTTGCGGCCAACCTATGTACTTAAAATGATACGACGCGGCGGAACATACGGACGATCAGCAGTTAAAACCAGTGCAGCCTACGCACTCAGAGCATTACATATACGACTATCTTAATATTATCCTATAAAATATAAATTCATCATTATTTTTTGTAACTAGAAGGTCTTAAATCAACTCTAAATTTGCAGAATTTTTTCTAATTAAGCAATAGTAGTCACAAATAGTGAAATTATTTTTAAAAAGAAACTATTTTATGTGGATACTGGTGTAGAATTTTTTAAGCTAAGTTTTCGCAGTTTGATGTTGAGGATATTTTCTTTTTTAAGGTATGTCAAAATGGCAAGGATCAGCACTATGCTACTTAGTGTGTATGTAATTGAGTTAGTATTAATACCAATTGGGGATAGCCCGAGGAATAACCCGGAAATGCCGGCGATGCTAAAGCTTAACGCAATAGAGAGTACAGCTATTTCGACAATGTCAAGTTTGCCTTCGGGAAAAATCAGGCTAAGCAGGCAGTAACCAGGTATCAAGGCAACAAATGTAAAACCGAAAAATCCACTAAAAATAATCAATGCCGGATTGGAAGCCGCAAGATGTGCAAAAGCCATAGTAATAATAGTGTATAAAACTATTATGAGTAACCATTTAGCCGGCTTCAATACGTATAGCTCCTGAAGTTTTAATGTTAACACTAAATGATCAATAGTTAATTTTAAAGTTTTAGGAGCTTAGAATTTAAGATTTTAAATATACAAAAAATGAAAGGGGGATTTAAAGGAACATTCTGAAGATTGGAGCGTCTTCAGTTAGTGGCTTTACGTCTAAGTCGGCCATTGCGGATGAGATGTATGTATCTACAACTGCAACTGCTGGGAAGACATAGTCTGATTGTTCTGCAGGGCCGAACATTAGCCAGTTTGCGCCTTGGACTTGCATGATTGCGTTGGTTGCGGTTACGGTGCCTTTGCGGAATTCTTTTGCGACGTGTGCTTTGACCCAGCCCATTGTAGTGACAACGTTTCCTGTGCCTAAGCCTGTGGGGTAACCGAATTTCTCTTTGATTTCAGGAATAGCGCGAACTGTGATACCCATATCAGGTGCAAATGCTGGAATTGCACAGTCAATCAAGACTTGTTCAATGCCTGCTCGCTTGGCCATATCTAGGGCTTCGTCGAGAACGGACATTTTGCCTTGGAAGCTGCCGTCTTTGGGGTTGTCAGCAAGAACGATAGATGTCTTGATACCTAGTTCTTTGATCTTTTGGAGTTCAGCTTCTTGAACACCTTTGTAGATCGAGTTGTAGATGGTATTGTCTTGCAGACCAATCTCTTTAACGAATTGTGCAGATTCCATTCGGACCTTAGGGCTCATTGCATCAGTAAGGAATGGTGCTTCACTGTGATCAGCTACGAAAGATACGTACTTCTTGAAAGCTTCAGTTGTTGTTCCAACAATGTCCAAAATGAATGGAACGCCGGACTCATCGCTCAAAGTTTGCATTTTGTTGATGATGTTTTCAGCTTCTTTAGGATCGAAAACACCTTTGTTTGCATCTTGAACCATTTTCTGGCCTAGCCAGAAAATTGAGCCAACAAGTACTGTGGGCGTTTCTCCAGGTTGACCGCCGATTTGAACTCGGCCAATCTTGTACACGTGCTGGGGGGAGTTGAATTTTCGCATATGCTATTTCATCCGACTTGGAGTTTATTTACCGAGTGCTTTCTTTGCGATTTCTGGGGCTTCTTCTTTGTTCTTACCGAAGAATGCACCAATTGCATCAGCGTCTTCTTTCTTAACAGCTGCACCGCCCATGATAATCTTCACATTGTCTAGGCCTGCAGCTTTAAGTGCATCAACTAGTTTTGGAAGATTGTTTTTAGCTGGAACAGTGTTAACTGAGAGTGCCACTATATTGGCATTGTTCTCTTTTACTTTCTGTACGAAGACGTCGACTGGCGCGCTTTTGCCTGCATCGATTGTTTTGAAGCCTGCACGTTTTAGTGATTTGCGGACTGCCTCTTTAGCGGTGTCGTGCATGTCGGGTTCAATGTTGCCGATGACAACTGTGCCGATTGGGTTCGTTGGTTCTGGTGGTTCCTTTTCCATCATAGATT
>CAYSWL010000029.1:0-22641 GCA_964434745.1 uncultured Candidatus Bathyarchaeia archaeon | reverse complement strand
CATTGTTCTAACTTATAGTACACAGGGTGTTCTTCTACAGGAACGTTACTGTTCTAAGTTATATTATGGCAAATTGGCTTACTGCCCTATTCTATATGTACCTAATGTTTTTACTATGAAAAGATAATTCTATTGAAATTTACAGTGATCTAATCTGTAAAATATTTTCGATTCTCAGCTTTTTCTTAACGTCTACTTTTATCGGTCAGCTTCTCTTTAGGTATCCCAAAATTTATCGGTGTGAAGATTAAACTAAGCATAGGTGAAGTTAAAGATGCCAAATCAATCTGCAGAACGCCTTGAAGGAACCACCTTAGCAGTTTACTCTTATGTAGTTAAGCAGGGAAAACCTGTTGGTACTCGAGACGTTATGAGAGGTGTGGGCTTAAGCAGTCCTAGCGTGGCATATCGGCATCTGCAAAAACTTGAAACCCTTGGAGTGCTGCAACGAAATGAATATGGCGACTACATGTTAAAGGCAAAAACCAAGGTGCATGGCTATATTTGGGTTGGCAGGCGGCTACTGCCAAGAATGATAATTTATGCTTTTATCTTTCTATGTATTCTACTTGCAGAACTCGCAATTTTAGCTATCCATTTCGAAGTAGAGACCGAGAACTATCAATTTATGATATTTTTTATAATAATAACCTTGATTACTGCAATAGCAATGAGCATATTCCTTATCGAAGGTATATTACAGATAGTCCGAACAAAAAGATGTCGTCGAGTTGATAGCCTCAAATAATTATCCTCTTAAAAATTATCCCAATTTTTAATATAACCTAAAAACCAAAATATTTGATCAATCTGTTTTTAGTGATTTTTCACTTAATTTATATAGTTGTATACAGCGAAGTAAGATTACACAAAGGACGCTTACTTGGTGAGCAAACCTTATTACCAAACGCTCCTAAATTGCGCAGTGCCTATATGAGTGACTTAAATGGTTGAAAAAAAATCTGCAAAACGAAAAACATTCGTTGTTCGTGAGGATTTAATTAACCGTTTAAGTGAAATTGCCCGTGCTCGCGGTCATAGCCTGTATGAAACTGTAAACGAAATTTTCGAATTAGCAATTTCTTCACATGATTTAGGCTTAGCTTTAAAACGGGTTGTTGAAGAACGTCATCTAGTTGAGACCGCTAGACAATCCGGATTTGCATTAGGTTTAGAAAGCCTTTGGTATGAGTTGGCTGATTTATCTTATGATGCAAAGAAACGACAGGCACTAGCAAGCTGGTTTAACGCTGGAGTTTGGTTTGCTAAACGTTACATAACAAGTAATGCTTTAGATCCTCTAAACGATTTTAGTAGAGATCTATCATTATTCACTTGGAATGCACCTGAATTTCGCATAGTTAGGACTAAAAATGAAGTTGCGGTACGTATTGTAAGTCCACGTTTTTCCGCTTCCTATACCTACTTATTTGCTTCATTTATAGAAGGTGCAATGCAAGCATTTAGCTACAAAATAGTTACAAGCGATATTAAACAGGGCATAATTCGTATAGACGCTATAAAGGAGGTAGATTCAACACTTGGCTAAAAGCTCGGGGAGTAAAACCTTAATTCCCGTACCCGACAGTATAGTAGCCGAGGTTACCAAAGCCTCCATAAAAGAAGATTCTTCAACTAGTAAATTTGTTGAAGAAGCGCTTAAACATGCGGTGCAGATGAACTCACTAGGTATACCCTCCAAAGCCCTAATGAACATATGTGAAGTAATGCGTGACTATCGCGTTCTAGGTGGTTCTTTTGTGCCAATGGATGTACTTAACTATTTAATCCAGAAAGCATACGTAGAAGATAAAGAGTGTTTCAAAGCTAAATGGTACGATAGTGGTCTTTGGTATGGCAAGTTTTTAAAGGAAAAATTCCAAGACCCAGTTGAAGGATTTAAATTATTTCTAATAGTAACCCGATGGGACCTAAGCGAAGTAGAAGTAACACAAAACCGTGATACGGTGAAGCTACGCTGCATCTCAAATGTGCTTAGCGCTGAAGAAACTGAGTTACTTGTAAAATTTATTGACGGTGTTATGCATGGAATGGGTTACCATGCGGAGAATATTGACTACATTAAAGGATTTGCGGCGGTAGAATACAAAAAGTAAATACCCCAAATATTACTCTCCAACAAGTAACCTACATATTTGTGACGTATATACGCTGATATTTAATATGCTATAAAATGTGTACAATCACTACAAGCAAGCATGCGATGTCTACATAAATATTAAATACCTGTTAGGAAGTAAACCGTAACTAGAACTCAAAGGAGTTAAAATTAAAAAATGCAAATAAATAAAAAAATATTAACAACAGCCTTAACTGCTCTTCTGCTGCTCTCCATGGTAGCCGCCATTGCCCCCGCATTCGCCGCAGTTGACACATTCCAAGCTACATCGCCACAAACCAATGTAACAGTCGGTCAAAGAGTCCAAATTGATGTAATAGATGCATCAATGGGTGGTCAACTAATCGTTACATGGGAAACCGTTGCCGGATCAGTTCTGTCAAACTCAACTACTTATGCAAAAGCTGATGGTACAGCCACAATTTTTGTTAACATACCTTCTGTTGCTGCAGGTACTTACCACCTTATTGTTAAAGACGTACAATATGGCGCAACAAGAAGCGTACCAATAACTGTCATACCTAAAATCACATTAGACCCACGTTCCGGTCTTTCAGGTGATGCTGTGACAGTAACTGGTAGTGGCTTTACTGCCGACGCAACAATCAGTGCAATTAACTTTAACGGTGTAGACATTAAACCAACAGGTACAATAACCGTATCTTCAACTGGTGTATTCATAGCTACAGTTATCGTTCCAGCAGTAGCATATGGAACATATCCAGTAGATGCAGTTGACTCTGCAAGTGCAATTGCTTCAACTACATTTGTTGTCGGTGCAGCAATTACTATCTCACAAAATAGTGGTCCAACTGGTACTGTACTTGTTGTAAACGGTAGAGGATTCACAGAAGCTACAGGCAGTCCACCAGTAGGTGTTCCACTTGCATTCAGAATCTATCGAACTCTCGGTTCAGTATCTGCACCTATGCCTGAAATAGTAAACATCGTAACATCTTCAACTGGAACATTCCAAGGCGAAATCGTAGTTCCAACAGTACCAACAGGCATCGCTAATGATCCTACTTCAGTATACACTATTGAAGCAGCAGACGGTTCTGAAATTGCAACAGCTACTTTCAACGTAACTGCAACTACAGTATTTACTGTAGACCCAATCGCAACTTCACCCTGGCAAAACACAGTTGTTGATGTAACCGGTAGCGGTTATACAGCAAAACCAGGCACAGAAGTCACCTTCACATTCAACGGTGTAGTAGTTGGCACAATAACAACATCCTCCACCGGTGCAATCGTTGGTGAAATCGCAATTCCAAACTTAAGCGCAGGCTACTACAACTTTGTAGGCACTGACAAATACGGCTTAACCTACACAGTTTCATACCAAATCGGTATCACTCTACTAGTCTTGAACCCAAGCAGTGGTCCAACAGGCACATTAGTTGACTACAGTGCATTCGGCTTCCACGATGCTATTAACGTAAACATTACCCTCAACGGTAAAGTTGTCATACCAGACTTCAGCCCAACTAACGTTGGCGGCCGCATAATTGGCTCATTCATAATTCCAACTATGCCAGTAGGCCAATATGAAGTAAAAATCACTGCAGCAGACGGACTTAACGCAATAACCACATTCACAGTTACTGACGTAACATCAATAACCGTAAACCCATCACAATCACCACCACTAAGCACAGTTGCATTAACTGCAAAGAACTTTGGCTCTGGCACTGCACTTAACTTCTACATAGCTAACTCCACATGGAGTACACTATTATCCATGACTCCAGCAACTGGTTTCTCAGGAACCACCACAAACACTACCGGCTGGTATGAAGGTACATTCAATTTACCATCAGGCACAGTCTGGAACCTAGGCGGATACACAATAATTGCAAACAACACTGCTAACACACTAAACGCAACAACAGCATTCACAATCGGTGCAGCAACCTTCTCAGTACAAACACGCTCCTCACAATACGTACAAGGTGACATAGTAAGCTTCAAGATCGAAGCATCATACCAAACTGGCATGGACATTATCATAACTGACCCTGAAGGAACAAAAATAGTCCTAGAACTATACAACTGGAACTTCTATGCAGATGGCGGTGTATACAAAGCATACATATCTTACGGTAATGCACTTGGCTACTCAGAAGGTCCACTAGTCCAACTTCCAAACGACGCAGCAGTCGGTACATGGACTTGGACAGTAACTGCAACTAACATGGGCACAAGAAGTGGCTCATTCGCAGTCGCAGAAAACGCACTCGGCAGCATCAACGACAAACTTGACAACATGAACCAGACACTCATCACAATCAAGACAGCAACAGGCACAATCCAAACTACACTTGATGCACTAGAAGCAAAACTAGTAAGCATTGAAGGCAAAGTAGCAACACTACAAACAAACATTGGCACAATCCAAACCTCAGTTAGCAACCTACCAAGCACAATCAGCACCAGCGTACAAAACGGCCTAGCAACAATCACCACAGAAATAGGCACAATCACAACACAACTCGACAGCATTGATGCAGTATTAGGCGCAGTTGCAGGTGATGTAGTCACAATCAACACTAGCGTTGGTACATTCACCGCTTCACTCGAAGACATAAATGCAGTAGTATGCAGCATAGAGGACGGTGTTGCAACCATCCAAACAGACCTCGGCACTGTTAAAGGTGTAGTTACCGAAGTCAAAGACGGTGTTGCAACCATCCAAACTAGCGTTGGCACAATAAGCACAAACGTTTCAAACCTACAAGAACCAGTCACACAAGCCAAAGACAACTCTGCCAGCGTTAGCACAATGGTCTATGTTGCAGTTGCATTCGCTTTGATTGCAGCAATTGCAGCAGTTGCATCAATCCTTTTGATGCGCAAGAAAATCGCATCCTAAGAGGAAAACAAAAACCCAAAAAGAGGAAAACCTCTTTTCCTTTTCTTTTATCCAACCAATTTTAAACAAAACTTTTGCAAAACACCATTTAACCTAAACATTGCCCTATTTTCCTAAAAAAGCTCATGACGACAAGCGTCTATTGAAGTGCCATGAAAAGATATTCTCATAGAAAAAGAAAACTACCTTTATCCAAAGCTCTCTAATGTTGCCGCTACATCTATTCTTAAATCATTGAATTTTTTCCATTTTCTATTTATGCTAAAGTCTATAAGTGTGGTTGAAAAACCATTTCTATCTTGGAGAAATAACCTTGGCAGTTCACTTTATCCCTTGGAATACTTCAAAGAACCTTTTAGAAGAAACTAACCGGCTTTATGATGAAGCAAAAATTTTCAACTGCATAGATAAAGACGATTTGGTAGCTATAAAGTTACACGTAGGTGAATTAGGTAACCCGTATTACGTACAGCCATATTTTGTACATGATATTATACGCAAAGTCAAAGAGGCAGGCGGAAAACCTTTCCTAACAGATACAAACACCTACTATTTAGCACAGCGTCACAACGCATACGACCATATGCAAACAGCTCTTATGAACGGCTTTAACATGGCTCCTTTCATAGTTGCAGATGGCTTAAAAAGTGAAAATTATCGCACTGTAAAAACACGAGGTATATTTGATGAAATTGAAGTATCTGGTGTTATAGCCGAAGCAGACGCTATGATAGTTATCTCACACAATAAAGGTCATGAATTAAGCGGTTTCGGCGGGGCAATAAAAAATTTAGGCATGGGCTGCACCTCAGAATTAGGCAAGCTTAGACAGCATCGAACCGTTGGACTAGAAATCGACCAATCTAAATGTATAGGATGTGGCAAATGCAAAGAAGTTTGTGCACGACATTTGCCTGAAATTATAGAAGGGAAAGCCCGAATTACTTCACCACTGTGTATGCGTTGTCCTATGTGTATCGAAGCTTGCCCAGTTGATGCTATACACTTTACCCACAAACAAGACCTATGCAAGGCGCTTGCGTCAGCAGCATATGGTGTATTATCAACCTTCAAACCTGGCAAAGTAACTTACGTCAGCTTCGCTAAAGACATAACTCAATACTGTGACTGTCTATCTAATCCTGGAGAAATTACAATGAAAGATATAGGTATATTCGCGTCCGATTCTGCCCTATCCATCGACGCTGCATTTCTATCAATGGCAAACTACAACATTTTTAATCAAGCATACGCGGTGGACTGCATGATACAAGTAGAAGAAGCTAAAGCAATAGGCATCAAAGGAAACTTAGCGCCAAAAATAATCAAAGTTACCTAAACAAATGTATCTTCCTTTCTTTTTGAATGCTATTTAACGCAAATATGTGCTTATGTTTAGAATTTGATTAAAAAAGAAAATTTATTTAATGTAAAATTTAAGTCAAGCTTTCTTTTGTACATTCATACCAAGATTGCTTAAGTAAAATTACTGTATTAGCTGGTATATCTTGTTCCACCATGAAGTTAGGACCTACCCAACTATCATTACCAACCTTTACACCTGGCATGAATGCAGAATTAATGCCTGTTTTCACATTATCTCCCAATATAGCGCCCAATTTTCTTCTTCCAGTATCTACTATAGCATCTTTAATTTGCATTTTTACTGTGCCGTCATTAAAAAGAAGGTTAGCCGTTATAGTACCTGCACCAAGGTTACATCTCTCGCACAAAATACTATCCCCTACATAAGATAGATGTCCAACATGAGTATTGTCCATTATCAGAGTATTTTTAACCTCGCAAGCGTTACCAACACGAGCATTTTTACCTATACTAGTGCATGGTCTAATGAAGCAGTTTGGCCCAACATCAGCTCCTTCATCAATAAAACAAGGCCCTTCAATATATGCACCTGAACGAACGCGAGCAGTCTCTGCAACTGTTATTGGCCCAATCAAGTGTGCACCCTGCTCAATAGTACCTAAAATTTGATGCTGCATACGTCTAAGGACCCACGCATTAGCATCAAGTAAATCCCAAGGTCGCCCAACATCAAACCAGTCTTCTTTAGAAATTTCCTTAGCAAAAACAGTTTTTCCTTCTTGTGCTAGTAATGTTACGGCATCTGTAAGCTCCCACTCTCCTCGAATTGATTGCTTTACACGTCGCAAAGCATCAAATATCTCTCTAGAAAATACGTACAAGCCCGCATTGGCAAGGTTTGATGGAGCTTCTTCACGCTTGGGCTTTTCAATAATACGTTTAAATTTTTTCTGACTATCTAATTCAATAATACCATAACTCTCAGGTTTATCAACCGATACTGCTGCCATAACAGCTGTGGGTTTATCTTTTTCATATTCACTAAGTACAACTTTGATAGCGTCCGGAGCAAAAAGTAAGTCCCCATAAATGAGAACGAATTCTTGGTCTATATAGGGCTCAGCTATTGAGGTCGCATTTCCAGTGCCCAACACAGATTGCTGATCAATATATTCAATTTTTACTCCAAATTTCGATCCGTCACCGAAATAATCACGTATGGCTTGACTCATATAGTGCGTAATTATTAACGCTTCAGTTATACCATTATCTTTCAAAGCACCCATACAGTGTTCAAGTATCGGTTTTCCGCCAACACGAATCAAATGTTTAGGTCTTGTAGCAGTTATAGGTTGGAGCCTAACGCCTTCTCCTGCGGCTAATATTACAGCTTTCATACTTTTTCGCCTTCTTGGACTTGAGCTTTAATGAGCGTTATACTTTTGTTCATTATGTCACGGGCAGCTTTTAACGATTCACCTTCCACAGTTACCCGAATTAGCGGCTCAGTACCAGAAGCGCGTATTAGTAACCAGCCATCATGTAACGCCAAACGGATGCCATCAACAGTTGACAATTCGCCATAACCCTCAAAATCGTTTACTATACTCTTGCTAAGTCTATCTACAATTAAGTATTTCTGCTCATTTTTAACGGCGACTTTTTCACGTAACGTTACATACTCAGGTACTTCAGAGATAAAGTCACGTAAACTTTTTCCCTCATCTTCCAATGCCTGCAAAATTAATACTGCCGATAGAGGCCCATCAGGACAGTAGTGCAATTGTGGATGAACCCAAGCACCGCAAGGTTCCCCTCCGAAAACCGCGCCAAAACGAGATATTGCCTCCGATACGTAAACATCACCAACTTTACTGCGTATAACTTTGCCGTCATACTTTGCAGCCATGGTCTCAACACACATAGATGCTTCAACTGTAGTAACAACGATCCCACCTTTGTTGCTTTTTAGCTTATAAGCACAATACGCTGCAAGTACGCGATCAAAATCAGCAAATTTACCATCATCATCAACAAAAGCTACACGGTCAGCATCACCATCAAAAGCTACACCCAAATCTGCGCCTAAGGCGCATACTATCTTAGATAAATCCTTTAAAGATTCAGCTGTAGGTTCAGAAGTACGAGCTGGGAAATATCCATCAGCTTGTGCATTAATGGCAGTAGTTTTACAACCTACTGCATTAAACACTTTAGGAGTAATATCATATGCTGCACCGCATCCTGGGTCAACTACAACTTTCCAGGGTTTATGCAGCCTCACTGCGTTCTGGAGCATACTCGAATATAGGTATGATAAGTCTATTGCTGTAGCTTGACCGACACTACGCCAGTTTACTAAGTTGAAGCTTCTTTGAGTAATTATTTTTTCAACTCCGTTTTGGCTTATGTCAGTATATGATAAACTATCTGGAGAAAAAATTTTTATGCCATTGTATTGGGGTGGATTATGTGACGCAGTTATCATAAATCCAACATCTGCTTTTTGAGTTTTGGTCAAATACGCTACAGCAGGAGTGGGCATAGTTCCCAATAATGTTACGTTTGTACCTGCCGCTGATAATCCACTTACTAGTGCATCTTCAACCATTTGCCCAGAAACACGAGTGTCCCGAGCTACTATTGCTTTTCTAGCTTTAGCATAAATTGCTGTTGCCATACCAACTTGACAAGATAACGCCGGAGTTAAAACTACGTTAACTAAGCCACGTACACCTGAACTGCCAAATAGTTTACCCAAAGTTACCATTTCCTTTGCTTTAAATAATCTCTGCAGGATTAAAAGCACAAAGGCTTAAAAAATTTGGCTTGCATCAACTTAAGGTGTTCTGTAAAAAACTTAAAAGCATTCTAGGTGTAGGGTGCCTGCCTTCAGGGTCAGAAAGATAGAAAGCTGCAACTGCATTAGCTAGTGATAATCTATCTTCATCGCTTAGTTTGTTTGCATCACCTATAATGTTGCCGGCAGTCCAAGAATCACCTGCCCCGGTTGCTCGCAAGGGAACAATTTTGAAAGTAGGTACAATAACTTCCTTTGTTGGCGTTACCGTTGCAGAAAATGTGGTAGTATGTAAATCAATTCTGGTTCGTAAATTATTCGCCAAAACTCTAGCGGATTCAAGGGCTAATTCATTAAAACCCAACTTTGAACGTTGATTAATAATTTCATTGCTAAGTAGTGAAGCATAACTAAATGCCTCATTTTCATTCAAGCCTAAAATATCAATATTGGATGACTTGAGTACCTCTTCTAAAAGTTCAGGCATTTTTTCATTATTTGACATAGGATCAGCTGTGTCAAAGTAAGTTTTTCCTTTGCCTTTTGTTTTAACGTGACTAAAAACCGACTCTGCTAACTTTGTACCATACTTTCTTGTACCTGCCCAATTAAAAATACATACATAGTCAGCATTTTCCATTAAGCTATAGTCTGATTCGTTAAGATCTACCGGTCCAAAATTGGCCAAAGTACCTACATCGCGAAGCATTACATTTGCAGATTTAAACTCAAGCGCAGTAGTCATGGATGCTTTTTTTCCGATTTTCATATGAGAATAATTAATATTATAATCACGAAGATGGTAACGTACTTGTTCAAGTCCATATGGGCTAGTGCTAATTATTGGTGTAACCTTAGCTCCTAAGGCTGCTAAAGCAGAAGCTACATTTGCTGCGTTTCCTCCTCGCTGATCAATTTGAGGTACTTGGTCTATACTGCCGCCTTTCCTTTCAATTTTATCAACTATTCTATCAGATAACTCTTGAATATTATATTCGATGGTTATGAGGCGGTCTATAAAAAAATCCGGCATCACAACTACATGAGGTATTTTAGTATCTTTTTGTAAAAAATCAACTAATTCACTACTATACACAGCCATCCCAAGAACCATCCATATACCTGTTTTTTCCCATAAAGCTAAAATAACCTTTCCGTATAAACTAATGAGACAGACTCATATACAGTTGTATAATTATGTTAAAGTATAAAACTGAGTTCCTATTGCTATTGACTGCTGTAGTTATGTTTATAGTAAGTGCTTTATGCTATTCATATGCTATAAGCACAGAAAACTTTACTTTGGCGTTAAGTCAAACATATCCGTACCGTAACTATGCAATTCCATTTATAAGCACAGGAACTGTACTGATGAGTATTGCCTCAATATCTTACACAAAGAAAAATAAAAACGGTTTTTAACAAACCTGCAAAATTATCTTGGTATTCACTTATCCAATTATGCCTGCAACTAATAGCCAAACAAGATCACCAACAGTTAAAGCTAATATCAAACCTACTGTGACAAATATCAGCATGGGTAAGCCCGGCGTAGCCCAAATCGTATTGCCAATTTTGCCGACTTGTGACGCTTTGGAAAGCCGTTCTAATATTTCTTCTCTACCTTCGTCTTTAGGCACAATTACAAGTTTTCGTTTAAGCTGATCTGTATTATTTATTTCCTCTACATCTTCCATAGGGTAAATATGCCATTTTGCCTTCAAAACATCAAGTGAGAATTTCTGACCTGTAATTAATACGAGGATCTTTTTACCTATTGATTCTTTTGAAAGAGTCCCTTCAAAAAGCTCTTGACCTGAAGTTGAGTGTTTAGCAAGATTGCGTAAAAGTAAATAAAGTGCACTTAACGCTGCAACCAATACCGAGTTACTTAGAATAGTTATCGGGAAAATAATCTGTGAAAGAGGCGAAATACCTTCGTTAAAAAGAGGCGTAATTATAGATACAGGGAAAAACGGCAAAGCAAATGCTATGCATATAAACGCCTTTGAATCTGCACCTCCAAAACCGCCAGTGTAAAATAAAAGTAGAGCAAACCCAACAGTTATTCCAACACTTACTCCAAAATACGTAAGTTGTGATGCGTCATACAAAAAGAATGTTACAAGTGAAAGTGCAAGTGCAATAGGTGCAAAAACTATCCACACTTTATCGCTTACTTCGCGTGCCTTATAGTCTCTCCATGAAGCGTAAACTAGGAAGATAACTGTTAAGGCTATTCGTGCGGTGTCAAATGCTGCTTGCATGTATTAGAGCACCTTTTCATATACTCACTATTGTCCATATCAATCTTTTAGTCAAATTAATAAAAACTATGAAAGAACCGACCAACAACAAACAAAATAACTCAATGAGGTTTTCTAACTTTCACATTACTCTCATGTCGATGAAAAATAAGCTCTCATGTTTCACCCTTTTTATACTGCTTGTAAGTTGCCTTTTTTCCTTTATTATTAAGCATAGATCAAGTCTGAGTTTATGTTTAAGTTATACTTGAGTTGTCAAATGTACTAGTGATTACGCAGGGTTGAGATATAATTTGCTTAAGGCATCTTCACTTAGCGTTCTTATGTGTTAAAAAATTTTGAATACTGCTGAAAGAAAATGTTAGTTTCTTTTTAGAAACCGTTCTGACTGTGTAGCGTGTTTTATCTTCTGATTTGCTTTTTTAGTTGCGCCCTATTGAATAGTTGTCTATATAATAGTTATACCTGGTAATTGAGCTGCTTTGAAGCAGGTTTAGATTAGATATTGTTAAGAAATGGATTGATTTGTTTTTCTTGTGCAATAGTTGTAGCTGGACCATGACCAGAGTGGACTGTGAAGTAATCCGGTAATCGGGTGAGCTTTTTGAGTGATATTTGCATCTGTAGATCAGAGCTTCCAGGAAAGTCAGTACGGCCTATTGATCCTGCAAATAAGGTATCGCCTGTAAACACTTCAGTTTCACCTATTAATGATATACTTCCTTGGCTGTGTCCTGGAGTATGGAGCACTTTGAGTGTTACATCGCCAAATTTTATGTATTGTCCATCACTTAGCAGTATATCTGCAGGAGGTGAGGTAGAGTCAAATCCAAAGTACCTATATGTGTCCTTTCCTTGTTCGCCAAGCATGTAAGCATCATCTTTGTGTATGCAAATTGGTACATTAAATCTGTATTTGAGCACACCGTTGCCGCAGCTATGATCTGGATGCCCATGCGTATCTATAATAAATTTAATTTTTAGTTCACTACGTTCAATAAAAGCAAATATTTCTTTTGCTTCTTGTGCACTTCCAAACCCTGGGTCAATAACGACCGCCTGCTTTGTATCTCTGCAGCTTACAACATAGCAGTTAGCTGAAAAAGAGCCAACTACAAATCTTTTAACCATCAGCACTTTGATCCACTTCCTATACTACTTTATGAAACTAAAAATAGTTATTCAGATTAATATAATGAAAGGATATAAGCCAAAAACAGGATACATTTTGCGGTCTCCTTTTTTAATAAGTTATGCGGTTTCTGAAAATTCCATGTATAAAATGAGGCTCTTTTTAAAAAACTCCAAGAGAAATATACATTGATGTATTTATTCTGCTCAAAGATACAGTGCCTTGTAAACGTAAGCGTGATAAAAAGAGTTTTGTTCATGAACTATTACACACAGGTATATCAGTGCATTCAAGCATGCTGGTGGACTGGGGAATAGAATAACATGTTACGAAGCGATGGTACTTCATCAATACAAGAAGAAAATACTGTTCAAATGCTTAAAAGAATTGAAAACTGGAAAAGCAGACTTATTGATCTTTCTAAACGAAATAATCTTTTATATTTCAAACAATCAAAACGAGGTAACCTTGTTATAACAAGTCCAGATGCAAAAACAGTACTTACCAGACTAGTTGTTAAACAAAGTCATTTAGAATTCTGGATGCCTCCTGAAGAGATTGATATTTCAGATCCGCAGAAATTTAGTGTAAAAAAGATTCACCCAGTTAAAACAGAGCCACCAACATCAAACCAGCTAGTCTGTGAAGGGCTTAATAGAAAAGACCTCGAGGGTATATTAAAAAGCCTTCACCGTCGATCACTATCTGACTACCGTGAACGCGGTGTTAGGATACTTCATGCCGCCTTTGGTATGTTAATCTGGAAAGATATTCTTACCTCAGAAGAGGTTCGTTCACCACTTATTATGGTTCCAATTGAATTATCAAAGGAAAATATCCGTAAACCTTTCGAGATTTCGGTTCCTCAAGTAGAAGAAGAAGCTGTATTAAACCCTGCATTGCAGGTTAAACTAAAAAATGACTATAAAATTGATTTACCACCGTTGCCAGAAGAATGGGACGGTAATGCTTTAACAGACTACTACAATGAAGTACGTAAAGCAGTTGCTTCACAAGGCTGGATAGTTGAACCAACCTTAGTAATCGGTTTATTTTCATTCCATAAACTAGTTATATATAATGATCTTGACGCAAATACTTCTCTTATTATTCGCCATCCAATGGTCCGTGCTATAGCGGGTGTTAAGGACACTCGATTGGTTCAGGAGAATTTACCTGAGGAAAACGATGTAGATAGGATTGAGAATCCTGAAAACACTTTCCGTGTTTTAGATGCAGATAGCAGCCAAAGAGTAGCTATTGATTATGCTTTGCAAGGTCAAAGTTTTGTTATGCAAGGTCCACCCGGTACGGGGAAAAGTCAAACAATAGCCAATATAGTCGCTGAATGCATTGCTCAGGGTAAATCAGTATTATTTGTAAGCGATAAGATGGCAGCGCTAGAAGTTGTATACAAACGTCTAAGTGATGTGGGTTTAGCTCATTTCTGCCTTGAACTTCACAGTAGCAAAGCTAATAAACAAGAAGTCGTTGCCGAACTAAAACGGTGCTTAGATGAGCAGCTTATCAACGGAAAATTGCCGTCAATGCATGATTTTGAGAAATTAAAACAGCTTAGGTATCAACTTAATGAGTACGTAACTGCACTTCACGCCAAGCAGCCTCTTCTTCATAAAAGTGCATACGATGTTTTAGGTGAACTTGCTTCATTGCAAAAGGTGCCTTTTGTTCAGGTGGGTTTAGTAAATCCTGGTAGTTTGACTCCTCAGAGAATGCATGAACTAGAAGAGATGATGACACACCTTAAAACCGTGTGGCAAGTAGTTGAAGAAGATGACTTCCCCTGGCATGGATATAGAGGAAACAGATACAACCTAGAGATTCGCTCCGAACTTACAAACCAGCTTGAACAGGTAATCTCAACTATTAACTCTCTTATAATGGAATCAACCAACTATGCCCAACAGCTAGGACTAGAATCTCCTCCTAATTTAGACAGAATAAACTGGCTAATAGGGTTAAGCAACCTACTTATGGAAAGTCCACGACCCGAAGCACACTGGGTAACAAACCGGAAAATAGACCAACTTATCTCTGAAGCAAATACCTATTATAGTATAATACAAGAATGCCAGGCAAACCGAAACAAACTTCTTGAACGTTATAACGACTCATTCTTCACTTTAATGCTTAACGCTTCTGCAGAGCTCGAACATGCACTTTCAACAATGGATACGATAATTGTAGCTTCCAGCATAAAAGACGGAGAGCTATTAAGAAAACGTGAAGCTTTACTTAATCTAGCAAGAAATACACCCATGACCTCTCAAAAGTGGGCAATAAAATGCATATTACTTACTGAAATGTTTGGTTTGCCAAATGAAACCCTTACTCCTGAACGTGTAACCCAGTTGGCTCGAATTGCTGCACTCTGCTTTGCTGAAGAAAAACCAGAACAGAACTGGTTTAACTTTAATATATTTCAGCAAACTCAAGAGCTAGCCAAGAAAGCAAAAGACGCCTACCAAGAATACAATGCCTTACGTGCTCAACTAAAGCAAAATTATACTGACCGCCTTTTTGATCTTGACCTTGAAGAACTTGCAAAACGTTACAACGGCTACCAAGGTACATTAAAAATATTCAGTTCAAGTTACCGAAACGACCAGAAAGAAATCGCGTTGGTAACTCACGAAGGCAAAGTGCCTAAAACTATTCTCAAAGACCTGTTTGACGCACGTAAGGCTAAAGCGCTTAAGATCGAGACAGAAGCATTCGAACAGCAAGCTCAAGAATGCTTTGGACGTTATTATGCAGGTTACGAAACTGACTTTGAAAAATTAGATAAAGCAATCGAAAATACCAAAGAAATCTACAAACTCACCGCTGGCGCTAATATTCCTGAAAAACTAGCAAAACTTTTGTCCTCAACATCATTTCCGCCTCAAGAAATTCGGCAAGCTGCAAACGAATTAAACGAATCTATGACTAAATGGAATCTGCTTGTTAGCGAATTATCTAACATAATACCAGTTCACTTGCCTAACTCTAACTTGACTATCCAGCAAACTTCACTTGCCAATCTTGAAGAATGGGCTAACGAAACAGTAAGACAACTTTCACCATTATATGATTTAACCCGCGAAATTCTATACTCTTTAACCGGTGAGGAACCCAATAACTATGCTCAACTAATACAAGACTTAAAACTATCTGAGAGTATTAGAAGAAAAGAAGCTGAATTTCTCAATGAGAAAGAGACTTTACAAAACAGGTTTGGTTTCCGTTTCTTAGATCTTCAAACAAATTGGCCTGAAATAATTTCCGTTTTACAATGGTCCAAGAAAGTACAAGGCTACTTTGGTGAAGTAGCTATACCTGATGCTTTTGCCCAACTTGCCTACCATGGACCAACAGCTGCTCCTGCACGAATGGAAATGATGCGACTCTATGAAGCCACACCACGTGTCATGTCCAACCTTGAACTAAGGTTCGAGACAGGTGCGCTCTATAATGGTCAAAGACTGCAAGATATGCAGTTGGAAACAATCCACAACAAAGTCAAAGCACTACGCGACCGAGTTGATGACCTGCAAATCTTCATAGACTTCAAAGAGACTAAAAGCCGATTTACACTTGCTAACTTAGAAGAATTCTTTAATCGCTTAGTAGAACAACGTCCAACTAGTGCAGAACTTATCGGCGTGCTTCGCAGAGGCGTTTACCAAGAATGGATTAACAATCTTTACAGTATGGATCTGCGCCTTGGAAGATTCCGTCGAGAAAATCATGAGCAATTAATTGCGGAATTCAGATACCTTGACCAAGAACTAATACATCTTGCATCCAACCGTGTTATTGAAGCGGCAAACAGCAGAAAACCGCAAGATGTATTGATACAAGCAACAGATTCAGAAGTTAACACTCTACTCAAAGAAGCTTCAAAAAAGAGAAGATTAATGCCAATTCGCAACCTTCTCCAAAAGATTCCACATATACTGCCAAGAATCAAACCATGTATGCTCATGAGTCCAATATCTGTTAGCCAATTCCTAGATTCTGAAGCAATGAAGTTCGATGTTGTACTCTTTGATGAAGCCTCTCAAATAGTACCTGAAGATGCTATATGCTCGATTTTCCGCGGCAGAACCATAGTAGTAGCAGGTGATAACAAGCAGCTTCCGCCAACAAGCTTCTTCCAGAAATCTTTACTCGATGACGTCGACTGGGACGAAGCAACAGACGATGAAATCGAGGTCTTTGACAGCATTCTTGACGAATGCCTAGGTATTGGCTTACCTGTAAAGACCCTAAGATGGCATTACAGAAGTCGCCATGAGAACCTTATTGCATTTTCAAACAACTACTTCTACGACGGCACCCTAGTTACCTTCCCCTCTGCTGAAGCAAACCACAACTCTTTAGGCGTCAAACTTGCTTATGTTCCAACAGGAATCTATGATCGTGGCGGTAAACGCAACAATATAAAAGAAGCAGAGGTAGTTGCAGACTTAGTCTTTGAACACTTTAAGCAGTACCCCAAGAAAACCCTCGGTGTAGTTACTTTTAGCATCGCCCAAATGGAAACCGTTGAAGATGCAATCGACCGCAGGCTTAATGAAAACCCAGAATTTGAGCAATTTTTCCGCGAAGACCGTCTTGAAGGCTTCTTTGTAAAGAACCTAGAAAACGTACAAGGTGACGAACGCGACGTAATAATGTTTAGTGTTGGCTATGGCAAAGATGCAACTGGGCAAATGGCAATGAACTTTGGACCATTAAACAAGCCCGGTGGCGAAAGACGCCTTAATGTAGCAGTAACCCGTGCTAGAGAAAAAACTATCATGGTTACCTCTATTAGAGCATCAGATATCGATTTAAATGCAACTAAAGCAGCTGGCGTAGCTATACTTCATCACTATCTAGATTATGCTGAAAAAGGGCCAGACTCACTTGAACTAAAAGAGTCAAAAGCAGGCTATGTCTCACTCTTAGAAGAAGATGTTGCCGAAGAAATCCGTGCCATGGACTACAAGGTTGACACCCAAGTAGGCTGCAGCGACTACCGAATTGACATAGGTGTAATCGACCCTGCAAATCCTGGCCGCTACCTAATAGGTGTAGAATGTGATGGACCAACATATCGTTCAAGCACTAGCGCTAGAGATCGTGATCGTCTAAGAGAGCAAGTACTCAACCGATTAGGCTGGAAGATACACCGTATATGGGCGCCAGCTTGGGTTGCAAGAAGAGAAAGTGAAGCTAGAAAACTTAAAGAAGCCCTTCAACAAGCATGCCAACAACCAGAAAAAATAGCTGAGAAAGTACCCAAAGAAGAACCTAGAAAAGATGAAAATGTGCGCAAAGAAACCGTCGTAAAAGTACAATTCGGCGGACTAGAAAAAATTGGTGTACCTTACAAAGTACACACTCTAAAAGCAACATACGAAAAACACATCAAAGTGCCAATCACTAAATACCCATATACGCAAATACAAAAGAACGAGTTCCATTTCCCAACAAATCGATCTCAGCAAACTCGACTTCTTGCAGAACTGGTAAAAGCAGAAGGTCCAATACACTTTGACTATGCAGTAGATAGACTAGCTGACGCATGGGGATTGAAACGAACCAGCCCGAAAATTGCACAAGCAGTTAAAGAAGCCATGGAGCCTTTGATACGAGAACATAAAATTACTGTCAGAAACGGCGAATTCCTTTGGCCTGTAGATATCATTGATGTTCCCGTACGTGTTCCAGTAGCAAATGCACCTGAATCAAAACGACGACCTGAACATATTCCTCCAGAAGAAATTGAAAATGCAATGAAACAAATTGCACAATACTCACTTGGTATCGGTTCAGAATCGCTTATAACTGAAACAGCAAAAGTATTCGGCTTTACCCATAGCAGAGAAAAAATCAAAGAAATCATGACTTCTACCTACCAAAAACTAATCCGTGAAAGAAAACTTATCGTTACCAACGACATCGTCACAGCACCATAAAAACAAAAAAATCAACCATTTTTCTTTTTAGCTCTTTGAACATACATTTCTTTTAATTATACTACTTATGCACTGTTGAAATGTACTTTTTCAAACAAATTATTGTATTAATAATAATCTGGTTTTGCTTCTTTTATTCATACGACTATTTACGATGTCTACTTGTTAATTGAATATTTAGTAGTCTGCTAAATTTTTCCATTACTATTTATAGACTTAGAATTAGACACGCTTATATGATGTTGGCTATTCATATACGCTACTTAACAGGCTAGGGAGCTAACAGTAATGGTTTGCAGTGTTGAAATCTATGAAAAACCCCAACTTAACAATCCAATTCTTATCGAAGGGTTACCAGGTATAGGATTCGTTGCCAATATTGCTGCTTTACATTTGATCAATGAGTTGAAGGCAAAAAAGTTTGCCAGTATAGTTTCTGCTAGCTTCCAAGATTTTGCAATCATAACAGAAACCGGCGGGGCATATTCACCTATAAATGAACTTTATTATGTAAAGCGTGAAGATGGTGGTCGTGATTTAATTATTTGGTATGGCAACACGCAGGCTTTAACTACTCCCGGTCAATATGAGTTAGCCGATAAAGTTCTAGATATTTCTAAGATGCTTGGTTGCCGTTTTGTTATCTCAATTGGTGGGTTTAAAAAAGAAGTAGTCAAAGGTATTCCATCGCTTTATACTGCTGCTACAGATGCATCCACGTTAAAAGAGGCTGTAGGGATAGGCGCTAAAGTTATGGTCGGGCATATTTTTGGTATTGCCGGTATTCTTATTGGCCTAAACAGGCTACGCAGTATGAAAGGATTTGCATTGCTAGTAGATACTGTAGGAACGTTTCCAGACGCAAAAGCTACCAATGTAGCATTGACCGCGTTAAGTAAATATCTGCAACTAACAATTGATTTAGCTAACGTAGATGATGCTACCAGCAAGACAAAAGCCATGTTAGAACCATTCGGTTTAATCAGGGCAATTCAGGAAGAAAAGAAGAAAGAAGATCAAGCGTTACGTTGGTATATTTAAACGCTTAATGTTTCTTTAAGGTTTATTTTCGCTTACGAACAGCTGGTAAACCCTTTGTACACGTTCAGCAGCTGGACCTGAACCTTCAACTACACCTTTTTCGGTGAGTTTGACTTTATCCATGACCCATATGAAGCCTTGATCCTCATAGAGTTTAACCATTGTTGGGAATACTTTTTCGAGACGTCCTGCTAAGGCTTTTAGGTCAAAAGGCTTTTCGGTGCTAGATACCTGTGCTACGACGTTTCCGTTTAGGAAAACGCGGTGGCTTACTTTGCCAGTTTCATCTTTTGCATCAGCTATGACTACGCTTAATCCGTCAGTTATGCCAATTAATGTTCCAATGAAGTTTTTGCCAGTAGTAGTGCTTACAGTTACAGGTTTATCAACCAATGTCGCAAGTTCTGAAAGAAACTTTCTTTGAGCAACAGACACTTATTCTAAACCTCCATCTAATCCGTACGAATGTGTGCAATTCACCTATTTATCTTTGATTAAGCTAAACAGCAAAGTCAACGCTTCTAGCCAGAGTAAATATCCTTTAAATGTATGCTGAAGCAGTTGGAATCGTTATCTTTGCGGTGCAACACCTATTATTTTCTCTATTAATTAGCTGGCATGCTTTTAGTAAAAAAAAGTTATCTGCTATCGGTGTTAGTCTTTTGGATTTGTAGGATGCTAAAGTTTTTCCATCTTACTTGAGTTAAAATCACAGGTAAAGTTATTATCAAATTAGTATTTGGTTCATTTTTCCCATTTTTGTTCAAGAATTATGTTTGTCAGCAGCTAATGTTTTTTATAAGTGTATATCATGAACTGTGTAGGTTCTTTGATGAGTTTCGAGATTAAGGAAAAAGATTTGCTTGGCCGAATTGGTAAACTTAAAACTAAAAGCGGTACAGTGGAAACTCCGTTACTTTTCCCAGTTATCAACCCAAGCATTCAGCCAGTACCTACTCGTAGGTTGAAAGAGTACTTCGGTTTTGAAGCCGTTATCACTAACTCATACATACTTAGGAAACGTTTCAATGAAAAAGTAACTGAGCAGGGACTTCATAAGTTCTTAGACTATGCTGGTGTAGTAATGACTGACTCAGGCGCCTACCAAATTCTGGTTTATGGCGGTGTAGAAGTCAATCAGGCTCAAATCGTTGATTACCAAGAACGAATAGGAAGCGACATAGCTACTATACTTGATATCCCAACTGGTTGGCATGTACCTAAAGAAGCCGCCAAAGAAACAGTTGCAGAAACCCTCAAACGTGCTAAAGCCTTCTTTAAACTCAAAAAAAGATCTGACACTTTATGGGTTGGTCCTGTCCAAGGTGGTAGGCACTTAGACCTTGTAGCAAAATCAGCTAAAGCAATGGGTAAACTTCCTTTTCCTATCCACGCCTTAGGTAGCCCAACTGAAGTAATGGAAAGCTATCGTTATGATGTCCTTACTGATATGATTTTAACTGCAAAGACTAATTTACCTCTTGAGCGGCCTTTGCATCTTTTCGGCGCAGGTCACCCGCATATGCTATCTTTAGCAGTAGCGCTTGGATGCGATCTTTTCGACTCTGCTGCATACGCCCTTTATGCTCGCGATGGACGTTACATGACAGAAAACGGTACTTGGCGAATAGGCGAACTTGATTACTTCCCATGTCAATGTCCTAAATGTGCCACATCTACACCTAAAGCAGTACTTGAAATGACCAAAGCTGAACGTGAAGTATTCTTAGCTGAACATAACTTGCACGTATGTATAGCCGAACTAAAACGCATTAAGCAGGCCATAAGAGATGGTAGACTTTGGGAACATGTCGAAATGCGCATGCACGCCCATCCTGCACTCCTAACAGCACTTAAAAAAGTTAAGAACTACGAAGGATTCATAGAACGCCACAGTCCTACAATTAAACAAAGTGGTCTATTTTTCTACGATAGTGTAGGACTTTCTCGTCCTGAAGTTGTACACTACCGTAGGCGACTTGCTGAACGTTATCACCCACCACAAAACGCTACAGCGCTTCTACTTGTGCCTCAGACACGCAATAAGCCATTTCATCGTGGTGAAGAACTTAAAGAAACTCGACGAGTCTTAAGAACTATAGGTGAACTATCAAACCAAGTTCATATGTGCTTCTACGCAGCGCCATTTGGTGTTATCCCACTTGAATTAGATGAAGTTTACCCTCTTAGTCAGCATGAAACAGTAATGCCCTTGGACCAAGAAGTAATTGACTATGTAGCAGCCCAAGTCAACCAGTATATCCAACGTTCAACATACCAAACAGTGGTTCTTCTTCATGACGCAAACGTTTGGGGCAATACTGTCAAGCAAAAATCCAAAGTCGCTTGTGAAAAGAAAAAGATCAAATTCGATTACATCAATGTCGATCAGTCTTGCAAAGGGTTTTTAGCTGGGTTAGAAGAGATACTTAGAAAGAACATAGGCGAATAATTTTGGTGCGCGCAGATTTTCATATGCACACTAATTTTTCACAAGACTCTTTTATCTCTCCAAAAACCTTAGTTGAGCAGCTAGCAATTCATCCATCAATTAAGGTAGCGGCCGTGACGGATCATGATAGTGTTGCTGCTTTAAAACTTACTAAAGAACTAGCCTCAGCTTATCCTGATATACTAATAATTCCAGGTGTGGAGATAACCACATTGCAAGGTGATATTTTAGTATTAGGAACAGAACAGTTGCCACCTCTACCTTGGAGTGTGGCAAATGTAGTAGATTTTGCCAAAGACAATGACTGTGTTTCTATAGCAGCACATCCTTTCCGGGAAATGGGTTTAGGTGAATACGCGCGTGACAGTGGTGTGGATGCAATAGAGGTTCTCAATGGTAAATCTTTGTATTCAGCAAATAAACAAGCTTATGAGTTAGCCAAATCAGCAGGTTTACCCGGTGTAGCCGGAAGTGATGCCCACAAGCCTTCTGAACTTTATGCTGTATATACAGAAGTTGACGCCTCACTTAACGTTGATGATATTTTGGCAGCAATTAAGAAAGGCAAAGTTTCAGTATCTTTGGCTAGTAAGTCAATACGTTTTTAAAAGAGCGATTCTTCATGTTTAACGCGATACT
>CAYSWL010000028.1:0-23365 GCA_964434745.1 uncultured Candidatus Bathyarchaeia archaeon | reverse complement strand
GGACCAATCGGTCCAATTAAAATTCTAGCCGATTAGCAGACGGCACCAAATTTTTACAGAATTTGGGTTTTTCTAAACGAGAAGTTCAAGTTTATATGTTCTTAGCAAAGAGCGGAGCACAATCTACAAGTTTCGTTGCTAAACGATTAAAGATGGAGCGTGTGCAAGCATATCGTACTTTTAAGAAGTTGCAAGAAAAAGGATTCATTGAAGCCACTTTAGAAAGGCCCACAAGATTTACCGTAGTACCATTTGAAGCCCTTTTAGAAACTTTTATTGAAGCAAAAAAAAGTGAGGTTGACAATTTAGCCTCTCAGAAAGATGAATTGTTAACATCATGGCATACAATAAGTACACCTGAATCTGACTATACAGTTGCAAAGTTTTCCATAATTAGCGGCAAGAAAAAAATTCACGTAAAAATGCTTAACATGATCGAAGAAGCACGGACAAATGTGTATGTGTTAACAACTGGACTAGGTGTCATACAAGAAGATATTGGCGGCGTATTCGATACAATAATTGATATTGCAAAAAGCCATGATGTGAAATTTAAAATTATGGCTGATATATCAAAAGATAATTTTAGAATAATGGAAAGACTGTCAAAAAGGATTAACACTGAAAAAGCCAAAGTAGATTGTCGCCACTTGAATCTGACTTCTAAATTTTTCCCTCGGTTTCTTATAAAAGATGATGAAGAAGCAATATTATATGCGTCAAGCGGCGATGAAACATCAGTATTAAACATTGAAGATGAAGGTTTATGGATTAACGATAAAATGTTCATTTCTGTACTGCGAGCATTTTTCAACCAAATGTGGCAAACAGGAACTGAAGCTGATCGCCGTATTGATGAACTTAAGACAGGTATACCTATAGGCGAAACCACAGTTATTAAAGACCCAAATGATGCGTGGTTGAAAGTTGAGCAGACATTAAAAGCAGCTCAAAAAGATGTTGTTCTTATCACTTCATCACAGAGCTTACTTAGTTTTATGGAAAATGACCCATTTGCAAAATTCCATAAGAATGGTGTGAGCTTTCGTCTTATGGCACCTATTGACTTAGATAATTTGGATGCAGCAAAAAAGCTTGCTTCAAAATACGAAATTAGGCATGTGCCGATTAATTACATGACAATGATGCTTGTTGATGATTACAATCTTTTTATGTTTAAATCACCGCCAATAAGTGATATGACTGATGAGGCTTTTTACTTAACTGATGCTTTCTATACTAACGATCCAAAGTCAAGTGAAAAAGTAAGTGAAATGTTAAATGATACTTGGAAACGAGGAACTGACCTATCAGAAATTACTTCTCAAGCAGGAATGAAATTACCTTCAATCACAGTTTCAATTAATGATACTATTAATAAGCTAGTTGAAATTGTGATGCGTAATAATGTCACGCAGGTTTTAATTACAAACAATACTAACAAACCAGTCGGTTTAATCAATGATCGTGATATTCTTAAAGAAGTAGTTGAAGGAATGAAAGATCCTGAAACTACTTTAACTGGTGAACTCGACTATACACCTTTACTAACACTTGGAAGTAGAGAAACAATGACTGACGCTTTAAGGATAATGCGTGAAAAAGGCATGAAAAGGATTGCTGTAGTGAAAAATGGACAACTGTTGGGGATGTTAACACAACAGGTTTCCCTTAAAGAAAGTGAACCAATGAAGGTAGCTGCAAAAAAATAAGGTTGAATTATACTGGTTTATCAGGAAGTAATGGTGTAGTATCGCGTATAGACAACCCCATTTCAATTTGTTCTATACCTACTGACCTAATTTGCTTAACCGTTTTATCTAATTCAACTAAATCTTTTGCTATTGCTACGACAAATATGTCAAAATCGCCAATAACCCCTGCGGTTGCAAGTACATTTTGAATTTTTGACACTTTATCGATAATTACATTTTTATTTTCTTTTTTTGAAATTTTCATCAATAGGAAAATTTTACATTGATATCCAAATTTTGAAAGATCCACGTTAGCTGAACATGCTTCTATTACGCCGTTTTCGCACATTTTATTAAATCTGTTATTAACTGTTCCAGGTGCAATATTGAGTTTCTTTGCAATGGTATTAAATGGGATGCGGGAATTGTTCATTAACTCCATAATTATTTGAAAATCGTGTTTCTCTGGCATGTTCTTTATGTCCTCCTTTTCGATACCGGTTCTAACTTTACATTTTCAAGACTTAATTTATTATCATTAAAAATATTTACAATAACCTTTCTTGACCATTCCTGTTTTTTTAAATCATGAAGCATATCTTCCAACTCTTGCATATTATTGCTTACATAGTAAGCTACAATATCACAACTTCCAACACATCTGAAAATATTGAATCTTTTAGATTCATGTAAATACTTCATTGCTTCAGCTTCACGTGTTAAATCTATTGTCAACCAAAGGGCTGTAAAATTTTGTGGACCAAAATTTTTTGTAGACATTAAAACCGAATACCCCATTATTACACCTGAATCTTCAAGCTGTCTAATTCTTTTAAAAACCGCGTTAGATGAAATATTGCATTCTTTAGCCATCGCCTTTATACTAGTCCGAGAATTTTTTATAAGGGTATTTAAGATTTTAATGTCGATTTCGTCAATCGCCATTTTGTTACCTATCTCTCCAATTCCTGAGCATTCACATATCTGCCAATGTAAATAAAATTTTTTATAAATCCCTATTTGCTTATCTAAACCGTACTATACGAGTTTTTTAAACTCATCACAAGTATCATTAGACTTCACTGGTGGACATATAATTTCTAAGCAGTCCTACTTGATATTTATCACAGTTTGGACCCAACTTGGCTAGTTAGTGTAGGGAAATATTGCGGTTACTATTTTAATTCGATATAATTATTTACTGATGAACTCTATGTGGTCTATAGTATCTATGTGGAAGAGCCCGAAGATGGTTGCCTTTACGCTGTTAACGGCTCTACTATATTTAGGTTCGCTTATTCCTTTTGAAGGATTAACTTTCTTTGGGGGCTATGCAGATTTTGGCCGTATAGGCGTAAGTATTCCAGTTGCTTTTTCTTTCTTGTTTGGGCCTGCAGCTGCTTGGGGCGCTGCAATAGCTAACACATTCCACAATATACTATTTGGTCCTTTAGATGCTTCAACTATATTTGGGTTTGCAGGCAACTTTTTGCTTGGCTATATACCTTACAAATTATGGCGTACCTTTACTACACAGAAGCCTGATATTCATAACGTCAAAAAACTTGCTCTCTTTATTGGAGTTGTAGTGATGGCTTGCACACTTTGCGGACTGGTTATTGGATGGGGGCTTTACTGGCTAGGTTATGCACCTTTTATGATGACCGCAGTCATAATTGCTTTGACTAATATGCTTTGGGCTATTGGTACTGGGGCTCTTTTACTGGCCATAACCTATAATTTTATCAGCAACCGAAAACTGCTTTATACAGACATATTGGGCAATCTAACTTACCCAAAAAAAAGTCTGTTTAAAAGATTAGCAATAGTAATATCAATATTTTTTGCAGCAGTTTGCTTTACTGTAGGTTTACTAACAGACCTAAATTCACTGCAGATTTTTCCTCTTGTACTGATTTCACTTATAGCTACGCTAATAGCATGTAAATAGATTACAAAATACTTATGTAATAAACTTGCATTAGTTTGTTTTATTTTTCTTTAAAATCCCTTTAAATTTGTATTTTACTAATATGTTGTTGAGGCTAATTATAATGACAAGTGGATATGCTGCATCGGCAGATTCTAGTTCATATAGAATAAAATTTGCCCGAAACGAATTTCTTGAACTTAAAAGTATCGCGCGACCAAGAATAATCTATCGAAGGAAAAAAATGTATTTTTTTGCGTTTGATGGATTTGTAATGTATAGCGATCAATGCCATGAACACGACTTCTCTGAAAAGATAATAGATGCAATAGAATTCTCAAACTACCAATGGACTAAGTAATTTACTCAATTTTACTTTTTACCTTCTTTTAATTAGTATCCAAAAGTGTCTTTTACTTTATAAATCAAAATTTTACTCTGTGCTTAAAACTTTTTATTTCTTCAATTTTAACAAAAATATCTGTTCTGTTTTATTTTGTAGTTTTTGCCCATTCTCCATCAGCCCATTTTATCACTTTTTTTGGTGTAATTTTGATTATGGCAACTTCGCCTTCTTTCCATCCACCTTGGTTAGTTCGATATTCTGGGTATTTTTCTTTAAGTAATGTATGTGCATAGCGGTATTCTTCACCTTTCCAAAAGACTTCGGCTGTACCTTGAATTATTATGCCTCGTAGATTTGACCAATTTGATTTATCATAGTCATCGAAAACTATTGATACATTAGGGTTATTGTTGATGTGGCGAAGTTTAGCTGTTTCTGGATCGCTAGCAATGTAAATATTTTTTTCATCATACACAGGCCATACTGGTCTTGCGACTGGTTCTCCTTTTTTAGTAACAGTAGCAAATCGTGCAACTGGCAACTGCTGAATAAAATCTACTTCTGAATCTGTTAACGTTAATTGCATTATCTTCACCATAAATAATTGCTTTTTATGTATAGTTGCCTGTGATATAGAAAAAATTAGGCTCCTAATAACGCTTTTTAGATTAATACTGGACGAGTTAATGTAGTGATATTATTCTTATTTTATCCTGAAGTTTTCATAGTTTGCGTTCTAACCTTACTTAAAGGGTCTGGATCTTCTTTCTCACAAGTTATCACTTCACGGTTACATTTTTTCTCTAAATTCGGATCCGTTTCTGTCATAATAACCTCTCCATCACAACTTCTTCCTATATTTAATTGCAATTTATTGTGTTAAACACTAGTGACTGCAATTATGTAGCAACATTAGATTAGCCCTTCTCTCTTTTTATAAATAACCTTCTTTTACAAAAAATATCTTCTATGTTATTTTACTTACATTTTTTCATAAAGCCATGAATAGCGTTTCTGTTGATTTTTATCATTTAATATTTGGCGAATCCATAAGGTCAAGATAAGTATATCAGAGACTGCTGTATCGTTAAAGTTAATACGTTCCATTAGAAAAAAATCTACCTATAGGCGAATATGATGGCTGAAGCTTTAGGTGAAATTTCTATAATGAAAATTTTGCAAGCTTTAGCTATACTTATCGGGGCAATTATATTCCTTAAAATTGTCAACCGATTATTTCTAAAGACTAAAGATGAAAAAAATGTTGACAGAAAACGGGTTTTAAATACTGTTAGGCGATTTATTGAAATCCTTACCTATTCTGTGGTTGTAGTTTTAGTATTATGGACTTTTGATTTTGATGTTACCGGTTTGATTGCGGGCCTTGGTATCGGTGCTTTAGTGGTTGGTTATGCTTTAAAAGATATTATTGAAAATTGGGTTTCAGGCTTTCTTATAGTTACAGATAAGACCTTTAAAATTGGTGATGTGATTTCTGTTGGTAATATAAAAGGTGTAGTTACACAGTTAAGTCTAAGGACTACTACATTAAAGACCTATGATCGAAAAGAGGTCATTATCCCAAATTCAATTCTTATCAAAGATCGAATCATCAATTTGACAGGCGGAGGTAAAGAAGCTGTTACTACTTTGATTTTTGTAATCGACTACGCAACTAATGTAGAATTAGCAAAACTAATTATCAAAACTGTTTTACTTGCTAACAAATCTGTAGTTTTTAATGAAGAGCGTAAAAGAGAAATTCGTTTTCTAGTAAAATTCAAAGAATGGGCAATTGAAATTGAGGCCCTTTTCTGGATAAATAATGCCGAGTATGAAGAATTTATAAAATCTGAATTAACCGAACAAATTATGAAAAAGTTTGCTGCAGAAAAAATCTATCCGCCACTTCCAGCAGTAATGCGCAAAGAATACCTTGAACCAGTTAAACAAAATGAAACAAGCTAACTTATCTAAAAAGAAAAAGATAGAGTTGGTTATGCATTTAGTTGCTGTTTTTCAAGTTGCATATGCTCTTTCATTACATGGTGATACTGGTCAGGTATCATAAGTGACCGAAATGCTCTTTCCACTACTTCACTTAGTGCAGGATGTATGTGCATGGCGCTGGTAAGAGGTTCTGAGCTTCGTTCAGATGTATACATAAGGTTGACTATTTCCTGAATTAGAACCGATGCTTGAGGTCCAATTATATGTGCACCTAAGATTTTCCAGGTTCCCCTTTCAAGAATTACTTTAACGAATTCTTCGCCTAGTGCCATAGCTTCACCTTTAGCTGTGTCTGCAAATTTCTGGAATCCAATTACGATATTTTCTTTTCCATATTTGCTTATCGCTTCAGCTTCTTTAAGGCCAACGCTAGCAATTTCTGGGTCTGAAAATACTGCATGGGGTACTGCAGAAAAGTCTGCTTTAACTCGATTCTTCAATATGGCATTATCATACACTATTTGGGCTTGGTAGTTAGCTACATGTTTGAACATGTAAATTCCAGTTGCATCTCCAACAACCCAAATATTTGGTTGGGAAGACTCCATATACTCATTGACCACTATGAATCCTTTCGTGTCTACCTTTATGTCTGCTTTTTCTGGATGTAATATATCTGTATTTGCCCTTCTGCCTACTGCAACTAGTATTTCATCAACATCTACTTTGACTTCTTTTTGGGTTTCAGTGTTAAATCCGATTATTCGCTTTTTACCCTGCAATGTTTTTTCTACACGCTGAACCCGATATCCAACATGGATTGTAATGTGTTTTTCCATTTCCCGTTTAGCTAGTTCTGAAATCTCTGGTTCTTCTTCTGGGATAATTCGTGGACTTGCACCTACAATGGTTACTTTGCAGCCCATTGCAGAAAGAAAATGTCCATACTCAGATCCAATATATCCACCGCCAATTATGCCAACGCTGCCTGGAAGTTTCGCTACACTTAGAATAGTATCGCTAGTCAAGTATCCTATTTTATCAAGTCCTTCGATTTTAGGTATTACAGGTCGAGAACCTATTGATAGAAAAATCATTTTAGCTGTTATTGTTTGTTGACCAACTTTAACAGTGTAGGGCGCTATAAATTCTGCTGTCTCCGGATAATAATCGATATTTGGGGTTGAACTAAGTCCATAGCGAATCGAATCAATATCCCGTTTTATGTTACTTCGCATGCGTTCAAGAACAGCTGTTGAGTCAATCTTTTTAATTTCGACTTTGATGCCGAATTTGTCAGCCTTTTCAATAATACGTACAACATCTGCAGGATAGAGCAGAAGCTTTGAGGGTATGCAACCTCTAGTTAAACAGATTCCGCCAGGTTCATCTTTGTCAATTACTGCAATTTTTGCCGCAGGATTTTCCTGTAAAAATGCACTTCCCAGTTCCATACCTGTGCCTGAACCAATTATGATTAAGTCATACTCTTTCAACATAAACAACCCCTTTAACAAACAATAACTAACAGCACCTTTAAAGGCTTTAGAATGTATGCAAACCCTTAGAACTTAACCGAAATTGTTAGTAAAGAATTATAATAAATTTGTTATTTTTCGTTAAATTCGTCACGCATTTGCATCTGTCTACGTTTACGGTTATAACCTAACGCGAAGTCATGGGTGGCGTCTCTTATTTGGCGTAAAAGTAACATCATGCGACTTGTCTTTTTGAACTGGAGCGGAGAAGCTTCGTTTGGTAAATAGATTTCTTCACGTTCTTTAGCTAAACCTATAAGCGGTAACTGAAGTCCAAGTGAATGTAAAGCGGTTTTTGCTGCGTTTACTTGTCCTGGGCCGCCATCAATTACAATAAGGTCAGGCATTTGAGCATTTTCTTCAATTAATCTTTTGTATCTGCGTGTGACCACTTCATGCATGCTAGCAAAATCATCTTGGCCTTCAACAGTTTTAATTTTAAATCTGCGGTAATTATTCTTATCTGGTTTTGCGTTTTTGAATCGTACCATGCCTGATACAACATGTTCCTGTCCAAGGTTGGATATGTCAAAGCATTCAATTATATGTGGTATTACTGGTAAGTTAAGCGCTATCTGTAAGTCTACAAGTGCGCTATCTTCTTCTAGTGATGACTCCAGATTCTTTTCAGCTAGTCGTATAAGAGCAAGTTTATCTGCACGTTTTGGAACCGTTAATGTTACAGAGGCTCCTCTGGTTTGTGAAAGAAACTCTTCAAGTGCAATTTTCTCTGCATTATCCTGCCAGCAGGCTTTGTTTAAAAGAATCTCCCGAGGAATCTGGTTTGCTGTATAGAATGCTTTGAGAAATTCTTGTTCAATTTGCGGTTGCAGATCGATTGAGAATTCTCTTTTACCTCGTAATACGCCTTTTCGTACACCCATTTGGATAGCACGTAGTTCTTGTCCATTCTGTTTGAACGCCATGATATCTTGGTCAAATCGTCTTTCATTATCAACTATTTGGCATTCGGTGAGAAGTCGTATAGATGCAATTTGGTTACGTAATTCAAGTGCTCTTTCAAATTTTAATTCTGCTGAGGCTATTTTCATTTGTTCACGAAGTAGTTCCATCGTGTGTTCATAATGACCTTTGAGAAAGTATCGTGCCTGTTCTACTTGTCTTTGATATTCTTCTGAAGTGATATTACCTATGCAAGGTGCAGTGCATAATCCTATGTGGAAGTTAAGGCAAGCTCTTTTTGGAAGTTCACGGCAGGTTCTAAGTTTAAAAACTCGGACTACAAGTCTTTGCAAATCCTGCCGGCTAAATCCATCTGTATATGGTCCAAAAGATTCGAGCTTACGAGATACTTTTCGGCTGGTTAGAATTCGAGGGTAGATCTCCTTGGTAAGCGCAATATAAGCGAAGGTTTTTGCATCTTTTAAAGCAATATTATATCGTGGTGTATGCTGCTTGATTAGCATGTTTTCAAGAAGGAGCGCTTCAACTTCGTTGTTAACAATAATCCAGTCAATGTTACGAATTTTTGAAACTAGGTGTCGGGTTTTAAGAGGCTGATCTTTACTAGTGAAGTAGCTTCGAACACGGCTGCGTAGACTTTTGGCTTTGCCAATATACAGAATTTCGCCCTTATCGTCTCTATACAAGTAAACTCCAGGGTCTGTAGGAATATCCGAGCTTTTGAATTCGGAGGACGTAGATATGTCTATCATTTAGACAGCCTCGCTTTAACTTTGTTTAAGTTTAATTTTTTATTCAAACATGTGTTGGAGAAACTTGCCTGTATGTGACTTTGCATTTTTAGTTACCTGTTCAGGTGTGCCTGTAGCTAAAATTTCTCCGCCTGCGGCTCCCCCTTCAGGGCCAAGGTCAATTAGGTAATCACAGCTTTTGATAACATCTAAGTTATGTTCGATGACGTAGACAGTATTTCCTTTATCTACCAATCGATTAAGGACTTTAATTAACCGTTTAGTGTCGTCAAAATGTAAACCTGTAGTTGGTTCATCAAGCATATACACGACGTGGCCTGCCTTTTTTTTGCTTAATTCACGTGTAATTTTTATCCTTTGGCTTTCGCCACCTGAAAGAGTAGTTGAGCTTTGACCAAGTTTAATGTATCCTAAGCCTACGTCAAGTAAAGTTTCCAGTTTACGGGCAATGCATGGTATATTTTCAAAGAATTTTACAGCTTCTTCTACAGTCATGTCTAATACTTCGGCTATGTTTTTACCCTTATATTGTATATCGAGAGTTTCTTTGTTGTATCTTTTGCCTTTACAGTCACTACATTGAACATAGACGTCGGGTAAAAAGTTCATTTCTATGCGTAAGACTCCATCGCCTTGGCAGGTTTCACATCTGCCGCCTTTAACGTTAAAACTGAATCTTCCTTCACTATAGCCTCTGGCTTTTGCTTCTTTGGTGGTTGCGAAGATTTTTCGAATCTCATCAAACAGCTTAGTATATGTTGCAGGGTTGCTTCGTGGAGTTCTGCCGATAGGGTCTTGGTCTATTACTATTACATTTTTTACAATAGAAGGTGAAGTTATGTATTCATGTTTTCCGATTTTATCTACATGTTCACCAAATCTTTGACGTAACCTAGGCATTACTGTCTGGTTCATAAGAGAGCTTTTTCCTGAACCTGAAACACCTGTTATGCCGCATAAGACTCCTAGTGGTAAATCTACATTAATGTTTTTTAGATTGTTTTCTTGTGCGCCAGCTACTTTAATGTATTCAACTGGTTTGCGTCTCTCAGTTGGCACCTCAATTTTTAATGCTCCTGAAAGATACTTACCTGTGAGGCTTTTACGATTTTTCATAATCTGTTCAGGGGTGCCTTCAGCGACTATATGTCCACCATGAACGCCTGCACCTGGCCCCATGTCAACTACATAATTGGCGTTTCGAATGGTATCTTCGTCATGTTCAACAACTATTAGGGTGTTGCCTAAGTCACGTAGCCGGTGTAGAGTATTTATTAATTTGGCATTATCACGTTGATGCAACCCAATACTAGGTTCATCTAAGATGTATAATACACCCATTAAGTTGCTACCTATTTGGGTAGCAAGACGGATACGTTGTGCTTCTCCACCTGATAACGTCTTTGCAGCTCTAGAAAGTGATAAGTAACCTAAGCCTACGTTTTTTAGAAAGCCAAGTCGTTGGTTAATTTCTTTAAGCACTTGGTTAGCAATAGTTAGATCCTTTTCGTTTAATTGTTTAGGTAGCTCTGCGAAAAAGTCTACTGCTTGATCAATCGAAAGATCTGTTACGTCAATTATACTTTTGCCTTGGATTTTGACGGCTAATACTACTGGTTGGAGTTTTTTGCCATTGCAGGCATTGCACAGGCGTGCGCTCATAAATTTTTCAATATCTTCTTTTCGCCATTGGCTTTCAGTTTGACGATAAAGCCTCATTGTTTGGGGAATAATTCCCTCCCAACCATTGCGCATATACATGCTTGAACCATTGGACCAGTTTCCATCAATAGGTTCTTGATCTCCGTAGAGTAGTATGTTTAACTGCTTTTCAGTAAATTTTTCGATTGGTGTAAAAAGATCAAATCCATGTTTGCTACCTACAACAGAGAGTTGTTGTGCTCTCCAACTTAGCTCCATTTTGCCATAGATTGCAAGCGCGCCATCCATTATATTTTTACTTTTATCTGGAATAACTAAATCAGCGGAAATTTCAGTGATTTCTCCAAGACCGTGACAGACAGGGCATGCTCCAAATGGCGAGTTGAATGAGAACATACGTGGTTCAAGACTTTCAAAGACAATTTCAGGGTGATTAGGGCACGCTCCAAAGGTACTATACATGGTTTCGCCTTCAAACCGTTCAAGTTCTTTCTTTTTCTCTGAGTTTGTGTTAGCTGAGTCGATAACTATCATTGTGCCTTTGCCAGTTTTTAATGCAGCCTCCACGGCTTCAGCTATTCTTGAGCGTTCCTCATCACATATTGTGATTGTATCTATGACAGCTTCTATCCAGTGTTTTTCATATCTGACCAGTTTAACTTCTTCTTTGATATTATCTGAATCGTAGATTCTTTGATCAACCCGAATTTTGGTGTAGCCTTCTTTTTTAAGATCTTCAAAAACCTGTTCGTGAGTACCTTTCATGCCTCTAATGATTGGTGCTAAAAAGGTAAGTGTCTTGTTTTTATCTGTCATGACTAAGCTGGTAATGTTTTCTGGACTTTGAGGGTGAATAGAGCTTCCACATTGTGGACAGTGATGGGTTCCTATTCTTGCATACAGTAATCGTAAATAGTCATAGATTTCAGTGACAGTACCTACAGTTGATCTGGGATTTTTACTGGTGCTTTTTTGTTCTATAGAAATGGCTGGCGATAGACCGTCGATAGAGTCTACATCTGGCTTATCCATTAGGCCTAAAAATTGTCGTGCATATGCAGAGAGGCTTTCTACATAACGCCTTTGGCCTTCGGCATATATTGTATCAAAGGCCAACGTAGATTTTCCTGAACCTGACAACCCTGTAATTACAATTAACTGATTTCTAGGTAGCTCTAAGTCAACGTTTTTGAGGTTATGTTCACGTGCCCCTTTGATCGAAATAGTATCTCGCATAACTGGTTACCTTAAATGTCCTGATTAATTTGACGAATTGTATCTTGTTTGATGTTACCCATTTCAACTTTATTGCATTAAACGCGTAATTTTCTCATTGTGATTGCTGTGTTTTTGCTTTCTGCGCTAATGATTTGTTTAACTCTTGTATTGTGTCGCGTAGCTGTATAGCTTTCTCGAAGTCTAGTTTCTCGGCTGCTTCTCGCATTTGTGCGTCTAACTCAATTATTTGTCTTTGGACATCTGCCTTTGCTAAATGTTTAATGCCTTTGATGGTGCTTTCTTTTTGTGATACGCTTTTTACAATCGTTTTTGGTGTGATGTTGTGAACTTTGTTAAAGCGTATCTGGAAGTTGCGGCGATATTGAGTAATTTCCATTGCGCGTTTAATTGATCGGGTTATAATATCTGCATAGAGTACGACTCTGCCATTGACGTTGCGTGCAGCTCTGCCGATGGTCTGTATTAAGCTGCGTTCGTCACGCAAGAAGCCTTCTTTATCAGCATCAAGTATGAATATGGTTGAGACTTCTGGTATGTCAAGTCCTTCACGGAGAAGGTTGATACCTACAAGTATATCATAATCACCTACACGTAGCTGGCGAACAAGTTCAATGCGGTCAAGGCTGTCGATTTCGCTGTGCATATATCGAACTCTAAAGCCTTCTTTTACCAAGTACTCAGTTAAGTCTTCAGCCATACGCTTAGTCAGAGTGGTGATTAAGATACGATCACCATTTGAAATGGTCTTTTTTGCTTCTTCCATAAGGTGTTGCATCTGGCCTTTGATTGGATGAAGCTCCACTATTGGATCTAAAAGTCCTGTAGGTCGTGTAATTAGCTCTACAGGTGCTCCGCTTTTTTCAGTTTCATAATCAGCTGGTGTTGCTGAAACAAATAGTGTTCGGCCCATTTTCTTTTCGAATTCTTCGAATTTAAGCGGCCGGTTATCATAGGCACTAGGTAATCGGAATCCGAATTCGATTAGGTTCTTTTTACGTGAAAATTCGCCATTATACATGGCACGTGATTGAGGAATTGTTTGATGGCTTTCATCTATAATTAGCAGGTAATCTTTGGGAAAATAATCCATTAATGTAAATGGTGGCTCACCTGGTTTGCGTCCATCAAAATGTCGGCTATAGTTTTCTATGCCTGCACAGAATCCCATTTCTTTCATCATTTCAAGGTCATAGTTGGTGCGTTGCTTAAGGCGCTGTGCTTCTAATGGTGGAAGTTCTTGGAGTCTTGCTTCAAGTTCTGCTTCTATTGATACAAATGCACGCTTCATCTTTTCCTCAGGTACCACGTACTGCCTAGCAGGATAAAGTGTAACTTTATCAATGGTAGTTTTTGTGTCCCCAGTTACTGCGTCAACTTCTTTAATTTTTTTGATTTTTCCTGCTTCTAATTCTACGCGTAAAATATCTTTTTCATAAGCTGGAACAATATCTATAGTTTCACCACGTACTCTAAACCTGCCTGCTTCAAGCACCATATCATTTCTTTCATATTGCATATCTACAAGTGCATTGATGAGTTTTTGACGTGGTAAAGGTTCATCTATTGTTAGGTCAATTGCCATAGTCTTATAGTCTTCAGGGTTACCCAAGCTGTATATGCAGCTTATGCTGGCAACAATTATTGTGTCATTTCTGCTTACAACACTTGAGACAGCGTGCATACGCATTTTTTCAATTTGCTCGTTTACACTTGAGTCTTTTTCAATATACATATCTGTGGTAGGTAAATATGATTCAGGCTGATAATAATCATAGAAGCTGATAAAATACTCTACTCGGTTTTGCGGAAAGAGTTCTTTAAGTTCAGCATAAAGTTGAGCTGCAAGGGTTTTGTTGTGTGCTAAAATTAATGTAGGTTTTTGCAATCTGTTAATAAGATTAGCCATTACAAACGTGTTATGGACAAAAATGCCTCCGGTTCCCGCTAAGAAAGTTTCGTTACTTTCTACCGAGAAATCGTAAACATACTCTTCTCCATTTACATGCGAAATTATTGATATTGGCGACCAGAACAGATTTAATAAACTGGATAGCTTGCTAATTTCTGATTGTACAACTATATGCTTTTGTTTTGCTAAAAAGTTAAACGCGGCCGTAATTCTTGTTGTTGCTTCCCTTGAAGGCATTATTTTTCCATTTTCAATTAACGAAATATATGGCTGCGTAATTTGTGCTAATGTTGAAAGATTTTTTTGGGAAACATCTAACCTTTTCCTTATTTTTTTAATTAAAGCATTTGCAGGAATAATATCTTTATCAATATTGGCAAATTTGGCAATCGTTTTTTCAAGATCATTATTTTTTGGCTTTTGAGTAAATCCAATCTCTTTTTGGAATGTTTTTACGAACTTTCCTGAAATAGTAATTTCCCAATACGCTTCTCTATAGTTTATATTTGAAGTAAAATTCGTTTTTTTCTTAACGAATGCAACTATTCCAAAGCGAAGAAGTGAATACAATATATCTGATGCTAATTGCTTACTTTTAGTAATGCATTTTACAGTATTTTCATCTACATATCCATCAGCTGAGAAATAGCTCCTAAGTAGATTGGCAAGCTGTTTATTTGAAAGTTGTAGCCAAAAATGAGGTAGGTGTTTAAAATTAGCTTCTTTACCACACCAACTTTTAAGAACCGATAAATACTTTGGAAAATTGTCTTCGAAATCAAATATTTGTGCACTTTTTGAAAAGCACATTTCCTGTGTACTTATTACTTTACAATTTTGATAATATTCAATTTCATCTACTGGTGCAGAAGCAGAGTCTATTTTCTCTTGATAGCTTTCTGAAATATAATATCCTAATGATTTGAGCAAATCATCTGTAATTTTAATACTGTTTTTTGGTTCTTCATTTAACTGTAGATGTTCATCATTTTGGTTAACTTCAGATTCAAAGATATCATAAACAAGTTCTGTGCAAGTTTGATTTGAACCATATCCATTGTAATGTGGATATGTGATGTGGTTTGAACTATTAATTTTGCCTATTAACTTATTATCTTCTAATTCGGCAGTGAAATTTGAAGGTGTCTTGACAATTTTGATTTTTCGATAAATATTCTTATCAATAGTTACATTTTTTAGAGGTTTAGTTGGAGCCTCTATTTTTGTTGGAATCGGTAAAAAGTCTTTATTGTTAAGTTCAGTACTTTTTAAGAGTACCATTTCTTCATTTCTTAAGACAAAAAAGTTATGGTCTTCTGTGACTGTAATGTCTCTTCCACATTTACTTATTATTCTATAAAGATTCTTAGGTGAAGAGTGCCGAATGAATTGTTGAATCTTTTTCCATTCTGTTTTCTTGGTTGCTGGATTGAAACTATATGCTTCATAAACATCACTAATACTAGATGCGTCTAGTATTTCTGTACCATTTACGTTTTTGATTTTACTTTTATTTTGAGTAAAGAGCTTATCAATTAGCTGTCCAATTTTTTCTTTTAACTCTGATTTATTTTTTCTAATTATTACATCTGTATCTGATGTAACACTCTTGCCGCTTCCTGTAATTCCTAGCAGTGTCTGTTTATCTTTTGTTGAGAAGTTTTTTACTAACTGCTCAACTGCTTTCTCCTGGCCTGGCGAAGGCTTAAATGGCGAAACTAGTTTAAACTGCATGAAACTTTCCACGGAATAAGTAGAATAAAAACGAATCAATTTTAGTGAATTTAAGCATTATTGGCAATTTTGGCTCAAATTATGTCAAAACAAGGACTAATAGTTGTACTTGCCGTTAGCAAAATAGTTAATATTAGCTTGCTAAATTGTTCTTCCGATCAAACCCGCAAGATGCTTCCAAATTCACTTGAATAATTATCCCTCTGTTGTAACGTTTTTAATTCTTCTCTTCTGGCAAGTTAAATTACAGAAAAAATCGCCATGTTATGATATTTGCTTGTAGATTCACGTATTTTTCATATATTGCTTTTTCTATCTGCATATAACCTTTTATAATAAGTGCGCGAGTTGTTAACATATGAACGCTGAGATAAAAATTCTAAAAGAATTTGAGCCCAAAGATATTACTCTTGTTGTCGGGCTACCTGGTACTGCTTACATTGGAAAGTTATCTGTTGATTATTTGGTGCAGCAGCTTAAAGCGGAGCTAATTGCTGAAGTATATTCAAAGCATTTTCCACCTTATGTAATAATTAAAGAAGATGGTTTAGTAGAACTTTTACGTAACGAACTATACTGGCATAGGACTGAAGATGGTCAAGATATAGTGTTTATGGGCGGTAACTCTCAAGCTCTTTCACCTGAAGGCCAGTATGATGTAGCCGAAGTCGTTTTGGACTGGGCAAGAAGTCATGGTTTAAAAAGAGTGATCAGTGTTGCTGCATTGGTTACCGACAAACCCTTCGATAACCCCGAAGTCTTCTACACAACAACTACACCAGCCATGCTAGAAGAATTGAAGCAATATAATGTGAAAACCTTAGATCAAGGTATAATTGGCGGAGAAAACGGCTTAGTAATAGGCTTAGCGAAAAAGAAAGATATCAAAGGTGCATGTCTGCTTGCTGAAACACACGGGTACCAGACATCTCAGGGTGAATACGTAACTGACGCTAAAGCTGCTAAAGCAGCACTTAACGTTCTTAACTGCATATTGGCATTAAAAGTAAACATGGAGCCAATGGATAAGCAAGCTGATCAAATGGATGAACTTATTGCTAAAATGGGTGAAATTGAACGCCGCGTCCGCGAAGAAATGGAACAATCAGCTAAGAAACCTAGCTATGTTACATAATAGCACAAAGGGATTTTAAATGGAAAACGGCGTTTGGATAAAAAAATACGATAGTCCCAAATTAGATTCTCCAGTGGCAGTTGTAGGATCTCCTGGACTGCGATCAGTAGGTAAACTTGTAGTTGAGAGCCTAATAGAAAAAACAAATGCACAACTAATCGCAGAGTTATACTCTACTCATTTACCTTCAGTATATGAGACTAAGCCTTCATACGCCGCACACCCAGCTTTCCCAGGCGGAAGCGGAATTATAGTCACCTCAGGACTTCTCGATATGCCTAAAGTACAATTCTATGCTTCAAAAAACCCTGAACTTATAATTACTAAAGGATACCACGCCAACTTTGACGGACAATATATTGTAGCAGAAAAAGTTGTTGATTTTATATCAGAAATGCATGTTAAACGAATGATCGTAGCAGCAGGATATGGGTCTAAAGAGAAAAATGTCTGCTTTGCTGCAACTAACCAATCGCTTCTTGAGGAAATGAAAGAAAAATTCGAACTCTGTACAGGATATAAAGGTCCATTTATGGGCTTTTCTGGGCTAGTCTTTGGCTTATCCAAACTTAGGCAAATTGAATCAATATGTTTATTTGCAGGCACGCAACCAAACCAAGAAGACCTAGAATATCCAGATAAAGATGCCTCAGAACTGGTAATAAATAAGCTAAAACAAATCCTTGCCTTCTAAACATAACAATTTTTTTTACATTCTTAGAATGCCAAAAAAGATTACCAAATTTTTTTAACTTATAAAAATATCTTTAAGCTATTTTTCTGTTTATCGGTCTACAGTCAAAGATAAACATTTGATAATGCTATATGTGTCATTTTTAGTTGAATTATTAGAACAAAAATTTGTAGCAGCTTTTCTGCTTAGCTAGTGGGTGCATTCGGGAACTTCGCTGTTGCCAACCAATTCGCTAAGTGACTTATTTATTGTTACAACATCACCGACTGCAGTCACATACGAGATTGGCATACATACAGTTGTAGACCGTAACGTCTTTTTATATCCCATTTCCTCTGCTGCTTGATTAGAAAGTTTAACCTGAAGATGTGTAACACTCCAGTCACTAAGATTAACCTCTACGCCTTTAATTTCGCCGATTTCATAGCCGCCTATTCCAATAATCTTTTTACCTGAAATTTCATTTATGCTGACCAAAAATAGCACCTACTAGTAGACTAGTATTCAAAAATATATTACTTGCTATGCTGAGTATGACTCTGGTTAAACAGCCAAACTTTTAGATTAGAACTTTCAACTTCTTATAGACTTTCTTGTTGATTGATTTATTATTATGAAGTAAGATTTGCAGTATTGATACACCAGTTGAGTTACTGTTAAGTTGCAGTCACATAATTATTTTAATCACATTTTGTTTTCCTTATTTAGTTTTCTAGGTGAAAAACATGCGTTTTTTAAAGTTAGCTTCAATAGCAGTTTTTGTATTACTCATAAGTGCACCTCTTGTTTACGCACAAGAATCTGATGACTCAATGAAAGTTACAAGTCCTACTTCGCAAAATCTTAATGCGATAACTCCTGGTGGCATGTTTGACATGTCTCTTGCTTGGGCTGTTGGTGACAGTGGAACGATAATTCGCTGGGATGGCGATCAAAGCTGGGAACTTGTGTCCAGTCCAACCACGGCAAACTTGTATAGTATTTCAATGGCAAGTGCCTCTGATGCTTGGGCTGTTGGCGGTGCAGGCAATGGTAACGGGGCAATTATTCGTTGGGATGGATCAAACTGGGATACTTGGAGTGGCATCACCTTAGGTACTTCTGATTCAGATCAGATTCCAACACTGTATAGTGTTAGTATGCTTGATTCCTCCTTTGGCTGGGCTGTAGGTGAAAGCGGTGCAATACTGGTATGGGATGGCAACGAATGGGCCGGCTCAGTAGATCTTGCCCCAGGCACCTTGCGATCAGTTGCAGTTGTTAGCACAACAGATGCATGGGCAGTAGGCGATAACGGATTAATAATGCGCTGGACTGGCTTAGAATGGGAAAATATTGAAAGCCCAACCACTGCTAACCTTTACTCAGTATTTATGTACACTGCAAATGACGGCTGGGCAGTAGGCGGACAACTTAGCAATGGCTTAGTACTTCACTGGGATGGAAATAGCTGGACACGATGGACCCAAATAGCAATTTACCACCCTGATGAACCTGGTGAGGAGATGAATATTCCTCAAAGTGCAATTGTTGACACTGTTGACGCACCATTATACTCAGTATTTGTATGCGACACTGGCGAAGGCTGGGCAGCAGGCGCCTCAGGCATGGTTCTTACATGGAACGGTACAATATGGTATGGCTCAAGCAATGGCATAACTGAAACCTTACGTGGAATAACAGTAGTTAACCCCGAATTCAACGGTGACGACTCAAAAGGCTACGCAGTTGGCGACGGTGGAATAATTCTAGGCTGGGAAGGTCACCAATGGATACCTGAACTCTCAATAATACTAGTCGTTCCAATGCTATTTGCCATAGCAATGCTAGCAATATACCTAAAAATTCGTGCGTTAAAAAAGGCAAACTCTCCTTTTTTTTCTTCTTAAACTAAAAAATAAAATGTTAATAGCAGTTAGATGCAACATATACCGCATACTTTTTAACTAAATAAACATAAAGATAATTTCGTAGGAGCGCTTGATTTTGTGCCTGTAAGTAAAGAAGGCGCTATTTTCATTACTACAATTATCATATTTGCAGTAGCAGTGTCTCTAATTGCTTTTTCTTTTGCTTACTCAAACCCGATAGGCTTTTCTGTTCGCATATTTGCATTAACAGGCTTTATTTCTTTAAGTACTGCAACCATAATGACACCATTTCTAAAAGAAATTACCTTATTATTCAAAAAACCATTCATACGTATTCACCACTATTTTGCCATAGCAGGCTTAATCTTAATAACCTTACACCCAGTCACTTTAGCAATACAATATATGAACCCAGCAGTCTTCATACCTAACCTGAACTCGCTATACCTGTTTTTATTCTTCGGAGGAAGACAAGCTCTAATTATAATCTATATTGCAATAGCTGCCGTCTTATTACGACGCAAAATAGTTGCCTATTGGCGAATTTTCCACGCACTTATGTATGTAGCACTATTTTTCGGAATAATACACGCTACTTTGTCAGGTACTGACTTTCAAAATCCAATAATACTATTAGTTTACTATGTGCTCTTTGCGGCTGCCATTGGGGCATTTATAATAAAACGTGTACAGCTATATCGGATGAAACAGAAAAAAATCCAAGCAGCAAAGCAAAGAAAACAGCAGTAAACAAAACCAGTGACAAATAGACTCAAACATTAGATTACTTAGTTTTATAATAGTAAATTCCTTGATTGTTTTCCATTACGCTTAGAAAGCTTTATTTGAATTAGCACGCAATGAATGTGCTTAGACCAAAAAAGCAGGACATAGCAACCAATCAAATGCGGGATTGCCCAAGCCTGGTATGGGGCAGGCCTGCTAAGTCTGTGGTCGAAAGGCCGCGTGGGTTCAAGTCCCACATCCCGCGCCAAATTCCTTTTGCCAAATAAACCTTTAATATTGATTATTTTTGAAAATGGTGCCTGAAATGCTGTTTAAATATTAGGTTAAGTGGCTAAAGCTGCTGTTGAAACGATTTACTGTTTGAATTGTGCGTCTTGGCCAAGCGGTTAGTTGCCTTGAAAAGTAACTCTGCTTTCAGGGTGACTTTCTGGGGCAGGTGGGTCACTCTGGCAAAGCCTATTTAGTTTAGGCATTAAATCTGCAATCTTTGTGTCTTAATAATGTAAAGTTATAAACCGTAACAAACAATAAGCCCAAAAAACATTCAATGAAACTATTCAGGACACGTATACAAAATGAAGTTACTAACAGTTGCACTTTTGACAGTTATGGTGCTTGGTATATTAGCTAACATAACAACGTTTAGTAATGCACAAACAGGCATACAAGTTAATGGCATACTTAGTCAAAATACTGCATGGACTAAAGCAAATAGCCCATATACTTTAACAGATGATATTTTGGTAAATGATGAAGTAACGTTAACTATTGAAGCTGGAGCAACTATTATCCTTAATAGCTATTACATAAGGGTAAATGGTAGCTTAATTGTTGAAGCTGGCGTTACAATAAATATGCCCTCTATAGAAGGGTCAATACAGGTTAACGGTATTTTGCAATTAAAAGGCACAAGCAATAATCCAATCCAAATAAATGGTATTAATAGCTGGCAGTACTGGGCGCCTACCTATTCATCAATAGTATTTTCTAAAACCAGCGTCAACTATAACCAGCAAACAGGCACAGGATGTATAATAGAAAACACAAACCTTAACCAAACCTACATAACAACATACCCTTCACTAAAAATAGTAAACAGCACCCAAACAGGTGGAGGATTATCAATAGAAGCTGGTTCACCAATTATCTTAGATAATATCTTATCAAGTCAAATTAACATCAGAGGTGGCTCACCAATAATTTCTAACAATAACATTACAGGTGGCTTTATCTCCTACTATGGGCAAAGCGGTCAGGTAAATGCAACTATATCTGATAACATAATTTCCTCTGGCGCCTCTACCTCAACTGGCATTAGTTTTATTGGAAGCTGGGGTATAGGTGGACATGTTGTTGTAGAAAGAAACCTAATTACCGACAATCAAGTAGGCATACAGGTTTTTAGCCCAAACTTTGATGACTTAAAAACTACCCTAACAATCCAAAATAACACTATAACTAACAATAGTGTAGGAATTTCTATATTAAACCCTTACTCACCAACAATAGTTTTTAACAACATTCAAAATAGCATAAACATTAAGCTATCTCAAAACGCAAAAAACAACATAGATGCTACCAACAATTACTGGGGAACAGCCAATATCCAAGCAATTAACCAATCTATTTATGATTTTAAGAACGATTTTGACTTAGGCACAGTAAACTTTACCCCATTCTTAACTGAACCTAATTCACAAGCATTACCTGACCCTAATGCGCCAATACCAACAACTATACCTTTACTAACACCTAACATAACCTCTTCACCAACGCCAACCTTAACCCCAGCAACTACAATGCAATCACCAGCTTCTTCTCCTACAACTCCATCAACGCCTATGCCTTCACCTGATTCATCTCCAAAAGACAATTCTACGTCACCGCTATCTACAGAGTTAGCACTTATTGTAATTGCAGTTGTGGTTGTAGCGGTTGCTGTTGTATCATTCTTGTTAGGTAAACGAGTAGGACACAGGAACGTTTCAAGCCTCTAAGCTAAAGGCAGCCTTTTTTTATCATACATTAATTTGCGATGCTGAAATTACATTATCGGATTGTATAGTCACTTGTTAATCAAAGATAATAAACATCTATGCAGGGGTGCATATTTTGGGTACTGCTAAGACATGTTTGCATGAAAATGATGTTAATTGGTGCATACATTAGCTGTATGCATGTGATAGGTCGCTTAGTCGTTTCAAGTGTGTGTGGGTACCTCGGTGAGGGCAAACAAAATTGAACCACTAAAAATTGCAAGTTACAAAGTGCAGCATTAAACACTGCTTATCAGTTACTTAGACGTTAACATCTGTTTAATTAGAGATCGACTGTTGTGACGGCGGTAGGTTCCGACCCCATTTGGGTTCAAATCCCACCGGGCCCGCCATTTTTGTCACGAATTTATCCTGTTTTCCCCTTTCTTTTTTTAAGCATTTAGAAGGTCCTACGTTAGGCGCTGAAAGACCAGCATCAAGAGTTCCCCAGTGCATGGATTGTACTTTTTGGTGTGGCCGCTGTTCCCAGCCAGCATCAAGCGGCAAAAAGTCGATTAATCGTTTAGCTTCAAGTGATGCTTGTTCTAATTTTTCGCCAAGAGGGCAACCAAAGAAAGCTCAGGAGGCTCAGGTATGAGAAAATACCAGACTTGGGCTTATTTGAGTGCTGAGGGCAAGAAACTCTGGGGCGACGTCTTTCCTGATGGCGAAGTTCCTATTCAGAGCATGATTGCTCAGACTGCAACCTTAGAAGATATCGATTGTGTTGAAAGGGTCTTCCTAGTCGACTGGAAGGAACTCAGTGCTGAGCAACAGAGGGCTGTTCTTGAGAAAATCAGCAAACTAAGTGGCGCCGCCAAAGACACTATTCTCAAACATGTCTTGAAAGTCGGTTTGCCTTTGCGTGAGAAATACACGGAAGGTTGCGGAACAAGCCGAATGGGACTTTTCATTTGGAGGACTTGCCATGGACTTCAACGTTAGCAAAATAGATGTAGTTGATTGGCTGACAGATGAGAGATGGATTGTTTTCAGTTTCTACGGTGGCTTTGCACGGTACTTGGAGCAGTGCTACTTTACTCCTGGAACGCCAAAGAATGCAGAGTTCGAAGTAATGGTCGCTCTGGTTGCAGTCAACGGTTTGAATGGCATAGCTCCTTTCTACCGCATTAAAGACACAGCTGAGAACAGGGATTAGATCGGAAGAGCGTCGTGTAGGGAAAGAGTGTAGGGTAGGGTGGTG
>CAYSWL010000027.1:15888-23488 GCA_964434745.1 uncultured Candidatus Bathyarchaeia archaeon | reverse complement strand
TACTTTACCTCTCTTGAGTCTGTTGAACTTGAACACGTGCTAATTGTCATCTTGTTTACAATGTATATGTTAACGTTTGCAGTCCTATGGGTAGGATACAAGCAAAAAGTTGTATCTCGTTCTAGATTTGCCTACCTGTATTTCCCAATATGGGCACTTGTGGTATTGGCCTCAGGACTATTCATAATGGATCACGCTGCTGAAGGTCTTATTGTCCTACTGCTCATCGGATTCCCAGAAATACTTCATCATATAATGGGCCGATCCAAAAGTGAACATGAAGAATAAATAGTAAGTATCCACAAAAGCGACTCGTATCGTGTCGCTTCCAATTTTTTCATACTTCTAAAAACGTTTTACATATCCATAAATACTTTATTATTAAGACACTTTTTGAAATATTTAACTATCTTTGCTGCTTATTAGAGTTGTAATGTGAGATTAAATGAAACTCGTTGCTGGGGTATTAAACATCACAGCAGGCGGCAAAAGAATCGCAATAATAGACGATGAGATTGCCGGACTGTTAGGCGTGCATTCTTCTGACCGTATACATATAGTTCATGAAGGCAAAGACCTTATCGCTATAGCAAATGTGGCAACGGATTTCCCACCTGATCGAATCTGGCTCTACCTAGAAGGTGCATATGCATTAGGTGTTAAAGATGGTGATGAAGTAGACGTTCAACTTGCACCTATGCCTGAATCACTTAGCAATGTCCGCGCAAAACTACGCGGTGAGCGGTTGCGGGAAACAGAAATTATAACAATCGTTAAAGATGTAGTGGAACAGCATCTTAGTGAAATAGAAATTTCTGCGTTTCTTACAGCCCTAAAAATATACAATTTGACAATGAGCGAAACTGAATCACTTTCTCGCGCCATGGTTGCAACTGGTCAAACACTAAACTTTGGACCTGGACCAATATTAGACAAGCATAGTATTGGCGGAATTCCTGGAGATAAAACCTCTATGGTTGTGGTGCCCATTGTGGCTGCCGCTGGTTATACTATCCCAAAAACTTCCTCGCGTGCTATTACCTCCCCTGCGGGTACAGCCGATCGTGTTGAGACTTTATGTCCTGTAGATTTTGAAATTGAAGAAATTCGTACAATCGTAAAAAAGACCAATGCTTGTCTTGTATGGGGTGGCTCATTAGAGCTAGCGCCAGCTGATGATTTATTCATTCAAGTAGAATACCCTCTAGGCATTGACCCCCTACTTTTACCATCAATCATGAGTAAGAAAAAGGCCATCGGTGCAACCGATATAGCTATAGATATCCCCACCGGTAGAGGTGCAAAAATAAAAACACTTAGCGAAGCATATACCCTAGCGTCAGATTTTGTAGACTTAGGTAAACGACTTGGTGTAAATGTACGATGCGCCATGACCTTCGGAGACCAACCACTTGGATATTGTATCGGTGCTGCATTGGAAGCTAAAGAAGCACTTCACACGCTGATGGGGCAAGGTCCTATAGATGTACGTGAAAAAGCAGTAAGTCTTGCTGGTATGTTACTAGAAATGGTCGGCGAATCCGATGGGCGCTTAAAAGCAGAGCAGATGATTGATTCAGGGCAAGCAGAATGCAAACTACGGCAAATAATAGAAGCTCAAGGTGGCAATCCAAACATAAAACCTGAAGAGATTCCAATTGGAAAAGAACGAGCTGAAGTGTATGCAAAACAAAAAGGCAGGGTTCTTTGGATTAATACAGATAGCATAGTACAAGTCGCCCGAGCTGCAGGTACACCAAAAGAGAAAGGCGCTGGTTTAGTACTTAGAGCAAAAATAGGTGATGAAGTATCCAAAGGTGATGTTCTATTTGAAATCTACGCTGAACGTACAAGTAAACTATCAGCTGCCTTAGAGCTAGCAGGACGTCTTGAACCTGTAGTATTAAGCCGGAAACCAGATGAACGAATGCTACTTGATATGTACCCACAGAAAACAGAAGATCGCGAAAAATCTTTTAACCTAGATAGATAAAAAATAAAAAAATAGGAAAAACGCTAATGTTGCAAAGAACTTAGCGTGCCCTGCTTTGTACACGGGGTTCTATTAAAGTCCATAGCCAATCTACAAATTCATTAATATTTTTAGTCTGAATATGGACCTCACCTGGTCCTGTGATTTGAGTAACTAAGCCTTCTCCGCTTAGGAATGTTTCTTTTAATCCACCTATTCTGGTAACTCTATAGCTGCAACTGTCGCTAAATGCTACCAAGTGAAAGTTGTCAACAATTAGTGTCTGTCCAGGTTGAAGAATATGAGTATCTATAGCCCCGAAAGTATTGATGAACATGCTTCCTGCTCCTGTGGCTCTAAGCATAAATAACCCTTGACCGAAAAGACCTTTGCTGAATCCTTCCCATTTAACATCTAAATCTACACCTTGAGTACTGGCTATGTATGCTGATTTTTGTACAATGTAGCCTTTTTGAGGGCCTATGTCAAGTTTTTCAATATCTCCTACAGGTGCAGCAACTAAGCCTACTTCACCTGGGCCTGCTGATGCTGTATAGTCGTTGACCCAGAAGCTTTGGCCTCCAATTAGTTTAAGGCCTAAACTGCCTAGAAGGCTTTTTTCACGCTTTCTAGTGCGAACTTCAATTGTTGGATCCATATAGGTCAAAGCGCCTGATTCGGCAGTAATTGCTTCACCTTGATCTAAATACATAACAAGTAATGCATAAGACGGTTTATATTTAATATCATATTTCATTTGTTAAGCACCAAGTCTTCATGACTGCTTGGTTCCTTTTTATGTTTTGTTATTGTAAAGCCAAATTATTTTAGGTACGATAATATTGCACAATAACCTTGATTTACTTGTACTTACTGATTTGAGTAAGCCATGGTGCTATTGTGAACCACTACGTTATGGTCTATGGGAAAAAACTCTTCAGTATCGCTTTGATATTCAACTCACTAGTAAGTGTAGCATGTATCATAGAGCTACTATACGGATTTTATAAGGCTGCACCTTATTGGTTGCCCTTCTCACCTTACCTTATTGATGGCAACCTTTCATGGATAATAATTATGGCTGCATTAGTAAATATTTATCCTGTCTCCAGTATAGGAAGATCTCTTAAGCTTGGTAGATTCCTATTTCATCATTATGTCTACGGTTTAATTGTGCTTCTGATTGCGATTTTAGGTGTAATCGTCATCACGCCTATTTCATTTCTAAGTCTTTTTATAATTGAAACATCTGATATCGCAATAAACACCGCACGCTTCTTCATACTTGGCGGTCTAGCACTTCTATTAGATGATTTACCTGACTCTTCAAAATGGGTTGAATATAAATTGAACTGGCTAAAAGCCAAAGTATATGAGTTGCGTAAGTTCATTCACTATTTACAACTATTTCTGAGTGCTGTTTTGATTTACTTATTTTCCGCTATATATTTTTGGGTTATACATAATCCTCAGTGGCTTAACGTAGGTAATATAATACTAATTGGGACAATATCAATAACAACCATTACTACTATTGCATTAGCGAAAAGAAAGTTCTGGTTACGTATCACTATAAAAGAGCAATAATTTTTCCAATATTTTTAACATTTTTACTCATAAAAATTATGGCATTAACAAGTATCTTATAGGTTACTTACCTTTAAGATGCACTTATAATTTTATGTGATATACAGGTTAACGTGTTTTATTAGTAATTACTTTAATAATCAACTCAAGTTGCCTAGTGGTATATGGGTTAAAGTTTTTGTAATTGGTAATATAGTCAGGTAGTTCTGGTAATCTGAGGATTGTAACAGTAGGTTTGTTTAATTGTAATTCAATATTTGGGTTAGTAAAAACAACTATTCCTTCAATCCAGACGCCGTGATTTCTTAACGAAGATTGGGCTTCTAACAAGCGTCTGATTTTGTTAGTGTTATTTTTTACTTGCCTGCTAGGGCTATTGTTAAATTTGTGTCTATCTTGGCGTTGCCATTCATCTTTTTGGCAGCTTATTTTACCACTCCAGTTCTTAGTTTCTATTACAAATACACCATTAGGTCCTAGAACAACGTGGTCTAAATCGCCTCCTTTGCCAATTTTTAGTTCATTAATTAAGTAGTAATCATCACTCAACTTAGAGTTAAGAAGTTTAGATACCTGTTTTTCGCCTTCCCAGCCACCTTTATAGGTCCGGTATTTTTTAAGGTAAAAGTAGCCAATAATAAGTAAAATTAACGAAGTTAACAGCCCTACACCTGTTAGTATATCTAATTGTAATGTTAAAAGAAGTTGGGCAAAAGATAAAAAGAAAATACCTGCAAACGCAAGAAAGCAAATGGCTGCTTTAGCAAAATTTTTCAGAGTTTTATTACGTAAATAATTTCCAGATCCTTTTAACTTCCTCAACCAGTTGCCACTCTTCAAGTAACCATTTGCATGCCTACATACTATATTACTTTAACTACTAAACGTCAATGGTTGCATACTGCCAAAATTTTGCTCTGCAAAGCTACCTAAAAATATTGAATATGTTCTTTTGAAGCTGTTACGTAATAATCATTCTACTTGGTAAATGTGTTGTTTTCTGGTTGATTTTTTAATTTTAGAATTAGAGGTGCTATACAAGCAGAGATAATGGCTGCAGCAATGAAAACTAATCCAGTTATGTTAATAGTTACGCTGAATGAGAAAATAGCTGTTGCTATAGTTGGTGCAATGGTCTGCGCAAGTCCTGACAGTGACTGTGCTAACCCTAAAGTTCCACCTTGTGCCTCACGTGGTGCATTAAGCGAAATTAATGTAACTATAGTGACAAGCATTAGTCCTGATCCAACTGCAACTAAGCCAACAATTACTAAAAATAAGTGTAAACTTCCAAAAATTCCCATAGTCAAAAAACCTCCAAATAACATTAACCAGCCATAAATTGTCAGCTCCATTTTGTTCAATTTTGTAGATAATCGTGGCAATAGCACAACTTGAGCAAATGCAACCATTAATCCAACATAAAAAAACACTAATCCTGTCTCAAATTCGCTAAATCCGAAAATCCCTTCTAACCATGGCGTTAACGTAGTCTGTAGAAACATAAATGCTAAAAAAAACAGAAAATAAGTGCCTAAAAGCATCTGGATTGATCTTTTTCGTAAGACTTTGCGAAGCGCCTTAATAGTGACTGCCCTAGCACTCAAATCGCTATGTGACATGGTCGGTTCGGGTAAAAACAAGAAAGCTAAAATCAGATTAGTTGCTGCAAGTGCAGACGCTAAGAATGCTGGAATGCTAAAGCCAGCTATAGAACTTAATGTTCCCCCAATTAATGGGCCTATAATGAACGCTATGCCAGCTGATGCGCCTAAATATCCTATGTAACGTAAACGGCTTTCTTTAGATGTTACATCTACCATATATGCTTGTGATATCGGGTAAGTTGCCGCTGTAGTGCCTGCTAGCATTCGTCCTAAAAATAAGATCCATAAAAATTGGCCGATACCTACAACAAAGTAGCTAATGCTAGAAATCATTACTGCAGCTAAAAGTACTCTTCTACGGCCATAACGGTCGCTAAGCCTACTGATTACTGGTGTAAATATAAACGACATTAAACTGTACGTAGCAAGTAACAGGCCATAATCAAAAACTGATCCTCCTAAAAATGCAACATAATAATATAAGTAAGGTAATAGAATGGCAAACCCTAGATTATCTAAAAAAACAACTGTTAAAAGAGCAGCTAAAATCGATTTTTTTTATAGAATTATCGATATCTTCTACTTTACCATTTGACAAAAGCCGACCACTATTATAAAAAGCAGCTTTACAAAAGTTTAAGCGTTATTAAGATAAGACTTTATCCGTGTTAAAACTGCTCTAGCTGCTTTTGACTGCTAACTTTTATTTGAATTGTATGACTGCTTTTACAACTTTGTCTCTTTCATCAAAACTTGCATATGTTTCAGGCGCTTCATCGATTGATATATGATTGCTTATAATAACACTTGGTTTAGCTTTTTGTGCAATTATTAAGTCACGTAAATATTTTTGATAGTTTTTTACCGGTGCTTGGCCTGTACCTATTGTTAAGCCTTTCATCCATAATTCGCCAAACCTTAATGTTAACATACCTTGCTTATCTTGCTCGTTTGATGCCATCGGGTCTGCTTTTAAGTAAACTCCAATTATGCCAAGCTTACCTGTTGCATTTACAAGTCGGATAAGATCGTTAAGCACTTGTTCTGGTTTCATAGCGTTAGCATTATATCGATCTTCAGCTTGATAGCCAACTGCATCGATTCCACACATAACACCTAGTGTTTTTTCATCTCCTGGCTGCATCGCCTGCATTAGCAGTTGATTTTCTTTTCGCATCTTAATTATTTGCTCAACAGGGTCTCCATCATCAAAGTTAATAGGTATTGCACCAAAATTTTTTGTTAAGTCTAATCTTTTCTGGGAGTTATCTACAATGTACACTTCACTTGCCCCTTTGAGAAGAGCGCTATGTGCTGCAAGCAATCCCACTGGTCCGGCACCGAAAACTGCTACAGACATGCCTGACTTAACTCCTGCAAGTTCAGTAGAATGATATGCTGTAGGAAAAATATCTGCTAATAGAACAAAATCGTCTTCCATATTATCAAATGGTTTACCTGGAAGTTTTTGACATGCCCAATCCGCTTGAGGTACTCGAAGATATTCTGCTTGTGCACCCCAGTAAGGCCCCATACTCACATAACCATACGCTGCTCCTGGCGATTGAGGATTTAATGTGAGGCATGCATTGGTAAACCCTCGAATGCAATTAAAGCAGAAACCACATGCAACATTAAACGGTATTACAACGCGATCTCCTTTTTTAATTAATGATACATCTTCACCGACCTTTTCGACAATACCTATCGGTTCATGTCCTAAAATTAATCCCGGCTTGGCTTCAGTATGCCCATCATACATATGCAAATCACTACCACAAATCGCACTACTAGTCAGCTTGATAACAGCATCACTAGGTTTCTCAACTTTCGGTTCATCTACATCTTCAACAGCAACCTTTTTAGGTCCTTTATACACAACAGCTTTCATAATTATCCTCCAAAACTGTTTAGAAAATCTTGAATCTTGAAGATTCATAAACTATTAAACATGTGTTGGAACCCTAAGGCGATAACAAAACACATTATGCTCTGTTTGATTGTTTATAACTAAATATTCCAGCTATCCCAAAATATCTATTAGTGCCTACAAGTAAATCTAACACTATTACAAATAACACATGTCTAACTGTGTAATTCTCTAAAAATAGCCCTATTAAGTTAATCTATCCCTTGTTAAGCTCAACTATTTCATGTCCTGTTTTCAATATATGTGCTAACTAACAACCTATTTATGAATGCCTTCCTTGGGGGATATTTTAAAAAAGGATTATTTTTTCGAGGTATGCTTCTAAATGGCGGCAACTCTATATTTAATAACTGCATATTTGTAATAAGTACAATAATCTAGCACTAACGTGTCACACGCAAAAATATGTATGGTGCTGTTGTGCTTGTTGGTTAGTGTTGTTTAAATATGAGTGTTGGAATTCTAACTGTGCAAGAGGATAATTAAATGGGTTCAAAATCACCT
>CAYSWL010000027.1:0-15689 GCA_964434745.1 uncultured Candidatus Bathyarchaeia archaeon | reverse complement strand
AAACGGCCGTGTTATCTCAGCGTTCTTACCCGGAGACGGTGCCCTAAACGTAGTCGATGAACACGATGAAGTAGTAGTTGAAGGCATCGGTGGAACTCGTGGAGGCGCCATGGGAGACATTCCTGGTGTACGCTGGAAGGTCGTAATGGTTAACGGCACAAGCCTAAACGAACTCGTTTACGGAAGAAAACAAAAACCCGCACGGTGATAAAATATGAGTACAGCATCAACCACAACAACTCCCGTATCTTCACAATCACCTGACGCAGAGATCAAACTTTTCCAAAAATGGAGTTTCAAAGAGATTGAAGTTAAAGATCTTGGTCTTCAACGTTACCTTAACTTAACTCCAATGGTTGCACCCCACAGCATGGGTCGCCATGAGCACCAAAGATTCCGTAAAGCAAACGTAAACATAGTTGAGCGTCTAATTAACAATCTAATGCGTCCAGGAAAAAATGCAGGTAAAAAAGCTAAATGCACAAACATAGTTAAACAAGCTTTTGAAATTATCAACCTGCGAACTGGCAAAAACCCAGTTGAAGTTCTCGTTCGCGCAGTAGAACGTAGTGCTCCCTGCGAAGATACTACCCGTATTAGCTACGGTGGTGTTGTCTACCACTTATCAGTAGATGTTGCACCACAACGCAGAATTGACCTTGCAGTACGCCACATAACTGAAGGCGCACGTAATGCATCAGCTAACACACCCAAATCAATCGAAGAATGCGTTGCAGACGAACTAATCCTAGCTGCCAACAATGACATCAAGAGCGCAGGCGTAGCTAAAAGAAACGAAATTGAACGCGTTGCACAATCTTCAAGATAAACACGCGCTCTTTCCCACATTTTCCACTCCTTTATGGAGTATAATTTTTTTGTATTTTACTTCTCGAATCTATAATTCTTAACCTATTGGCTGAATTCACTTTAACGTACGCACAATATTTTAGAAATGAGTTTGAATGTCAAAGAATACCAATTATAATAAGTGAAAATTGCAATCGTTAAACAAATAGTTATGGACTGGTGCTAAAATATATTTGATTTCAGAAATAATAGTAAGCTACCTATCAAGTTAGACTTACTTAGTATGCAGCTCTACTATGTCTCCGTCATCTAAAACAAAGTTTAATCCTGCTTTTTGAGGACTAAATGGCAATCTTTTTGCCCAAACTCTAGCAAAGGCAAAATCTTTGAGAAAGTCCCCATGGATGTTCTTAGCCAGCTCCTGTAATGTTGCACCTTTACGTAGCGTAAACGGGTTAGTACTAGGTGCCTTGGCGCCGGGTTCTTTAGTGTAAATACGAATAATATCCATAGTGTTAAAAAGAGCTTCTCCGACCTGTTCTAGACCAAGTTTCTTTTCAGCCGAAATAGCAATTATCGGAATCTTATTGCCCACTTTATTTTGCAGCAACTTTAGATTTGCCTGAGCACCTGGAATATCAAGTTTATTTGCGATTATAATTGCTGGTTTATAAATTGTGCTTTCAAATATGGCGTCTTCAACTTCATCTATAGTTACTTCACCGCTAATTTTTACAATTGCATCGTTTATCCTATAACTTCGCAGTAATTCTTCAACTTCTTTCATACTAGTATCAACAAGTTTGCCAACAAGAATTATACGAAGTGCCATTCCAGCATGCCTGCGGTCGATTTCTACCCGTCCTTTAGGTTTATGAAGTACTACTCGTGATGTTTCAAGTTCACCTAAAAGAAGGTTAAATTGTTTAATAGGGTCCTCAGACACGTCTATCATAAGTATTATGCCGTCTGCGCTTCTTGCTGAACCGATAGTTGCCATGCCCCAGAGTTTACCATCTGATGAACCTTCAATAACAGCTGGGGCTTCTACAAGCTGGAACCGGATATCTTTATAGTTCATAATGCTTGGTACTGGTTCATGTGATGTAAATGGCACAGGGGAAACTGATACCTTTGCATTTGTCAATGCTGCTAGCAAGCTACTTTTGCCAACATTTGTCATCCCAAGTACAGCAACCTGTGCGGCGCCATCTTTTTCTACATGTATCTTTGGTCCGCCGCTGCTTTTTCCAGTACCTTTACGTTTCTTATCATCAAGATCTTTACGTATGACCGCCATTTTCTTTTTAATTTGCCCACGAAGTTTCATAGTTCCTTTATGCTGGGGTACAGCTGCTAAGAAATCTTGATATGCTTGGAGTTTTAACTTTGGATCGTTAGTTGCCTCTACTTTAGCCCATTTATCTTTCGCTTCTGGTGGCAAATTTGTTGGCATAACTACTTCAGCTTACATTATCTGTAAATACAACTTTAATATGATTTCGAATTTGTTCGCACATTTTTACATTGGTTTGTTTAGTTTCCTTGCTTTTCCGTAGCTGTTATATCAATGTGGCTATGGTAAAACTTCATGACAAACTTAAAATAATTGTAGGACTGATGTGTTAACCGAAATCACTAAAACTTAAGGAAATTAGTAAGGAAGAATGTAAGATGAGCAAATCCGATAAACCCCACTTAAATATTATTATTATGGGGCACGTTGACCACGGAAAATCCACCACCACCGGACACCTACTTGTTGATATGGGTGCCATTGACGAAAGAGTTCTCAAGTCATACCAAGAAGAAGCAGAACAAATGGGCAAAGGCACATTTGCTTACGCGTGGGTACTTGACAACCTTAAGGAAGAACGTGAACGCGGTGTAACAATTGACCTTCGATTCCTTCAATTCCAAAGCAAGAAATACAACTTTACAGTCATTGATGCACCTGGTCACAGAGACTTCATCAAAAACATGATCACAGGAGCAAGCCAAGCAGACGCATGTATACTTTTCTGTTCAGCAAAGAAAGGTGAATTCGAAGCAGGTATCGGTCCAGGCGGCCAAACACGTGAGCACGCATTCTTAGCATTCACATTAGGTATCCGCCAAGTAGTCGTTGGCATCAATAAAATGGATGATCCAATTGTAAACTATAGCAAGGAACGATATGATGAAATCAAAGCCGAAGTATCACGTATGCTAACTATGAGCGGCTTCAAAGTATCAGTTAAAGATGCAGATGGCAAAATGGTTGAAAAAATCCGCTTTATACCAGTTTCCGGCTGGACTGGTGAAAACCTAGTTAAGAGAAGTGACAAAATGCCCTGGTACACAGGACCAACTCTTATTGAAGCTCTTGACGCTCTAGATGTTCCACAAAAGCCAACTAACAAACCACTTCGTGTCCCAGTTCAGGACGTATACACAATTACCGGCATCGGCACTGTCCCAGTAGGCAGAGTCGAAACAGGCACTCTCAAACCTGGTGACTCAATTGTATTCATGCCTAGCAACAAGACCGCTGAAGTCAAATCAATCGAAATGCACCACACTAGCATTCCAGTAGCTGAACCAGGCGACAACATCGGAATTAACGTCCGAGGTATCGCGAAAAATGATGTCCACCGAGGCGACGTCGCAGGCCCAGCATCAAACCCACCAACCGTAGCAAAAGAATTCATCGGACAAATAATCGTTATCTATCACCCAACAGCAATCGCAGCAGGATATACTCCCGTACTACACTACCACACCGGCCAAATCGCATGCCGATTCACTGAACTAATAAAGAAGATTGATCCACGATCTGGACAAGTAACTGAAGAACACCCAAGCTTCCTTAAAACTGGAGATGCAGCCTGGGTACGCATGGAACCATTACACCCTATTGCAATCGAAACATTCACTGAATTCCCAGAACTCGGTCGCTTTGCCATCCGAGACATGGGTACCACCGTTGCAGCAGGCGCAGTCAAAGAAATCACCAAGAAGGGTCTATAAAACCCTATCTTCTTTTTGTTTTTAAAAAATTACTATGTAATCAATATTTTGATTTATTCGATATTACTATGCAGCTAGTCTTAATTTTATTAAACCTGCTATAAAGTACTCTTGATTTATATTGTGTTGTCGTTTTACATCAATCACATATTCTTAATAGAATTAGTCATGCCATCTGTTATGTATGGGGAAATGGACATGCACTCTGAACGTAAAAAAGTAAATCGGTCCCCAACAAATCGGTACCCAAAGTCGTCAGCTTCATATAACCATGAAGAAAACCGGTTGAACAAAATTTTAGAAAAAAGTTCACTAAAAGATATACCTTTAAAAGAAAGACGTCGAGAAGCAAAAAAGCCTCTTTATCTGTTAAGATATGAATAGCAGATCCCTAATATGCTTATGCTGCATATCTATTCTTTCTTACGGCAGTTTTTGAGCTACGCCGATTGTTTTTTATTTTTTGTTTTTGAACGAAACTGAAATAAGTAGCATCGAGGAGGTTACTTCATCTGAGGCTAAGGCCATGACTGACACTGAGACTCTAGTTCCGTTCATTAAAGAAAAAAAAGATAATGAAGCGCAACCTACTATTATTATTGATAGCCGCGAGGCAAGCAGTGCTTCAAAAATTGTCAAAGGCTTAATTGAGCATGGCGTAAAAGCAAAAACACAAGCTCTTGATAAAGGTGATTACATCTTAAGCGATCAATGTGCGGTTGAAAGAAAAACCGTGCAAGACTTCGTCTACACCCTTACTCGCAGATTTCTATTTGAACAAGTATTCAAGCTTAAAGAAGTGTACCCTAAATCGCTGTTGTTAATCGAAGGCTATATGCCTCTGATTTATAAGTTCAGCAAAATCCAGCCTAGCGCAGTCTGGGGCGCTATGTTTAATATAGCAAAAAACGGAGTACCTATAATTAATACTTCAAATCAGGCTGAAAGTGTAGATTTTTTATACACGGCAGCAAAGCAAGAGCAACTAATAGAAAAGCGTTCCCCTATTGTACATGCCTGCAAGAAAACTGACACAATATCAGACGCTCAACTATACTTCATAGCAAGTTTACCTAATGTTGGCAGAGAAAAAGCTACAGCAATACTTCAATCATATCAGACACCCCAGAACGCTCTCATAAACGTTACCGATTGGTCAAAAACTGTCAATGGCCTAGGTCCAGTAATTACTAACAAAGTCAAAGAAGTACTTACTACCCCCTATAAAGAGCAATCTGAAGAATCCTAAACCAATCTATATACAGTCTATTTTTATTTAGTGAATACTGTAGATTTTCTTATTCGACTGGAAACGCGCACTACCTAATCATTAAATTTCTTGTAGTACTATATACAGCCTATAGATAATCAAACCTTTACGCTAAGCATATCCAACAACTATTTATTGTTACGGTGTGTGCATTATTAGCGTTTAATATATTTCAAATAACGGTGACTAAGGCATGAAAGCAGTTATTGTTCAATTTCCTTTCGGCGTTGTGGCTTTCGACGAAGAAGGTAAAGTTGCAGATCGGAAAGTTTACCCAAAAAAGCCACAGGCAGCAGCAAAAATCGCATCGAAAAACCAGCCTGACCAACTCTTCGATGATATGGTTGCCTTAATCACGCAACTTCAAGCTAAAGGTTACGACAGTTTTGTTTTCGAGAACCCAAATCTCGCAAATCAAGCCCAAGAAAAATTCAATATCTCTGTTTCAGTTGCAGAACCGAGTAGAATTGATGTTATTCGCGAGCGTATGCCTGAAATTGCAGTGGAAACAGGCTTTGTTAAAGATAGCAAAGATCTAAGTCTTTGGATGCACAATGTCAGTATGGAAATGGCAAAAATCCAAGTTAAAGGCGCAACTGAAAAGCGTGACCTCATAATTGGTCAAGCTATACAAACCTTAGATGATTTGGACCGTACTGTAAACCTGTTTATGGGTAGATTACGTGAATGGTACGGTGTTCACTTTCCAGAATTAGATCGTCTTGTTGAGAAACACGAAACCTACGCTCGCCTAGTTTTAAATATCGGTACCAAAGATGACTTTTCTCTTAAAGCTCTTCAAAATGAAGATGTGCCCGCTAATAAAGCAGATCAATTGAGCAGAATAGCTGCTTCCTCAATGGGTGCGAGCATCTCAGAAACAGACCTACTTCAAATCCAAGCCTTAAGTAAAAACATTTTAGACACCTACAAGCTTCGCGAAAGCATGGAATCATATCTTAACCAAACTATGGACGAGGTTGCACCTAACACTAAAGCAATAGCAGGTGCACTTCTAGGTGCCCGATTGATCTCTATCGCAGGCGGATTAGAAAACCTGGCAAAACGCCCTGCTAGCACTATGCAAGTTTTAGGCGCAGAAAAAGCTTTATTTCGCTCTATAAAAACTGGTGCACGCCCACCTAAACATGGTTTAATCTTCCAACACACACTTTTGCATGATGCAAAGCGATGGCAACGAGGAAAAATTGCCCGCGCCATAGCCGGAAAACTCGCAATAGCAATTCGTGCAGATGCATTTGGTAAAGGCAACTATATTGGTGACATCCTTAAAGCTGATTTAGATAAACGCATTCGTGAAATCGAACAAAAATATCCTGAACCTCCACCAATAAAAGAACAAAAACCAAGAGAAGAACGTCCGCGTGGAGAGTTCCGTGAGCGACGTGACTTTGGACGCGGCGGAGATAGAGGCGGTTTCCGTGATCGCCGTGGTGGCGGTGACAGAAGCAGCTATGGCCGTGATCGCCGTGGTGGCGGTTTTCGTGATCGCGAACGCCGAGATAGCGGTGGCAGGTTTGGATTTAGTGGCGACCGAAGCAGCGGTGGCGGTTTTCGTGATCGTAATGAACGTGGCGGATTTAGAGACCGTGGAAGCAGTGAAAAAAGAGATGCTGATAGAGTAGATCGCCCAAGTGATCGTAAGTGGAGACAAAATCGTCGTGCAGATAAAAGTTAAATCACACCCTAAATTTGAGGCAATCTACCAAATAACTCTTGATGACGGGTCTCATAGGCTAGGAACAAAAAGTTTTGCTCCTGGAAGAAATGTTTACGGCGAACGCTTAATCAAATTCGAAGGTGCTGAATACCGTGTATGGGATGCTTTCAGAAGTAAGCTTGCAGGTGCTATCCTAAAAGGACTTAAAACTGTACCTATTGTTCCTAGCTCTAAAGTTCTTTACTTGGGTGCAGCTTCAGGAACTACGCCTAGCCATGTTAGTGACATTGTAGGTGAAAATGGGCATGTTTATTGCGTAGAATTCGCTCAAAGAAGCCTTCGCGAACTTGTAACTAACGTAGTGACTTACCGACACAATATGTCGCCATTTCTTGCAGACGCTCGTATGCCTCAAAAATATGCAATGTTCATTCCTGGTAGAGTTAATATCATATACTGTGATGTAGCAAGCTCTGAACAAGCCAAAGTACTCGCTGATAACGCTGACATGCTGCTTAAACCAGGCGGTTGGGTTATGCAAGCAGTAAAATCCCAAAGTATAGACGTCACAAAAGATCCTGAACAAATATACCGCCAAGAAGCACACATACTTGAAAACCGTGGCTTTAGAATAGACCAAGTTGTCGATCTAGAACCCTATGACAAAGCGCATGCGATGATATTAGCTCAAAGATAATTCGCCTTTCACTTTTTTTCTAGGCAGAAAAGCAGTGGTTAATGGGTATAAACCTGTGTAGTGATTTTATTTTAAAGCAATACTTGTTAATTAGTAATAAAAATTTAGTAGTTAGTTAAAATAGTGGTTTTGCGGTCATCTCTTTTGGCTGTTTAATATTCAGCAATTTTAGGATTGTTGGTCCTACATTGGCTAAGCGCCCTTGTTGTAGTCTAATTTTTTTATCTGTTACTATAATGAACGGTACCTGATTTAGGGTATGGGCTGTCCAAGGTCCTCCAGTGTTATAATCGATTAGTTGTTCAGCGTGGCCGTGGTCAGAGGTAACGAGGCATAATCCATTAACACTTTTAACTGTCGTAATAACCTGTGATAAGCATTGGTCAACAACTTCTAAAGCTTTAACAGTTGCCTCAAAATTTCCGCTGTGTGAAACCATGTCTGGATTTGCATAATTTACTAATATAAACCCATATTTACCTGATTTAATTGCTTCGATTAGTTGTTCAGTAACCTCGTAGGCACTCATTTCAGGCTTTAAGTCGTATGTTGCCACTTTTGGAGACGGTATAAGAATTCTATCTTCTCCTACACAGGGCTGTTCACGTCCACCGTTGAAAAAGAACGTTACATGAGCATATTTTTCAGTTTCTGCAATACGTAGCTGATTAAGACCGACATTGCTAATTACTTTTCCTACATAGCAATCATTATGTTCAGGAGGAAATACAGTAGGTAACTTGAAGGACGCATCGTATTCAGTCATGCAAATAACTTTGGTGTTAAAAAACTGTATGCGGTCAAAATGTTCAAATCTTTTCTCAAAAAAGCTTCTAATTAACTGTCTTGGTCGATCAGGCCTAAAATTAAAAAATATTATACAATCATTATCATGCAGACCAGCATAAATGCTATCTGTATTTTCGATAACTGTAGGAAGAACAAATTCGTCAGTTTCACCGCGTTCATACGCCTGCTCTAACGCATCTTTTGCTGAAGCAACCTTAATTCCCTGAGCAAGTGCTATAGCATAATATGCTTTTGCTGTTCGATCCCACCGTTTATCCCTATCCATCGAATAATATCTGCCCATAACTGTAGCAATTTTTCCAATATCTAACTCAGACAATTTTTCTTCTAACATCTGGAGGTATTTAGCTGCATCTTTAGGCGGTGTATCTCTACCATCCAAGAATGGGTGAATCCAGACTTTCTTAACACCTATTTTCTTCGATAAATCAAGAAGTGAAAAAAGATGCTTGATATCACTATGGACACCTGCGTCAGATAAAAGACCCATAAAATGTATATTTGAATTAGATGATTTTGCTTGAGTTAAATATTGATTAAGAACTTTATTACGTGAAAACTCACTTTTTTCTATAGCTTGATTTATCCTTACTAAATCTTGTAAGACTACTCTGCCAGCGCCAAGGTTTGTATGTCCTACTTCAGAGTTGCCCATAACACCTTCTGGTAGCCCCACATCAAGACCTGAAGCAGCAAGCAACGTATGTGGGCACTCTTTCCATATACGGTTCATTTCAGGAAGATTTGCACTCGCTATTGCGTTACCATCTTTTCTAGGCTGAATGCCCCACCCATCAAGAATAACAAGCACAAGCGGTTTAATTCCGTCGGCTCTAAGGGTTAGCTGATTATTCAAGCATATCTATCCTCAGATACTATTTGACCATCCAAACAATGCTAATAGACTTTTTGATTGACCGCACAGCAATAACTTGGATGAATAAAAAAATATTTAAAAAATAAAAAATGATAAAATCATTTTGCGTCAAAACATGTTTTCCTTTAGTTTGTATCGTAAAGCTTACAAGTTCGATTTCTGCATCTGTTGTCTGGCGATTGAATGACCTGTTACTTTAGACATCTTGGATTGATTTTTGTAAAAGCTGGGATAACTGTTACAACTGAGAACAAAAAACAACTTGACAAGGTTATTCACGATATGGTGCATATTGATTATAAAAGTTGCCCAGACACGTGGCGTGCAGTCAAATCTAGACTTGCAGAAGATGAATCTAAATTTGTACAGGAACTAAAAGTTGCATGGATCAAGCAGCAGCAAAAATAAGTTCTAAGATAACTAAAGCTCTTTTAATTACTATTTAGCTTGCATTGGCAAAATCAACTTAACAAAGGAATGGCGGATTTGCATGTTTAAGTGTTTGAAAATTTATTCAGATGGAGGCGCTAGGGGTAATCCTGGTCCAGCAGCTGGAGCCTATGTTATCCTAACTGAGGCAGATGAAATTTTAAAGGCCCACTCAATTTATCTTGGTAAACGCACTAACAATCAGGCCGAGTATGAAGCATTACTAGCTGCTTTAGAAACTGCAGTTTTACTCGATGTAGATGAAATTATATGCTATTTAGATAGTGAACTAGTTTGTAGGCAACTTACAGGGCAGTATCGTGTAAAAAACGAGGATTTGCAAAAACTTTGGAAAAGAGCACATAACCTGTTAAGTCACTTCAAGAAAGTTAGCTTTGTTAATGTGCCTCGAACTAACATTTGGATCAAAAAAGCTGATCAGCTTGTCAATCAAAGGCTTGATTTAGTATAATAAAACTCTTTTTGTTGAACTATTCGTGATAAATTTAAATATTGAATGGTTTCAATAATGAAGGGTGTGACTATTATGACTCAGAATTATGCTAATGCAGTTGAATTACAGAATGTAGAAAAACGCTATAATGAACTAGTGGCCGTAAATAACGTTAGCTTAACAATTAAACAAGGCGAAATCTTTGGATTGCTAGGTCCTAACGGTTCAGGTAAATCAACTACTTTAAAAATGCTTATGGGCCTAGTTGCACCAACTTCTGGGTCAGTCATAGTTCTAGGATTAGATGCACAAAAAGAAACTGTCAAAGTTAAACAACTAGTTGGTTATGCTCCTGAAGCACCAAGACTTTACGAGTTCTTGACAGGAATCGAATACCTAGATTTTATAGCTGATATTTATGGTGTGCCTACTGAGGAAAAGAAGAAGCGTATTGGCGAATATTTGAAGGCTCTAGAATTGGAAGGCAGAGAAGGCGATATGATGAGTAGTTACTCTATGGGTATGAGGCAAAAAATCGCCTTAATCAGTGCATTCTTACATAAACCAAAACTGCTTATACTTGATGAACCTTTAAACGGTCTTGACCCAAAAGTTGCACGTATAGTAAAAGACTTTTTGCAAGAGCTAAAATTGCAAGGGGTAACTACTATTATGTCTACTCATATTTTAGAAATCGCTCAGGCAATGTGTGATCGAATAGGTATAATGTACCAAGGTAATCTGCTAGCTTTAGGCACTGTAGATGAATTGAGACGTAAAGCGATGCTAGATGGCTCTGGCTTAGAAGATATTTTCTTAAAATTAACTGGTACAGGCGATATAAAAGCCGTTGTAGAGGAACTAGCTAAATGAACTGGAAAACTATACGTCACCTTGTTAGTGTAGATATTAAGGCAAGTCGGCTAACACGCGGCCAAAACCTCATGAACTACAACGTCAAACGAAGTCGATTATATAATTACTTAACATATGCAGGTTCAATTGGGCTAGGCTTAGTTATAGGTGTATTTGTCAGTTGGTTTTATACTACTCAAGCACTTGGTAGCGATTTTCAAACATTATTTATCGCTGGATTTGAAAGTTTCCAATACTCTCTTCCTACCCTAATCTTGTTATTTGCATTTATATTTACTATGATGATGCAAATCCAACGTAGCGGCGCTCGTTCCATTAATCAAGCACCCTACTGGCTTCCTATTACTTGGCAAGAGCACACCTTAGCTTCAATACTAGCTGATATGCTAGGTATTCCCTTAATTTCTGTAGCACTAATATCTCCAGCAATACTATTAGTATCAGTTTTCACTGGACAAACCGCTCTAGCTGTTGGTACTGTTCTTGCAATGCTAGCTGCTGCGTTTATGGCAGTTGCAACCACAGAAATTTTCCGAATTATTCAAGTCCGCTTCACCGGAGCCGTCTATAAATCTACAGGCAAAGCCGCAATTTGGGTGCGCTTCATAAGTTCATTAGCATTCTTCATAATATTTTACATAATATATTTCTCAATTACCTCAGGAATAGGGTTTGTAAACTTTATTCAAGGTGTAGCTAATATTCAAAGTTCTGCATGGTTTGTACCTTTTGTATGGCTGGGTATGGCCCTTTCCTCATTTAATATCGGTCTAATACTAGAAGGTACTGCTTTTGTGATTCTTTCACTTCTTTTTATCGCCGGGTTATTTTTCATTGGAACTGCTCTTAATGCAAGATTTGGTCTCTATGAACCACCGGCAATAAAAATTTCTCGTGGTACTTATGTTCCGAAAACTGGCATGCTAGGCAAGTTAGGTTTTACCACAGTTGAAGCTGCACTTATACGTAAAGACTTCAAAGCCTTTACAAGAAGACGTGAATTAATGAGCACTTTCATCCTTCCCATAGTCTTTATTGTACTGCCTATAATGACAACATTAAATAGCGGTGGACAAGGCTCAGGTCCAGCTTTTATGACGCAATTTTGGTTTGCATATACCACAATATTTCCAGCATCTTTACTGGCAATGACTTTAGGCAACTTTATGACTGGCGAAGAAGGTCAAAACATTTGGCGTATATATGCTTCTCCAGTTTCCGCGAAAAGTTTCGTGAAAAGTAAATACTCATTTATGCTAATCTTCTCCCTTATAGTACTTCCAATTACTGGCACAATAGGATATATCATTTATCAACCTTCAATACAAGCAACTATAGCCATGCTGTCTACTGCCGTTTTCATAGTTTTTGCTGCGGGCGCACTATCTTTAGCTAATGGCATTAAAGGCGCAGACTTCAACGAGCTACCTAAACCACGAATGATCAGAACTGAATGGAGCTTAATTAATCTATTAACGTGTGGAGCAACTGCATTAGCTGTAATGGTTCCTCTAATTCCCTACATTATCTCGGCAATCATAGGTGCACCATTTGCCATATTCATAGACATATACTTATCACTAATAATAAGCGGAGCAATAGCAGCTGTATTGACCTTTATATTCTATAAAATGGCTGTTGGTAATGCAAAAGACCTGTTAACTAAAGCTGAAACATAAAAAACTAAAAAAAGGTGCCGCTGTTAGTTGGCTTTTTTGCCAAGTTTTGGCGGCTTTTTTCTCCCATCCCAAACATGATGCAGCGCTAAGCTAGGATGATATAGCAATAGCCGAGGACCTGAATAACGCATAATGACTCTAACTTTATCTTTCATTTCAGGCTTATAACAATGTACTACACATTTTCCGCATGTACTCTTATTTTCTTGGAATGGGCACTTATCTAATCTTAATTTGGCATATGATAAAAACTCGCTACAGTCCTGGCAAAGTTCACCTTTAGTGCCATGATGCTTTTTACAGTAGAGCTCTACCATGTGCTCAATAGTTTTCTTCTCTCGAGTAATTCTCGGATGCTGGGTAGCCAACACTCATTCTCCTATGATTCTAAAGAAACATTTACGCTATAGATAAATTTTAACCGAAAAGCATTCAAAAATTACCGTCCAATAATTAGAATTTTGCTCAAGTATCTGCTGCTTATGCTGTATGTCTACTAACTCGATAATATAATAATTAAACGATTAACGTTATTTTATTTTTTTCGAAATAGATAATACTCTCAAATCCAATAGTATTTTTAGTAGTTTTATCATCTGTTTATTGGAGGATTTGTAGTTTGAAATATCAAATTATTGTTAACCGAGATGGCTGTATAGCCTGCACCACTTGCTATATGATGGATTCGACTCATTATGAAAGTGATGCATCAGGAAAGTCCCAAGTTATTGGCGGCACAACTAATGGCACTTCGGAGGGAACATTCGAAGACGAAAAAATTGCTGAAGCACAGACTGCTGCAGATTCGTGTCCCGTAAGTGTAATAACAGTTGTCAAGCTCTAACACACTCGCTTAAAGGCAGATTGCATTTGCTAAAAGCAGCAAATCTTTAAACTATGTATCTATATTTTTGGTGTGAGAACTATGATCAAGGTGGAAGATGAACAGGGTCTTTCAAGCCAGCTAGAGGCTAACCAGAACCGTGACGTGATTGTGCTATTTTACTCAACTTGGTGTCCATATTGTCGTAGCTTCCAACCTGTCTTTGATAACTACGCAGAAAAATCAACATCAGAAGTTTACGTGAAAATTCCCCTAGATGAAGATGAAAATCCGCTCTGGGACAAATATTCCTTAGATGCTGTGCCATCAGTTTTACTATTTCGAAATAGCCAAATAGCAAAAAGGCTTGACTGTGAACGCGGTGTGGGCCTTAATGAAGCAAAATTTCGCAAGTGGTTAGAAAAACCTTAATCACCTTATCTTTTTTTACCAATATTTACCTGCAAATACTAAGTTGTATGTTAGCGATTGGGGTTAATTATTGGTTAATATTGCATTTTAACTGATATTTTTGCCTATTGTGCTAATTAATCGAATAATGTGGCTAATTCGCTTTAAATTGTCAAATTTTAGGATTTAATGGTGTGAATAATCATTAAAACTGGCTACATTTGCAATCTAAGACTAAGGGAAAGATATTTACCTCTTTATGTCTGAAGTATTGGATAAATCAATTTCATAGGCGAAGTTTTGATGCAGCGAAATGATTACCTTAAAAACCCTGTTGAACACATAAAAATTCAATCTACCCTTACTGTTGACCAATTAATAAAACAATTTGGCGGGTCCGGATCGTTTGGCGCTGGACGAATTGCTACAGCATGTGATGTTTACGAAAATATGCTACGTGCAGAAGGCTGCACAATATTTTTAGCTCTTTCAGGTGCACTTGTGCCTGCAGGAATGCGTACACTGATAGCCGACTTGATACGTAGAAGATTTATTGACGTAGTTGTATGCACAGGTGCAAGCATGGTTCACGACGCTATTGAAGCCTTAGGCTCAAGACATTATAAGGGAAGTTGGTTAGTTGACGATCGTGAATTATATAACTATCACATATTCCGAATTTATGATGTATTAGTAACAGAGGAAGCCTATGTACGTGTAGATTATGAATTGTCAAAAATGTATGAAGACATCGCCATACAACACAAAGGTGAAAGCATCTCTTCTCGAGAGTTCGCCTGGGAAATAGGTAAACGACTTAATGACCCAGACTCAATTTTACGTGCTGCCTACGAATCAAATGTGCCTATATTCATGCCTGCCATACGCGATAGCGAATTTGGATTTATTCATTGGCTTCATTCATCTCAGAAAAACGTTACAAACGTGCTTAAGGTAGATGCATTCAAGGAAGTGTCTGAAATCTGCAATATATGCAGTAAATCACCAAAAAACGGTATGATCGTACTAGGCGGTGGAGTACCGCGTAATACTGTACAATCAGCAGCGCTAGCTTCAAAGAAAGGGCTAGACTATGCAGTAGTAGTAACTATGGACAGAGCTGAAACAGGCGGCTTATCTGGATCAACACTTAAAGAATCAATAAGCTGGGGAAAAATGAAAAGCGAAGCAGACAACGTAATGGTCACCGGAGATGCCATAGTAGTATTCCCATTAATGGTCGCATCAGCTATCGAACGAGTAGGAACAGAATTCCAACGAATGCCTGTATATAACCTCTTTAGGAACAATGGACAATGACCCACTCAAAGATAACAAAAACTGCCAGATTCTGTGGCAACTGTGACGGACACAACTGCTATGATTACCCCACCAAAATATTCTGCTCTACTCGCCACGCCCAAAGCCTCGACCCAATAGTAGACACCTTATGGTGCTGCAGCCAATGGAATCCAGTTACCCAAAGCTGCTACTGCGTAATCGAAGCTCAAAAAGCCAAAAAAAATACCAATAAAGAACAAACATAATAATTAATCATATAATCTTCTATCGTATAAAAAACATCTATTTTTTTATTTACGCTTGCGCGCAAACGGTGCCTATAGTATTTTACAGTATATGACTCTTTATTCATGCATTTCTCTGTGAGTTTACAACGGTAAGGTTTTATTTTAGAATTCCAAGTCATATTAGACTATACATTCAAAGCCCGGTGGTGTAGTGGCCAAGCATAGGGGCCTCTGGAGCCCTTGACAAGAGTTCGAATCTCTTCCGGGCTACCACAACACTTTCTCTTTTCGCGAAAAGAGAACCTGTGCTAAGAGAAAAGGCATTTTGGCTGTT
>CAYSWL010000026.1:0-23971 GCA_964434745.1 uncultured Candidatus Bathyarchaeia archaeon | reverse complement strand
ATTGTGCAGGTACGTATTTCTTTTGACAAGAAATCTTTACAAGAACCATTTTATCAGAAAAATGCTTTATGATTTAGTGTCGGAGGGCTTGAGGATGAAAAAAAATGTCTCCCAAAAAAGATGCACTCTCGTAGAAACACTCGTTCCACCACCAAATCCAGAGATTAAATGCGTAACAGTAATGGTATTTGAAGAAGCAGGAAAAACTATTCTTCAACCACTTGTGACTGGTACTGATGCCCGCAAAGTTCAAGAATTGTTCGCAAACAAAACACTTGAAGTATGGTTACCTAACGGCCAGTCTGATCCTGCTCAGTTTGATGTGAATATCCTCAAGTACAAGCAACAGATACAGACAACGAAAAAATGCAGCATATCAAAAAATCTAGTCTGTTTAAAGAACCAATTCGAAACAATAGTTTCCTGTGAGCAATGCCCAGTTAGCAATAACCAAATTCACAAGTAGTATGGCAAGGACACTAGCCCAGCTTCGACTACTCTCCGGTTGGGGCTGGGCTAGGGTTTCAGTTTGATTAGTGGTTAGTGAGTATATGAAGAATAAACCTCCTCTGTATATGGTTACATGGCGATGTACCCGTCGGTGTGTTGGTAACTGTCTTTATTGCAGTTATTCCCCTCCTGTCAAGCCTGAAGAGGCAGAAGTCAACACTAGGACAGGTTATAAAATTGTTGACGAAGTATATGAATTCGGGTCTCCATGGTTTGGTATAAGCGGTGGTGAGCCCTTAGTAAGGGAAGATATTTTTGACATAATCGAATATGCTCGACGGACCGGATTTGAGGTTAGTCTAATAACTAGCGGATTTGCTTTTGACGAGAAACGTCTTAACAATTTAACCCGAAACGATGTGCACACGGCAGTTAGTATAGATGGCAACAGAGAAGCTAACGATGCAATTCGTGGTAGAGGTAGCTACGACAAGGCACTTTACGCGATGAAGAAGCTCTCTGAAAACGGCGTACTAGATTGTATAGTTACTACAATGACACGATATAACATTAATGACTTAGATCATTCAGCACAGTTAGCCGCTGAATATGGTGCGAGACTTCTTGTTTACCACAATCTTGTGCCTGTAGGGCGAGCTGGAACAAATATGCCTGACTTAGCGCCCACTGCAAATGAATATGAAGTTGCCTTAAACCATCTTTATGATTTACAAGTAGAATATGCAGGAAAAGTTAACCTTAATGTTTACGCTCCGCACTACGCGAGAATTGTGAGACAAAAAAACCCTACTAACTTTTGGGATTGGTTTGACAAAGGGTTTCTAGGTCGATGCAGCATGGGATCTAATTATATGGGTATAACAGAAAACGGTGACTATCGTGCATGCGGCTTCCACGAAGATCACCGTGTCGGGAACATTAATGAAAAGAAGTTTTCTATTGCTTGGGACGAAATGCAAAATTCAAGTGCTTATAAAAAACTACGCGATAAAAGTAACCTCAAAGGTAAATGTGGTGTTTGTGAATACCGTGAAATCTGCGGAGGTTGTAGAACACGAGCTGAATTTTACACTGGAGATCTATTTGAATCAGATCCTGCATGCAACTACATACCTAAAGTATTGAGAGAAAATTAATATTTATACTATCACATATAACTTGAAGCTTTAATAGCAGGGTTTTTTCTTTTCATAACAAAAAATAGGTGCATTTAATCCAAAGTATTATTCATCTCTTATCTCTTTCCTGAAGAAACTGTGAAGTTTGTTTACAAACAAGGGTTAAAAGACATATTGGAATGATGAATCAGCTTGTTTTTCGAGGAAATATTTAGATACGCGCTAGATGTTTTGATCAGTTACAATGTCTACCGCAAAATTTAGTCAGAGACGCTTCGTTACGGTGGATCCGGCAAAATGCACAGGTTGTGGCATCTGTGAATATGCTTGTAGCCAAGAGAAAGGTGATGCTTGGAGTCCACTGCGATCACGGATACGAGTTGTCCGTATGAAGCCACTTTTAAACTTCTCATTAACTTGTCGTTCATGCGAAGACGCTAAATGTGTAGCCGCCTGCCCAGAAAAAGCACTCAAACAATCTGAACATACTGGTATATTGATGGTAGACGAAAAGAAATGTGAAGGCTGTGACTGGTGCGTACAAGCTTGCCCCCACGGCGGAATTACCCTTCACCCTGATACACGTGTTGCAGTAGCTTGCGATCTTTGCGGTGGGGATCCTCAATGCGTTAAGTATTGTCCTGAAGAGGCACTTATAATAGTTAGCGGTGATGAAGAAGCTGAAAAAATCTCAAGTCAAGCTATCGAAAAGCTGCCCTCAGAAACCGAAAAGCTAGCTGAGCTGGTTAAAAGTAAAAACTGGAAACCTCTTCTCGAGGACGCTGAGGAACGTTCCTTGCATATAACTGAGAAACTTGAAGCTTTAAATAAGAAAAATAAAACTAAAAAAGGAAAATAGCTTATTAGGCATAAGCTTTCTCTTCAAAGCCTTTCAGTAGTTGGTCTATGCTTAAACCATTTTTCTCGCCTAAATAGCCACCTTCTAATACAAAAAATGTCGGCAGTTTAAGTGCGCCAATTCTTTTGCCTATTTCATTAAAGCTGTGTTCAGTTAAGCCTAACGATGCGAGGTCACCTTGGTAAGTGTCAAAGCCTGCTGATACCGCCATAACTTCGAACTCGCTAGCATCAATTGTATTTAACGCTTTGTCAAGCATTTGCAGGTAAGTTTTTTCACCACAATCCCCTGGTAAGTCAAAGTTAATGCAGTTTTGCTCTGTGATATTGCCGGTGCCAGGATATATTCCCGAGCGATGAACAGATAAGTATGTCACTTTAGGATCCCCTAGAAAAATCTCTTGAGTGCCATTACCGTGATGTCCATCTATATCTAGTATCAAAGTGGGCTTATCTAAGGTTTTTACTGCTATAGCAACATTGTTGGTATAACAGAATCCTCGGGTGTATACTCCTAATGCGGTGCCGTATCGCCCAACATGGTGTCCAGGTGGGCGCGTTAGAGAGAAACTGTTAGTTTTTGCCGCCAGTATTGCTGCTCCTGCACTCAAACTTGCATAATCAAAGATTTTATCATACGCGGGTGTATCATGGTCTTCAACCATACCTTTTTTGACATTCCAAAGATAGTCGCAATCATGGACCAATAGCAAATCATCTTCAGTAGCGGGCTGGGGTTCAATGAAGTTGTAGCCTTTTTCTTTTAGAATTTCTTGTGCAACTCTGACTCGTTGAGGGCCTTCAATATGCCATGTACCGTAGTGCAAAGTTTTCTCAGAGAAGACTATGCTTGTCTTCATGGCCATTTTTCATCCAGTACGTAGATAAATAAGGCTTCAATCTAAAATATTATACTCTTAACCTGATGTAAGGTTTAGGTAATCTGAGCGATGAAGTATGGTCTGTGCTAATCCGTTTGCCGAATTTCGCCATGAATGCGAAGTCATTTTGTCTAAAGCAGTAGAAACAGCGCTTCCCGAATGCAAAATTAAAGTTTACTCTTTGGGTAAACCTGCAAACCCGAACTATGGGCAGCTAGCATCCCCAATATGCTTTGAGCTAGCCAAAAAGCTAAAGAAAAAACCTGCCGACCTCGCAGCTCACATCGCCCAAAGTATAGATGCCACACAGTTTATCCTAGTTGAACGTGTTGAACCGGTAGGTGGATTCATTAACTTTTATGCAAATTTTGCTACTCTTTCAGAGCTAACTTTAACATCCATTCGTATGTTGGGGTCTGAATATGGTTATATTAAAACTGATAAACCTAACAAGATAATTGTAGAACATACAAGTGTTAATCCCCTTCATCCAATCCATATTGGCCAAGCCCGGAATCCAATGCTTGGTGATGCCCTTGCACGCATCCTCAAATGTCGAGGACATAACGTTACTACACACTACTATGTTGACGATGTAGGTCGCCAAAGTAGCGTTATAGCTTATGGTTATAAAAAACTCGGTTGCCCTTCTCCAACCGAAAAAATAGATCATTTCATAGGCAAAATATACACTTTAACCAGCTGTATAGTCGAAATCAATCGATTAAAACATAATCTAACGCTGCAAGCTGGAACTACAGAGGCTGAAAAAACTACCAAAGAATTAGAAGAATGGGTTGCTATAGAAGCTGAACTAAAGACAAAACATCCACAGCTATATACTCAACTGTACGAAAAAATTATTGAAGATGCTGATCCTGAAGAAGAGATTAACAAGCTTAACCGTTCCTATGAAGCTGGTCAACCACCTGCCAAAGAGTTCGTACGTTACGTAAGCGAGTTATGTTTAGATGGTTTTCGACAAACCGCTGCTAGAGTAAATGTATTTTATGATTCATGGGATTGGGAAAGCGATTTTGTTTGGAGTAATCAAGTCACTAATGTACTTAAGCAACTGGAAATGTCTGGTTACGTTTTCATAGAAAAAGGTGTACAAGAATTTGACGCTGAAAAGGTAGTGCAAGATCAAAATCTCAAACAAAAACTCAACTTAAGCGCCCAAAATAAGGTACCTCCACTCACATTAGTTCGTGCTGATGGCACAACACTATATACAACACGCGATATGGCTTATACACTCTGGAAATTTACCCAAGCTGACCAAGTAATAAATGTCATAGGTATGGAACAGTCTTTAGCGCAGTTACACCTAAAAATTGCATTGCACGCCTTAGGCTACGGCAAAGCAGCAGAGAACTTTATACATTTCGCTTATAACCTAGTTACACTACCCGGTTATAAAATGAGTAGCCGACGTGGGCATTACATTACATTCGATGAGGTACTTGACGAAGCTATTGCTCGTGCACTAGAAGAGGTAAAAAACCGTTCTCCACAGCTAACAGATGAGGAAAAGCTCAATATTGCAACCTTTGTAGGCATAGGTGCAGTTCGATATGCCTTAGTTGATGTAGACCCCACCAAGCAAGTTGTTTTCACTTGGGATCGTGTGCTTAACTTTGAAACCAATAGCGCGCCATATGTGCAATATACACATGCAAGAGCCTGTAGTATACTAAGAAAAGCCACAAACATTTTACAAAGCCCGTGTGGTGCAGCTCTCAAAGAGCAAATTGAGCATGATTTAATACTAGCTTTAGCCAGTTTCCCAGATACTTTTATTGAAGCTGCTGAATACCTTAAGCCAAATATGTTTGCTGATTACTCCAATGCTTTGGCTGATAAATTCAATACTTTCTACAATGCTTTGCCAGTGCTAAAAGCAGAATCCAGCGAATTAATCGATGCCCGGCTAGCCTTAACAGATGCTATACGTACAGTATTAAGTAATGCGTTAAGCATAATTGGTATAGTAGCGCCTCAGAAAATGTGACCTCGACAGGCTAGTAAATTCCTATGTATTTTTTCTTTATTTTTTCCCAATAATTACAGCTTGAAATTTTCAGTTGAACCAAAATATTTAATATTCCTTTACCTAATAGAGTGGACTAATTTATTTGAGAGGGGATATGTAAAATATGAGTAATCAAGTTCAAAATAAACCAACAGCTGCATATATTTTATCTTTACTAGGCGGAATTTTTGGTCTGCTTGGATCTTTAGCATTTCTTGCATTTGGTGCCCTTGCGTTTATTGCATATAATGAATCGTTAAATTCTTGGTATAGCGGTTATTATTACGACAGCATGTTTGGCTGGGGTTGGTCTACATTAATAGGCTTTGGAGCATGGATGCTAATAACCTCTATTCTGCTCATAGTCTTTGCAGGCAAACTTAAAGCCAACCCAATGGAACATACCAAATGGGGTGCATTAATTCTTGTATTTTCCATAATTGGAGTCGGTGGATTGCTCGCTTTAATCGGTGGCATACTTGCATTAATTTACAAGCCTATTCCTTACGGTGCTTCAGCATATCAGCAGCCTTACGGTGCTCCACAATCAGGATATGCTTCCCAACCAACCTATGCACAGCCAGTTCAGCAGCAAACAAACAGAATTTGTCCACAATGTGGAAGATTTATAAGTGAAAGCACAAAATTCTGTCCACATTGCGGCAAGCCACTAGCCTAAACTGTTGGCAAAATAAACTAATCGACAGGGTTCTCTTAACCCTTACTTTTCTTATTCTTTTTTATCATTCGCTATAATATCTAAAATTTTTCTGCCAATTTTTTCGGTTTTAAAAAGAGCATATGCGCCTAATTTATTGATGTCACTCAAGAATCAGTTCAGTTGATAAGAACACATTTCTAAATCTATTGTGTTCATGAGATCAAAAAGGGATATGTTAGCGAATGTTTTTAACCTATTCAATTTGGATTTTCTTTTCTTTACCCGGTGCTTTTAATGGTATTTCTATACTCAATAATCCACTATCATAAACTGCAACTGCTTCTTGAGTATTTGCTGGGTGAGCTAACGCAAAACACCCGAAGAATTCACTTTCCTCACGTGTTCCTCTAACACAAAAGCTTTGGTCTGAAACCGTTAACTCCACATCTTCCCGATGTACACCAGGTAGCTCCACTTGAATATAATAAAATTTATCATCATGATCCACATATGCAGTAGGTGGCATAGATGGCTTTTTATTTTTAGTTTTAGCGCTTTTTCGGTTAACCTCATCATTAGACATAATAAAAATCAACCCTAAAACAAGATATTCTCTAAATAACAATAATGCAATTTTCCTATTAAACCTCACTTTTTATAATGCAACAAAATTGTGCCATTATGTTTGTTACTTATTTATTTCAGTTAAATTGATTTTGTTCTGTTTAATGTAGTGACTGCTAATTCAATTATACTTTTTTGATTACTAATCATTGTTAAACTAAATGATTAATGGAGCCTAATAGATTGGTGATGTTCTATGCTGGAATTTTATACGTATGTTTTACTTTGCGGCATGTTTCAACTTGTGGCTGCTTTTTGTGGATAATAAATTTTAATTATGAGACCTTTTATCACGTCATACAAATAGGTGCACATTAATGAGTGAGTATTTCGCGAAGAAGTTGGAACCAATTAAGATTCAACCGAAGAGTGTTTCACAGTTACTTGCTGATATGTCTAAGACTGCTTATCAGGGTCGCAAACTTGGTGAAGCCGTTAACGTCTGGGAGAACATGATCAAAGAGAAAGACATCACTATAGCATTAGGCTACGCTGGTAGCATGAGCACTGCAGGTCAATGGACAATAATTAATTGGCTTATTGAAAACCGTTTCATAGATGTGCTAGTTAGTACTGGTGCAAACGTATCAGAAGACATAGTGGATGCAATGGGTTTTGGCTACTGGCAAGGTAGTCATATGGCTAATGATGAACAACTGCTCAAAGATGACATTAACCGATACTACGATGTCTTCGGCAAAGAAACTGATTATCGAAAGATGGAAGAACTAATAACCGACTTTGTAATGACTCTTAAAACTGACTATCCTTATACTAGTGCAGAATTTTTCCACTTATTAGGTAAGTACTTAAGTGAAAAGAAAATCCCCGCTATTGCAGCAAAAGCATACGAAAATGGCGTGCCTATCTACAGTCCAGCTATGGTAGACTCTGCTTACGGCGAAACATTTCTTATGGCAAAAAATCAAGGTCACCATGTTATCCTTGATAGTGTAAAAGAATTCGACCAATTCATTAGTATAGGCACAAAAACCAAAGATGTTGGAGTTGTCTACATAGGCGGGGGTGTTCCCAAAGATCTCACCCAGCTTATCGCAATTTCAGTATCCCCTATGACCAACGACCAAGGTGTCGAAGGCAGACAAGGTGGACTACGCAAAAGCCTGCAGGAATACTATTACCCACATAAATATGCAATACAGATTACTACAGACTCCCCACAATGGGGTGGACTTAGTGGCTGTACACTTGAAGAAGCAATTAGTTGGGGTAAAATTAACAGTGCACCCAACACCCGAGCTGTATGCTACTGTGATGCAACTATTGCACTACCACTAATAACACAGGCATTAAGTGAACGTGTAACAGAAAAACGAAAAGGGCCAGACATGACCTGGCTATTTAACGACCTCTAAATTAAAAAGAAAAAAAGTTCTTTTTAATTTATCTACTTTTTATTTAGTCTTGTTAGAAGTGAACTTGTCATTATTGGCATTACCATTGTAGCGTCGCCTTCAATCATAACCCGTTTGGCTTTTTCGCTGATTTTTCCCCATGATACCGCTTCTCGTGGTCTGGCGCCGCTAAGACTGCCGTCCCATTCATCTGCAGTTGAAATGTAGACTACATAGTCTAAGCCGTCTCGAAATTGATTCCACCAAATAGTGTGATGTTTACTGATGCCGCCGCCGACAATAAGGGCCCCGCTCTTTTTTGCATCAAAAACGATGTTGCTAAGCTCGCCTTCATCTTTTAGTATATTAATCCTGAAATCTTTATGATCTTGACTAAAGAACCATAGTTGATAACCTACTGAGCCATCTGTGATGCCTGGGATAAAAATAGGGATATCATTTTTTGCCGCCCAGTAAAGGATTGAACTTTCATTGCAACATCGCAGACCAATTTCACGGGTAAGTTCACTTGTTGAAAGCTCTCTTTTTCCTTCTTTGTATAATTCTTCAAGCATATCTATTATTTTCTTTTCAATAATTATTCCATAGCTATCATTAGGTACAAGCACATTGCCCAGACGGTTTACACCCTCATGGTGTAGTTTTGAATCATTCATTACAAAGCTGCCTCTATAGTAGTCTTTGAAACACCGGGCTACATCATGATCTAATGTACCGCAGGTTGTAATTATTACATCAACAAGTTTGCGTTTAACCAGTTCGCGTATGACGCCTCTTGTGCCTGTAGCTACTATGTCCGCTGTGAAGGAGAGAAATTTTACGCATCCTTTTTCGTTAACCATGTCTTCCATAATGTTAACGCCTGTGGCGAGTTTGCCTGCTGTAAACCCCCAAGCAGCATCCATCTGTAAAACAAGTTCATCTACAGTTAGTTCTTTAGTAAATTCGTAATCTTTAACTGGAATTTTATGCTCAGCTTTAGTCATACAAAGTGTCTCCTAACACAGGTTGTTAAAAGAAATATCAGAATAAATAGGTGTCGAAACACCTTTTATTTACTCAGATAGATAGTTGATGATTTTTGAGTACAAATCTTTCGCTTCTGAGTCCTCATAGCCTGCATAGATACTTGGGTTGTCATTTACTTCGACTACTACAAACTCGCCATTAACTTCTTTAAGGTCTACCCCATAGAGACCTTTACCTACTACACTACAGGCTCTAAGTGCAACTTCTCTAAGTTGTGGTGGCATATCGTCTTTGCTAACTGAAACAGTTCTGCCCCAGATAACAGTTGGTTTACCGCGAAGTTTTGCTCCATGCTTCCATTTGCCCTTAGGAATCATATATTTGCATACATACAAAATGTCGTTACCTAGCACACCAACTCTCCAATCAAATGCTGTAGGTGTAAATTTCTGTACGGCTAACACATCGCTTTTCTTAAAGAATCGTTTGGCAACATCTCTGAAACTGGTTTCGCATGCAGCTTTTTCAACATATTTTGAAAAACTTGTATAGGGCGCTTTGATGACTACAGGTTTTCCTAACTGGTTGAAGATGTCATTAATGTTCTTATGATGTAATTCATCTCGGTTTAAGAATACTGTAGGTATATGTGGTACATTGTATTTTTCGAATAATGCGTATTGGTGAATTTTATTGCCGCAAATAGTTATCGATTCAGGATCATCAATGACTTTTAGTCCAAGTTCCCACGCAGTTTTTGAAACTACATATGCCGTATTTAGAGGGTCTGTAGTTGCACGTATAAATACTGCATCGTATTTCGGAACGTCAGATATATTTTCTCGGAACATATAATGAAATTCTTGGCCAGCTATCTCTGCGGCACGTTTAAAGTTTTCAAGGGCAGCTTCTTCACGGGGATCCGAAAAATTATATTTCTCAACATAGCAGGCAATTTTAGACAACTATTGGTTCTCCTTGCTCCAAGAGGAGCGAAACCTGATTTGATATCATTTGTACGTCTTGCTCTGTGAGTTCTTCTTTGCCTACGGGTTGCAGCCCACACAAATAAGCTTTATTATCGCTTTTTTGTACATGTAGCTTGCATACCGGAATTTTATAGAGGTCATATACTTTTTGACATAACTTTTTAGTCTCGGGATCCTGATCTGTACATTTGCCAAAAATAGACTTCATTGATGTAATTGTACCTTTGAGCGGTTGAGCGCAGACTGCAAACTTGTAGTTCATACCTAAACTTTTCATAGCTCGGTAAAGAGCACTTTTATTGTTAGCAGTTTTGTAACCATCATAAATAAATGGGTTAACTGCAAAAATCACTACTGGAAAACCAATTTCAGAAACAATTTTTTTCACTGAGTCTGTTACTATGAATTTCAAGGTTGGGATTTCTGACTTAGCTGCACGTAAAAGCAGAATAGGCGTTCTGCTTGAATCAATAATATTTTCGCATGAGGGTATAACTTTGTTCCCTAAAATCTCTGCGTGCAACGATACATAGTAACCCGTTTTCAAGTAGCGATAATCGTTGCTAATGTTTAACGTAGTATCTTTTATTGTGGAGTCTAAAAACACAGATGGCTTCATCACTTGAATGTTTGCTGTTAGGTCGATATTAGAGACGACCAGCACTCATAGGACACCAGATAATCAAAGAGCCGTATCTTAATGCAATATTTAAAACTAACTATTTATAGTTACGATATTCAACGCAAACCTGATTATTAGAATAAAACTCGTTTACATAAAATTACATAACAGCTTACGTTTTTTGTCTAACTTATTCTAAAACTGGATCTAAATACTATGCATCTTTTTCCTCTCTTCAATGATTTCTCAGTTAGCTGATTGCTTGATTTGATCTTTCTATATTTTTTAACCTTAAAAATATAGGTCTGTATAGTTATGTTTAAAAACTGACAGATCACCATAATCGCATCTGGCACTTTATGCCGAATAAGAGATGAACCTCTACGTATAAACCGCTTGAAGTGATAGGTCCAGAACATGAGTTCTCAATCGTAGATGAAACGCTTAGACCTTTGCCTATAACTGATAAAATTATAAAAGATTACTGTGGAAAAATTGTCAACTTCGTAGAGTTACCCAATTTTTCATTTGGAAAAGAACTTCAGTTGCATGTTATGGAAATAAAAGCTAATGAACCTTTTAGATCGCCTGTCCTTTTTGAAGAAACCATGCATGAAGCAGTACTAACTCTTTCAGAGTTTATAGGGAAAAGATACTGTGCCCAGTTGCTAGGTACAGGAATGCATCCTTTGATGCACCTTAACGATACTAAAGTTTGGCCTCATAGGCATCGAAAAATCTATCAAGAATATAATAAACTCTTTAATCTGAATCAACATGGCTGGCTTAACATTCAAAGTTTTCACCTTAATCTACCTTATATGAAAGATGCCAATGGAGTTCTAATGCACAATTACCTAGTTAATATCTGTCCATATCTGCCTGCTATCTCAGCATCTTCTCCGATCTACGAAGGTAGTTTTGGAAAAAACGTAGATAACCGATTAGCATTCTATAAAATTAACCAAAAAGAAGTCCCCTCAATTACTGGAGAGGTAGTTCCTGATTATATTTCCTCACTTAAAATGTATAAAGATAACATAATCGGACGTTACTCGAACGAATTGGCTCAAGTAGGTGCCTCAAAAACAATACTATTCAAAGAGTGGGTGAATTCACGGGGCGTAATTTTTCGTTTTGATCGTTCTGCACTCGAAGTGAGAGTAATGGATGAACAAGAATGTGTCAAATCTGATGTTGCATTAAGTTGTTTTGTTCGCTCTACCTTAAGGGGTTTAATTGCTGAAAAAGCAGAGTTAATGCCGCATTCTTTACTGGTTAACGATTTTAACTCTATTTTAGCCACTGGACTTAAAGCACAAGTTAAACATCCAGCTGGGCAAACTGCCAATCATGTCTGTAAACATTTATATCAAATAGCCTGGGCAAACGCTCAATCTGAAGAGAAAAAATATTTACCATTAATACAGAAAAGAATCGAAAACGGCAACTTATCAGACCTAATCAGCCGCGATGTTTCTAAAAAAGCACAACGAACCGATTTAATGGAAGCAATTGCTTCAGTATATTCAAAGCTTATTAAGTGCTTAAAATCTAATCAACCATACTCCTAAACTGGAGAACCTATATGTCTAACGATCGTAATGGAAAAACATATTCACTTGATGTATGCACACCCTGTAAGCTCATATGTTGCCAAGGCGCAAACCCACCGATAACACAGAATAGAAAAGAAATCATAACTAACTATCTAAAATCAAACAACATATCATCTAAGGACATTTTCGTACAAGATGGTCATCTTCATCCAAGCTCCGACACCGAAGGATTCTGTATTTTTTATAATAAAGAAACACGCAAATGTACTATACATCCTGTTAAACCTGAAACATGTAAAGCAGGTCCTGTGACCTTCGACATTAACTTATCCACCTGTAAAGTTGAATTTTACCTCAAGAAATACGAAATTTGTGCCTTTGCAAAAGTAATCTACGAAAACAAAGAAAAATTCAAAGAACATTTAGACGCTGCCAAAGAGGAAATAATAAAGCTAATTGCCGATCTAAATACTAATGACTTGAAAGATTTGTTAACAATTGACGAACCTCATACTTTCAAAGTAGATGAAATCGATTTACCAAAAGATGTTGCAAAAAAGCTAAAAATTATGTAACATCAGATTTTTTTGCAACAACTTAATAAACTCATTTATATACCATAACCTATGGAGAGGATGACCTTGAAAGATCTAGAGGTAAAAATGCTCTCTGAAATAGTTAAGAACTCACGGAGAAGTGACAGAGAACTCGCTAAAGCAATCGGCACTTCTCAACCCACCGCGACAAGAATCAGGGCAAAACTAGAGAAAGAAGGATACATCAAAGAATATACTGCAATACCTGATCTCATCAAAATCGGCCACACCATAATGGCGTTAACTTTCTTAAAGTTCGATCAAAAAACAGCAGTTGTACAAAACGATTATGAATTCAAAAAATCTCACTTTGAAGCAATTAGCCAAGATTCTACAGCTGCTGTGCTTTTAGCTAAACAAGGCTTAGGCTTAGGCTATGATAAAGTGCTTATATCATTCCACCCTAACTACGATGCCTATGACAAATTTCAGTTATATGTTAAAGAAAAAATGGGTGCAAACCTGCTTGACGTGAATGTATTCCTAATCAACCTTGTTGACGAGAAGAACAATTTGCCCTTCACATTCAAACTACTTGCTAGCCAAATACGCGCTTCCTCAGAAAAAGAGAAAACTGCCCCATCAACACAGATAAAAAAATAGTGCATTATTACTTAGAGAAATCCTGCTTCCCTAAGTTTGAGGGCTAGTGTAATACTTCCCTTAAATTGAACTTTGCCTGTGAAGAAGGCTTTCTCAGCACTAATCTTTCCGTTCATCAAATCCAAAAAATCATTTTCTGCCATTTTTAAAGATAAAGTTGGCGCTGGATGTACCCCTTCTTTTGTATCAATTTTTTGATCTTTTATTGTAACAATCCAGTTACTCTGATTTGATCCTGTAATATTAACCTGAACAATAACATCCACCCCTTCTGCTTTGTTTGGGTTAAATCGTTCTGGCAAAGTTTTTTCAAAAAACTCTTTTGGTGTTAAAGCTTCCATAATAGTAATATCCTTGATGATTTATCTAAACATATCTTTCTCTTTAGGCCTTGTAAGATCTCTAGCGGAAGAATTTTCAGACGTACTGTATTTATATCCTCTTATGATTGCTGCCGGTATGCCTTCACTTGCTTGCCCCATTACTAGTTCTGCTGCTGAGGCTAATTCATCTGCAATACATGTTTGCTTAATCTTTAAGACATAGCCAAAGAGGTCTTTTTCTCCTCGTCTATCTCTAATAGGCTTAATGCCCGCAATGCCTATGGCAACATTAATTTCTCCCATACGCAAAGGTCGACCATGTGTATCTGACACAATAACTGCAACAGTGCATCCTGTTAATTTTTTAATCTCACTTTGAATAGTGTGGGCTGAAGCATCTGGGTTGATAGGAAGCAAAGCTACCATGCGATCTCCTTTTATGTTCGACCTATCTACGCCAGCATTTGCAGAAACAATGCCATGTTTGGTTTCCGTTATTAGACTATTTGGACCAATACGTACAAACTCTTTAGTTTCCCGCAAAATTACCTCTACCATAGCAGGATCTTTGTCAACTTTTTTTGCTAATTCCAACGCCTCTTTCGATGGTATAATATCATCTAAATTTACTACATTACCTTCAGCTTTTGAGACTGCCACATGAGTAACAACTATTACATCATTTTCCTGTATAGGTGTGCCCTGTTTTTCTGCAGCCTCAACAATGTATTGTCCAATATTATCACCTGCAGTGAATAAGGGCAAGTTTTCTACAGCAATTACCTTAATCGGATCCATCTTAGCCTATCCTTTTCTGTTTTCAGAAAACCTTGAGACTGCACTTATGTAAACCTTACTCAAAAAAAGCCTTGACTTATGTTTATAGAAAAACCTGATTTATGTTTTCTTTAAATACCTTAATATTTTCATTAAGCTTATACAATGAATAATATCGTTTTGTACATTACCTTCTATAGATGAATTTTTTTTGATTGGCAATTATGTACACATAGTATTGCAGTTATATTTTTACAAAGGTATTTGTAAAGACTGAGAACCTCTTTGTCTAGCTTACTGGACGACATCTTTTTAAGGCTACATTCGTTAACTATTTTCTCCAAGGAGTAAACTATCATGGATTACCCCAAACTCATTGAAATGATACCCGCTGAAAAGTATGCACCCTTATCGGGTAAACTAATCGGAGTTATTTTGAACTCAAAGAATGATGCATTGCCTACTACATTAGCAAACGACATGCTGCTTAAAATGAAAGAGGGAAAAGCAGAAACTAAAGAAGGTATTGCTGTTATCCTTCAAGCAGCCGTGACGTTAGATGCAGAAAAAACTGTCACTGCCTTAGGCGATATGCAATTGTTGAAAATAGCTGAACAGATTGTTCAGGGAATGTAAGGAGGACAAAAAAATGGCATTAAAATTCGGTATAGAATTCGTTCCAAAAGAACCCTACTGGAAAATAGCCACATATGGAATATTAGCTGAAAACAACGGCTTCAACAACATGTGGATTACTGACCACTATAGTAACCGCAATGTATACACAACCCTTGCAGCAGCTGCAATATACACAAATAAAATCGTTTTTGGCACAGGTGTAACCAACCCTTGGATGGTCAATCCAGTCATAACTGCAGAAGCAATAGCTAGCCTTGACGAAATTGCTCCAGGGCGAATTATCTTAGGCATGGGTGCAGGCGATAAAACCACACTTGAAGAAGTCGGTGTAGAAATGGGCAAACCCCTAGCAGCTGTACGTGAATCTATAGAAATCTTCCGCAAACTTACCGCCGGAGAAGGTGTGGCTTTCCAAGGCGATGTCTTTAAGACTGCAGGAGCCAAATTCAAATTTAAACCAAAAAACAAAATCCCTGTATACATAGGTGCTCAAGGTCCAAAAATGCTTGAGCTTGCAGGCAAAATCGGAGATGGTGTTCTTGTTAACGCAAGCCACCCAAGCGATATAGGTTATGCTGTTAAGCTCGCAAATGAAGGCGCTAAACAAGTAGGCAAAAACCCAGGCGACGTAGATGTAGCAGCATACACTTCATTTAGTGTTAGCGATGATCTTAAGAAAGCAATTAAGGCCGCCTCTTCAGTTGTTGCTTTCATTGTTGCAGGCAGTCCTGAGCAGGTTCTTGAAAGACACGGAATTGATGTAGCAAAAGCTAATGAAATCCGTGCCGCTCTCAAGGTCGGTGACTTTGGCAAAGCATTCGGTTCAGTTACACCACAAATGATCGATGTTTTCGCTGTAGCCGGTACACCTGATATGTGTATTGAACGTATTGCCGAACTCAAGAAAATCGGTATTGGTCAATTTGTTGTTGGTTCTCCAATAGGACCTAACGTAAAAACAGCAATTGACATCGTCGGAAGCAAAATCATTCCACACTTTAACGAATAAAACCTCAAATACGGCGCTTTTTCTTATGCGCCAACCCTTAATATTTTTAGGCAACCGTGTAGATTTTCTAAAGAAAGGCGGCTGCCGTGAACGAACTATACTTCAAGCGAAAAAGTGTTGTAATTGCAGGTACAGCCCTGTTAGGCACTTTAGTATTCGTACTTGATTGGGTCCTTAAGATGTCTGGATTAAAAATCCTTTTTCCATACATGCCTGCTCTCAGATTTGATATATTAGGCATTGTCGTATTGGTATCTTTTTTCCTTTTTGGCTTTTATTCAGCAACTACCACGAGCCTTATTTTGATGTTTAGCATCGGTCTACGTGATCCTTTCAGTGGAGTTATGAGATTTATCGCTGAATTCGCTACTATACTAGGAGTTTATCTTGTCTTACGCGCAAGAAGGCCTGCAAGTAATGGCTGGAAAATTGCCTCCATAGGTTCAGGAATATTAGCCCGAGTTGGCGTAACTGCAGTGTCAAATGTTTTACTGTTACCTATCTTTATGTCTGGATTCTATGCCTCTTCTTTAGCTGTAATGGCTTCACTACCTTTCATTGCATCCTTCAATGTTATTCAAGGTGCCATTAGCATACTGGGTGGCTTTTTACTATACGAAGCTATACTTCTTAGGTTCAGGAATAATGAAGATGTAAAATTTACTCCATAAGCTCTATAATATTCAGCGCAACTAGCAAGTAGTTGTGATTTTTAATACCTGAATATTTTTAGGTAGCTTACAATTCTTTTTTGGAAAAGAACAGAATAATACCTATGCACTCTAACGGTATGATCGATATGACCATATTTGCTGTTGTACCCGTAAAAAGTCTTGAAGTATCCAAGCGAAGACTTTCTGATGTATTCAATACACAAGAGCGTAGCTTGCTAACCTTAGCAATGCTTGAGGATGTTCTACGTGCTCTACAAGCATCAGCTGTTGACGAAATTGTTATTATTGGAAGCGATAAGGTAGTCCAACGGATGGCTGATCGCTTCGGCATATTCTACCTTGAAGCTAGCCAAGATGGTCTAAACCTCTCAATAAGTGAAGCTATTAACTGGTGTGCTAAAGAGCAAGCTGACTGGGTTATAGTTGTACCTGCTGATGTTCCGTTACTACGACCCATCGATGTTAACCGAATTATCGAACTGGGTGTAGATGATTCATCAATAGTTTTAGCTCCTTCACATGATGGAGGTACAAACGCACTTTTTCAAAGTATGCCTACTTTAGTCATGCCGCATTTTGGTCCAAATAGTTTTTCAGTTCATACTAATGAGGCTAAAAACAAATGCCTAAAGGTGCGGTTTTATGGTTCATTTAATATCATTCACGACGTCGATTCCGCATATGATCTTAAAAAAATTCTTGAAATTGAAAACAACACATTATGCCGTGAAGCAATAGAACAGATAATAGTTCGGAGCCAAAAAGCACGCGAATATTTCAAACCTTAAAATCCAACTTTTGATAAAAAACACGGTTTGATAGCAGAGCAAAAAATTCGTTAAAAAAGAAGAAAAAAGATAGTTTATGTATTAATTGCGTGGTATGCCTACTACGCGGATTCCTGCACCGTGGACTTTGTTCTTGATGTTGATGTAGATTAATACTGCAGTTAACGTTTCTACTACTACGGCATTAGCGAGAACACCTGCATCAATTGCTTCAATGCCTGTTTTTTTAATCATGGCGATAACTGCTTCACGTGCTTCCTTATCTCCACCGCAAACTAGAACATCAGTCTCAATCTTTGAATCGAATTTTTCTAGTTGTTCAGGTGAGATATTTTGGAATGCTGCTACAACTTTAGTTCCTTCGCCAAAGAATTCTTGAACTTCTGCAGTGATAGAACCTTTTGGGTTAAGCTTTGCGCGGCTTTTTCTTTCAGGATCAAGTGAACTGGCAATATTAATAACAATCTTACCCTGCACCGCAGTTTTAAGGTCTTCAAGGATTGGTGGCATGCCTGAATAAGGAATAGAAAGCAAAACTACGTCGGCTTTGGCGGCTGCATCACGATTTGTGTAGCCTTCGACGATATTTATACCGAATTTTCCATTTATTGTATTTGCAGTGTTCTGGGCTTTTGCTGCATCACGTGAGCCAATAAGCACACGTATGCCTGCTTTGGCGAATCGAGCGGCAATTGCGCTTCCTTCGCTGCCGGTTCCGCCGATTACGGCAAGTGAAAGGTTAGAGGCTGACATTTTTTAGTACTCCTGCTTCGATAGGGCGTTTTTGCGTTATTATCTGTTTCGGGTGAGCCAAAAGTCTTCTAAGCCTGAAGTGAGTATTATATTATTAACGCCTATTATTGCGGGTTGGTTAATGTGGCTAAATTACCAAATATTAAAATCAACTACGTCGTAGGTGACGAAACTCTGCTTGATCAAATTGAGCCGCTTTGGCTTGGTCTAAATCAACAAAATATTTCCTCTTCACTAAGTTTTAAGCCATATTATCGTGCTTTAACGTTTGATAAACGTAAAAAAGAGCTACTTAAGATAGCACAAGCTGCGGTGTTACGTGTCGAGATTGCTATAGATAACTCAAATGGGCAGGCTGTGGGTTACTGCGTAAGTAGTTTAAATAAAAGCGGTGTAGGTGAAATTGAATCTATATACGTTGACAAACCTTTTCGTGGCCTAAAAATTGGGAATAATTTAATGAAGTCTGCCATTGGCTGGCTTGAACAGCAAGGGGCTACAACCAAACAAGTATCGGTTTCAGCAGGTAATGAACTTGCCTGCAAATTTTATGAACACTATGGATTTCGCACACGCCGAACAGTGATGGAACAGACTAAAAATAACCCCTAAACATATCTTAATTTTAATTATTCTCATAAAAAAGTTATACTTGATGCCACTTTGTTGTTTTCCTTCAATCTTTCTTAATTGAATTTCTTTCTTTGTTTACAAAATTACCTTTATCTAGTAATGCAATATTTCAAAAGTAAACAAGTTTGTATCGCCATCTTTATTTAAAAACTCTGTTTGCCCTAAGATGTCATCTTAACTATCCAATCCAAAATAATGCAGAAAGCCATAAAATTATGCGAATGCGGCATGGGGTGGAAATGTGGTTGTTGGTTTTTCTGCAATCGTATTGATACATTGCTTCTAAATTTGTAATTATTGTTCATTATTTATGGAAACGTAAATTAAGTTAGGTAAGAAATTGTTTTTGAGTTGTATTTGTATGAAGGTTGCTGTTGCTGGTAAAGGCGGCGTTGGCAAAACTCTGATTGCAGGCGGTTTAGCGGCAGGTTTTGCGCAACGCGGTTTTAAGACTATAGCTATTGATGCCGATTCTTCCCCGAACTTAGCTTTGACACTGGGATTATCGGCAGAAGAAACACGTAAACTCGTTCCGGTTTCTGACAACAAACCTCTTGTAGATTCAAAAACACAAACCGAGTATTCAGGTGTCTACAAACTTTCCTTTAGTGTTGATGACATCGTGCGTGATTACTCAGTTAAGACTCCAATAGGGCCCAACCTAATTGTGATGGGTACAGTGCAGTCAATGGGTTCAGGTTGCATGTGTGCACCCACAGCAGTCGTGCGCGAATTGCTACGTCATCTAATCGTGGACCGGGATGAAGCCGTAGTTTTAGACTTAGAAGCAGGTGTAGAACACATTGGTCGTGGAACTGCAAGAGCAATGGACACTTTACTAATTGTCGCTGATTCTAACTTCAAATCTCTTGAAATTGCCAAAAAAATCCGTGACTTTGCAGCCGCTGCAGGTATGAAACAGCTTTACCTAGTGGGCAACCGCGTTATGAATCAGGCACAGGAAGAAGCCATCAGAAACTTCGCTGAAAAAAACAACTTAGAAGTGCTCGCCTTCATACCTTTTGATAATAAAATCACTGAGTCAGATATGAACGGTGAAACCCCGCTTAAAAATAAAGATTATCCATCAGTAAAAACCATAGACAATATATGCGACTTGCTGCTAAAGAAAGAATCAAACTCTGTCTGAGGCTGATTTATATGAAAACTATTGTTACTATTGGTCGTGGAGGAACCGGTAAATCAAGTTTCACTGCCCTGGTTGCGAAAGCACTCATCGAAGCAGGTCGCTCTCCCCTACTTTTGGTGGATGCAGACCCTGACCAAAACCTAGCGGAGATGCTAGGTGTAGATATGAAAGCTCAGGGTAAAGCAACAATGGCTGAACTCATTGTAGACACTTTTATCCAGAAAGGTGGAACCACCATCGGTGTGCCACCTACACAACGTATAGAGAGTCGTTTACTAAGCGAAGGTATGTACGAAAGTGAAAATTTTGACTTCATGTCTGTAGGTACTAAATGGGTTGAAGGCTGCTATTGTATGCCTAACACTGCACTTAAAGCTGCACTTGAAGGTTTAACTAAAAACTATGAATATGTAATTATAGATTCACCGGCAGGACTAGAGCATCTTAACAGACGTATAGCTTCAAAAGTTAATGACATATTTGAAATGCTTGATCACTCAAAAAAATCAGTTGATCACGCAAAACGTGCATTCCGCATAGCTAAAGAAGTTGACATGCAATTTGATAACTTTTATCTCGTCGGCGGATACCGTTTCCCAGAAGAACGCAGCAGTCAAGCTGAAGAAGAACTCAAATTTAAGTACATGGGCAAAATAGTTGCAGATGAGACTGTAGATGAGTATGTGTTGGATGGAAAATCTTTGCTTGATTTGCCTCCCGATAATCCTGGGTACCTTTCAGTAAAACAAATACTCAAGAGTGCTGGTTATCTTTAATATGTTTAATATCTAAACGAAGGTAACACATTTATTAAGAAACGTGTTACTTTACTTTTCTGTTTTTTTAAATGCCATTTTTTTGCATATTTAATACATTATTTTTGCATACTTATTCTGGAAAGGTTTAAAACAGTGCAAAGGCGGTATTATCTAAACCTTTACTGAGGTTAACTATCTTGACAACTAAAAACCTGCGTGTAAAGATTGACGAAATGAAGACCAACACGGGTCTTATTAAAAATCTTGATATTTCTATAGGTAAGGTTGTTGATGACTCATGGACTGAACCTATGGGACCAACCCCAATGCCTTCTATTACAGATTTAAGGGATTGGGACATGAAACTACTCAACAAATACAAGCCATTCTACATGCCTGACTGCGATCTTTGTTGCTTGTGCACATATGGTAAATGTGACTTGACGGCTGGAAAACGCGGAGCATGTGGTTTGGACATTGCTGCCCAATCATCACGTATCGTGCTTCTCGCCTGTAGCATAGGTGCCGCAACTCACAATGCCCACGCTCGACACGTTGTTGACCACTTAATCGAAAAGTATGGCAGACGTGCTCCAATTGATGTTGGTGGCTTAAATGTTAAAATTGAAGCACCTGTCACAAGGCTTGTAACTGGTATTAGACCCCAAACATTAGGTGACTTGTCTGATGTCTTAGACTATACAGAATCACAAATAACTCACTTATTATCATCAGCGCACACTGGCCAAGAAGGCGGTAACTTAGATTTTGAATCAAAAGCATTCCATGCTGGTAGAGTTGACCAAGTAGGTATGGAAGTGGCAGACATTGCTCAAATCTCAGTTCTAGATTTGCCAAAAGCAGACCCAGATGCTCCACTTGTACAAATGGGTGTAGGAACTGTTGATCCTTCTAAAGCAACAATTTGTGTTATCGGCCACAACGTTGTTCCTTCAGTCGGAATAATTGAATATATGAAGGAAAACAAAGTTGATGATAAAATCGAAGTCGTGGGTCTTTGTTGTACTGCAATAGATAACACCCGATACTTTAACCGAGCAAAAATCGTTGGACCAATTTCATGGGAAAGACGATTCGTACGTTCTGGACGTGCTGATCTGGTTGTTATTGATGAACAATGTATCCTAACTGACATTTCTGAAGAAGCTAAACGTGTAAATGCGCCTGTAATTGCCGCATCAGAAAAGAATTGTATGGGCTTTAAGGATCGCACAAATGATCCAGCAGATGAAATCGTTGCTGATCTAGTAAGTGGCAAAGTTCCTGGTGTATTAATTCTTGATCCTGAAAAAGTAGGCGAAGTAGCCGTTAAAGTTGTTCAAAAAGTTGCTCCAATGAGAAAACGTTTCTCTGTTTTACCTTCAATAGAAGAAATTCAAAACCTAGCAAAAACATGTAGACACTGCAACTTATGCCGACGCTCTTGCCCACAGGACCTAGAAATTTCTGAAGCTTTAACAGCTGCAGCAGAAGGCAACATGTCAAAGCTAGCTGACTTATACGAAGCATGTATCGGATGCGGTCGTTGTGAACAAGCCTGTCCAGTTAAACTGCAAATCCACAGTTACATACTCAAAGCTGGCGAGAACTATATGCTTACAGAAACTAACTTCTGCAGGGTTGGTAGAGGTGCCGTTCAAGACGTAGAAATTCGTAAAGTTGGTGGTCCACTAGTACTTGGAGAAATTCCAGGCATTCTAGCAGCAGTAGGCTGTGCCAACTACCCAAGCGGAGGTAAAGATGTCTATGACATATGCAGAGAATTCGCTAAAAGGCGCTTCATCGTAGTAACTACTGGGTGTTCGGCAATGTCAGCAGGTTCCTATAAGAACGAGGATGGAAAAACCCTATACGAGGAATTCCCAGGCGGTTTTGAAGCAGGCGGTGTAGCTAACATTGGCTCTTGTGTTTCAAACTCACACATTGCAGGCGCAGCAATCAAAGTAGCCAACATCTTCGCAAAGAGAAACCTGCGAGGTAACTATGAAGAAATAGCTGACTATATCCACAACCGTATCGGTGCAGTAGGTCTTGCTTGGGGCGCATACTCACAGAAAGCTGCTTCAATTGCAGCGGGATTCTGGAGTCTAGGTGTTCCAGTAATCGTTGGTCCACACGGAAGCAAATATAGACGAATGCTTCTAGGCCGAGAAGACCAAGAAGAAAACTGGTATAGTATTGATGCACGCACCGGAGAAAAAATCTACACTGGTCCAGCACCTGAACACTTATTCCAATGTGTTGAAACCAAAGAAGAAGCCATGGTGGCAATTGCTAAACTATCAATGCGACCAAATGATACAATGAAAGGCCGTGCAGGAAAACTATCTCACTACATCGACTTACACAAACGCCTATACGGCGTAATGCCTAAAGACATTGAAAAATTCGTCCGAACAACAGCAGATATACCAATCACCATGAAAGAAGAAATTATGAGCGTCTTGGAAGCACAAGGCTGGAAAGAACGAGAAATTCCTGACCCAACAATGCTTCCTAGAATGATCCGAAAAACTAAGGAGTGATAAGACATGTCATGTGAACCTTGGCAATGTGCAGAAATAGCAGCAACAAAGAAAGCAACCCCCATACAAAAACCCGAAATCGCAGTAGCTCTCATAAAGAAAGCTACTCACCCCATTCTTGTGGTGGGCAGCTATGCAATACAACGCACTTTAGGAGATAAACTGCTTATTGAATACCTCATTGACTTCGCAAACGCGTCAAAAATCCCCGTAGTAGCAACCGCACACATGGTTGGCGAGTTTGTTAAACGTGGATACCAGCCAGCAGGCTTCATGTCGGCTATGGATATCGGCAACAGATTAGTTGACCCAACATGGCAAGGTATAGACGGCAAAGGCCCACACGATGTGGCCGTTTTCGTCGGAATGCCCTACTACATGGAAGCCCTAATCTTATCCGGACTCAAACACTTCGCGCCAACACTCAAAACAATCACCATCGACAACCTTCACCACCCACATGCAAGCTGGTCTTTCCCCAACTCTTCACTAGATGTATGGGCGGAAAATCTCAAAGTCATGACTTTAAAATTTAAAGAAGGAGGAAACTAAGAAAATG